>CAZZXB010000023.1:0-23364 GCA_964658025.1 uncultured Janthinobacterium sp.
GGAAGCGTCGACGGAAGCGTCGTCGGGAGCCCGGAGGGCAGCGCGGTCGGCTTCCCCGACGGAAGCGACGTCGGCAGGCCCGAGGGAAGCGTGCTCGGCGCGCTCGTCGGGGTCGCCGTCGCGGCGACGATCGGCGAGCCGGAGCCGTTCGTCGACACGGTCAGTTGCACCGATGCGGAGTGACCGCTCGAATCGTCGACCGTGATCGTCGCCGTCCCGAGCGACGCGCCCGTGATCGTGAACGCACCGGAACCCGACGGCGAAACCGTGAGGATATTCGAGTTCGACGAAAACGCCGAAAAGGTGCCCGTGTATCCGGATTCGCTCGGAGCGAGCGAACGGGTCTCGTGCAGGCCGAGCGGCGCCGTCGACAGCGTTCCGAATAAGATCGGCGAGACGGAGATCGGAACCGAGATCGAGTTGCCGTTCGCGTCGCTCACCGTTACCGTCGTTACGCCGTACTTCAACGCGTGTGCGGTGAACGGTCCGGGGCCGGACGTCGGAGCGATCGACATCACGCTCGGTGACGAACTCGTCGCCGTGAACGTCCCCGCGTAGCCGACTTCCGCCGGTTGGAAGACGCGCGACTCCGCGATCGCCATCGGCGCCGCCGACGCCGTACCGAACGTGATCGCGTGCGCCGTCGTGCCGCTCGTCGAGCCGCCGGGAACGAGCGCGGAACCGCCGGTGCTTCCGCCGCCGCCGCAACCGGCGAGGCTCAATCCGATGATGCAGAGCGAGCCGAGCGCCCGCACGTGTAGAGACATCGCGCTTCCTCCATGAAGCCGCGGCATCGTCGTGCGACGCCGACCGAGTAAAGCAATAACGCCCCTGTATCCGGTATTTCGGGCGTTATGCGCTTCGGTAAACGACTGTGAGAGCGCTTACGCGCGCGCGCCGCGTTTCGCCGCGACGAATGCGAGCACGTCCACGAGCGGACGAGCGTTGAGCACTTCGCCCGATGTGATCCAGGCCCGTCTCGCCTGTCCGACGGCGTAGGCGACGTTCTCGAGATGGTCGATCGCGTGAGCGTCGCTATCGAGCGAGAACGTGACGCCGAACGCACGCGCGCGCCGCGCGAGCCCGCTCGGGAGATCGAGACGCGCGGGTTGTCCGTCGATCTCGAGCGCGGTGCCGGTGCGCGCGGCCGCGGCGAACACCGCGTCGTAATCGAATTCGTATCCCGGGAACGTCCCGACGTTGCGGCCGGTCGGATGGCCGATGATCGTGACGTACGGATTCTCGCACGCGCGCACGATGCGCGCGGTCATCGCCTCGCGCGAGATGTTCGTCGCGTCGTGAACGCTCGCGACGACGATGTCGAGTTCGGCGAGCACGTCGCCCGGATAATCGAGACTCCCGTCGACCAGGATGTCGACTTCGGCCGAGCAGAGCGTGCGGATCCCGTGCTTGTCGCCGAGCGCCCGGATCTTCTCGCGCTGCGCGCGCAGATCGTTCGGATCGAGTCCGACGCCGCGTCGTCCCCACGAGTGATCGGAGATCGAATGGTACGCATACCCGCGCGCTTTCGCCGCGGCGATCATCCCTTCGAGCGGATCCTTCCCGTCGCTCCACGTGCAGTGCATGTGGAAGTCGCCGAGCAGATCGCCGAGATCGACGGGCGTCGGCAGTTCGCCCGCGCGGGCCGCGTCGAGTTCGCCGACGCCGAGTCGCATCTCCGGCGGGATGTACGGCAGGCCGAGCGCGTCGTAGACGTCCGCTTCGGTCCGGCACGTGCGGTTCGCGCCCGTCGCGACGTCGAGCACGCCGTTCTCGCTCACGCGCAGTCCCTTGCGCACCGCGTACTCGCGGAGCTGGATGTTGTGCTCGCGCGAACCCGTGAAGTGCTGAAGTAAATTGCCGAAGACCTCGACGGGAAGGACGCGGAGATCGATCTGCAAGCCGTTCTCGACCCAGATCGAGGCCTTCGTCACGCCCTCGGCGAGGACGGCCTGCGCGCGCTCCCACTTCACGAAGCGCGCGATCACGTCGCCCGGTTCGCGCGACGTGCAGACGATGTCGATGTCGCCGACCGTCACCTCCGCGCGGCGCAGGCTTCCCGCGATCGTGAGATTTTCGGCGGCGCCGCCCTCGGCGAGATACGCGACGATCGTGCGCGCGAGGGGCAGCGCGCGGCCGATCGGTGTCCGCGTCCGCCGACCCTTGTAGGCGAGGACGCCGCGCTTGATGTTCTCGAGCGATTTCGTTCCGAGGCGCGGTACGCTCGCGAGCGCGCCCGATTCGAGCGCGCGCTCGAGATCGGCGAGCGAGGCGATGCCGTGATCCGCGAAGAGCGCCTGTGCCGTCTTCATGCCGATCCCGTGCACGCCGAGGACCTCGATGAGGCTCGGCGGATAGCGCGTCGCGAGCTCGTCGTAATACGCGCTCCTGCCCGTTTCGGCGAGTTCGACCACGCGCGCGGCGATCGTCTTGCCGATCCCCGGGAGCTTCGCGAGCCCGCCGTCGGCGACGAGCGCCGCGACCGGCGGCGCGTTCTCGAGCGTCTCCGCGGCGCGCTCGTAGGCCATGAACTTGAAGAACGGCTCGCCCGAGAATTCCATCAGGAGGCGGATCTCGCGCAACGTCCCCGCGATCTGGCTATTCGTCAACGAGGCACTCACGAGAGGACGACCATTCGTCGAATCCGTACGAACGTCCCATGCTGCGCGTCCGGCGCTTGGATCCGAGCGTCTTCAACCTCCCCGTCGAAAAGATGCGTGCCGGATATTATTCCGACACCTACTTCAATCGCACGCGCGAGATCCTCGAACGGGACGGCCGCGCCCAACGCGTCCGCATGCAGGTGTTCCAGCGCCATCGCGCCGTGCTCTGCGGCATCGACGAAGCGCTCGCGATCCTGCGCCAATGCACGGGGCACACGATCGACGGCGCGTGGCACGATGGGTGGAACGACCTCGACGTCCGCGCGCTCCACGACGGCGACGAGATCGACCCGTTCGAGACGGTGCTCACGATCGAGGGCGACTACACGCTCTTCGCGCATCTCGAGACGTGTTATCTCGGCGTCCTCTCGCGTCGGACCCGCATCGCGACGAACGCGCGCGAGATCGTCACCGCTGCGGAAGGTAAGGACGTGTTGTTCTTCCCGGCACGCTTCGATCACCACCAGATGCAGACGGGCGACGGCTACGCCGCGTACATCTCGGGCGCGCTCGGCGTCTCGACCGACGCGAACGCCGAATGGTGGGGTTCGCGCGGGATGGGTACCGTCCCGCACGCGCTGATCGCGGCGTACGGCGGCGATACCGTCCTCGCGACGCAGAAGTTCGCCGAATACATCGATCCCGACGTCCATCTCATCTCGCTCGTCGATTTCGAGAACGACTGCGTCGGGACGACGCTCGCGGTCGCGCGCGCGCTCGGCAAGCGGCTGTGGGGCGTGCGGCTCGACACGTCGGGGACGCTCGTCGACAAATCGCTCTGGTCCGAGATGGGGACGTTCTCGCCGACGGGCGTCGTGCCGCAACTCGTGCGCAACGTCCGCGCCGCGCTCGACGGCGAGGGCTTTACGGGCGTGAAGATCGTGGCCAGCGGCGGGTTCGACGCGCGCAAGATCCGCGCGTTCGAAGCGGAGGACGTTCCGGTCGACGCCTACGCCGTCGGCAGCGCGTTCTTCGCGGGGACCGGGCGCTACGATTACACGGCCGACATCGTCGCGATCGAACGCGACGGCCGTTTCGTCGAATGCCATAAGGTCGGGCGCGCGGAGCGTCCGAGCGCCCGCCTCACGCGCGTTCTCGCGTGATCGTCGTCCGCGCGCTCGGCGCGACCTTCGCCGATCCCCGCGGCGACGTCGTCGGCCCGTTCGACGCGGTGGTGCACGGCGGCACGCGCTTCGCGATCGACGCGCCGACGACGCGCGCGGCGTCGATCGCCGCGCGCATGTTCGCCGGAATCGTGAAGCCGACGACGGGCACGATCTACGTCGGCGACTTCGATACGCGCCTCCAGCCGCCCGAGGCGAAGCGACGTTGCGGATTCGTCGACGCGCGTGGTTTCCTCGGCGACCGTCACGCCTTCGCGTGCGAGGCCGCCTTCCGCGCGGAGGTCTGGGGTCTCGACGTCGCGGAAACGCGCGCGCGGGCCGACGCGATACTCGAACGCTTCGGCGATCCGCTCGATCCCTACGCGCGCGCCGTCGCGCTCGCGCTCGCGCCGGGCGTCACGTTCGCGGTGCTCGATCAGCCGTCGGAGGCGACGACCGATACCGTCGCGGAAGCGTTTCCGCAGATCGCGGTCATCGCGACGCACGTCGGCGCGCGCGTCGCGAGCATCGACGTGGCGAACGCGATCTTAGCGTGAACGGTCTCCGCGCGTCGAGCGCGATCGTGCGGCGCGGCATCGATCGCCGATTCGCGGCGGACTGGGCGATCGCGTTCGCGATCCTCGCGACGATCGTCACGATCTTCGCGCCGCTTCTCGACCGTGAGGGCTTCACGCGCGTGACGATCGCGTTCGCGGTGTTGCCGATCGCGGGCGGCATCGAAACGCGACAGGCCGCGAAGATGCGCGGCACGTCGTACTTCGCGATGCCGTTATTCGGTCGTCAACTCGCGCGCGCGCTCGCGGTCGCGCCGATGCTCGCCTCGCTCGCCGGCCCGCTCGGATTCGCGCTCGGCCTCGCGCTTCGCGGCGCACCGCTTTCGGCCGACCTGTTCGTATCGATGCTCTTCGCGAACGTGGCCGGATCGCTCGTCGCGCTTTCCGCCGTTTTCCGAGACGGCCCGCGCGCGTGGCTCTACATGTTCCTCACCGCCTCGACCGGATCGGTCGTCGGCCTTCCGTATCTCCTCCACGACGGCGGCGACCTCGCCTGGAGCGGGGCGATCGCAGCCGCGATCGGCTTCCTCGCGCTGCGCGCCTTCGGCGAGACGCTCGCACGTTACGATCCGTTGCCGGAAACCGTGCGAGGCGGAATCGCTCCGCAGTAGACGAGCCCTTCGCGTCCCGGACGGCGGGTCCGTGCCGACGACGTGCGAGACCGAGATCGCGTCGGCGTGCCCGAGCGGCGTTCCGTGCGCGTACGCGATCGAATCGTGAACGCGATCGGCGCGCTCTCCGTTAAACCGGTTGCGTCACCGCGGCGGCGAGCTTCTCCACCATCGCACGGTTGAAGAGGATGATGTCGGCGATGCCGCGGGTCGTGATCCAGTGGCCGTCTTGGACGGTCGGCTGATCGCGAAAGAGACCGCCGGCGTTACGGATGTCGTCGGAGATCGAGGGGGAGCCCGTCATCGTGCGGCCGCGGACGACTTGGGCCGAGATCAGGACGTGCGCGCCGTGGCCGATCGAGAACGTCGGCTTTTTCGCCGTGTCGAATTCCTTGACGAAGCGTTGCACTTCGCGGTTCGCGCGGATGCGGTCGGGCGAGAGTCCGCCCGGAATGAGGAGCGCGTCGAAATCCTCGGCCGTACAGTCGGCGACGACTTCCTCGGCGACCGCCGGTTGACCGTCGTCGAGCCCGCGCTTACCGCGGATCCGTTGCGTCGCTTTGTCGTCGACGCCGACGATCGTCACGATCGCGCCCTGCTCCTCGAGCACCCGGCGGGGCTCCGCGAGCTCCGCCTCTTCGAAACCGTCGCCGATCAACGCGGCGATCCGTTTCCCTTCGATTCCTGATTGCATGATGCGCTTCTGGTTCCCGAGCCCCGGGCGGCGTTCCCGTGCGGACCGCCGCCCGAGATCGCCCTACCGATGTTCGAAGGCGCGGATCGGGATCGCGACGGGCGAACGGAGGCGCGACGTCGCGGTCGCGTACGAACAGGTCGCGGCGGGCGGGGTCGGCGTCGCCGTGGTGCTCTGCGCCAGAAACGCCGCCGCGAACGCGGCATATCCCGCGTCGTTGGGATGGAAGCCGTCGGCGAGCGGTCCGGGATAGAAGTTCGATTTGAGGTACGACGCCGCGTTGCAGAGCAGGTCGACGACGGGGACCCCGAAGGCCGTCGCCTTGTTGATCACGTTCTGATCGATGCCGACGGAGACCGCCGCGAGCGCTTGACCCGCCGTCGGATTCGTTTGGGAGATCTCGATGCCGATCGGAATCTGCGAGAAGTTCGGCAGGTTCGCGACGACGATGTACGCGTTCGGCGCCTTGGAATGGATCTGCGCCACGAGACTCTCGAAGTCGTTCCCGAAGTTCGTGATCCACGTCGTGATGAACGCCGTCTGCGAGGCCGTCGTCGTTCCGCCCGCGCCGCACGCCAGCGCGTTCACGATGCCGTTCGTATCGTTGCCGCCTGCGAATACCGTCACGAACGTGGCGGTCGCGGGCACGTTCGGGAGCTCGTTCGTGATGAAGTCCGCCGGGACGGCGTCGGCCGCCGTGCGCGGCTGACACGGGGTCGCGCCGCTCGCCGAAGCGTACATGTTGGTCAACGTTTTGATATCGGGGCCGAGCACGGCGCCCGAGATGCCGAGATCGTCGAGCACGAGCGACGCGCCCTTCGCCTTGGCGTACGAGGCGCCGAGTAGCGGAACGTACCCCGTCCCGCCGGGGCACGTCGGGACGGCGACGGTGGGAGGGTTCGCGCAGGGCACCGAGGCGTTGTAGCCCACCGCATCGCTCGCGCCCACGGCCGTATACTGCACGGCGGCGATCGTCGGCGTCGCGGTCGGCGTGGGCTTTGCGGTCGGCGTCGCGCTCGCCGATCCCGAGGGCGTCGGCGACCCGCCGAGGACGGGGACGGATTTCGTATCGCTGCAGGCGACGAGCGTCGCGGCGACGGCGACGAGCGCGGCCGTAAAGCCGCGACGGATGAAGGTGGGTCTCACAGGCGTCCTCCGGTCGATTGAACCGCGGCCCGCAAGAGATACGCGAGCTCGAGTTCCAAAATGCCGAGCGGATCCAAAACGGCATCCGTCGCGAGCGATTTGAGCGTTGGGTTCCGCACGAGCATGTCGCGTTCCGGTACGGCGTGACGCGGATTGATCTCGCGCATGTAGATCCTCGCGTCGTGTCGGACTTGCCCCGGGGGCAGGAAGTAGAGCGGATCGAGGCCGAGCGCGTAGACCTCGAGCGAGAGGAAATTCGCCTGCTGCAAGAACTCGATCGCCCGAAGTTTGAGCGCCGTAGCAATCCGCGCGAGCTCGGGGACGGTCACCCGTGACTCACCCGCGAGGATTCGCGCGTAACGGGTATGTTCGAGTCGAGCGGCATCGGCAAACGATGCGGGCTCGAGACCGCGCCCCCGAACGAGGTCCGCGAGTCTCGCGCCGAATACGGACCCACCGGCCGTCCCCGTCGTCCCGTCCCAGACGGCATCGGTCGCCGTCGACACACCAGTCTCGCGATCGGAGTCATCCATCACAGTAATCGAGCACGTTCGCTGATGTCGGCCGACACGCCCGCGGCGCGCGAAATCGAAGCGCGCAAATCCCGCCACCTCGATATCTGCCTGCAAGAAGACGTCGCCTCGCATCTCGACGCCGGATTCTCGCGCGTCTCGTTGCGACACGAGGCGTTGCCGGAATGCGCGCTCGAAGACGTGGACTGCTCGGGCTCGCTCCTCGGCTATCCGCTCGCCGCGCCGCTGATCGTCTCGTCGATGACGGGCGGAACCGAGCGCGCGCGCGAGATCAACCGCAACCTCGCGATCGCGGCCGAAGCCGCGGGCGTGGCGCTCGCGCTCGGCAGCCAACGCGCCGCGCTCGCCGATCCCTCGCTGCTCGGGACGTACCACGTGCGCGACGTCGCGCCGCGTCTCGTGCTCTTCGCGAATCTCGGCGCCGTGCAATTCAATTACGGCGTGAGCGTCGACGACGTGCGCCGCGCGATCGCCGACGTCGGCGCGAACGGGCTCTACCTCCATCTCAACCCGTTACAGGAAGCGCTACAGGTACGCGGCGACACGAACTTCCGCGATCTCTTGCGACCGATCGGCGCGCTCTGTCGCGCGCTCGAACTCCCCGTGATCGCGAAGAGCGTCGGCTCCGGCATCTCCGTCCGCACGGCGGGACGGCTGCTCGACGCGGGCGTCTCCGCGATCGACGTCGCGGGCGCGGGCGGCACGTCGTGGGCGCGCGTCGAGGGCCGACGCGCGGGCGATCCCGAGCACGAGGCGCTCGCGGAGGCGTTCGCCGCGTGGGGCTATCCGACGGTCGACGCGTGCGTGGCGATTCGCGCGGCGTTCCCGCATGCGGTCGTCATCGCGAGCGGCGGCGTGCGGACGGGCGTCGACGTCGCGAAGTCGCTCGCGATCGGCGCGAACGCCGCGGCCGCCGCGCTGCCGTTTCTCGAACCCGCGACGATTTCGGCCGACGCCGTGCTCCGCCGGATCGAACGCACGATCGCGGCGCTGCGCATCGCGATGTTCGCGTCGGGGACGCGGCGCGTCGGCGAGTTACCGGGCGCGCTTCAGACGCGCGGATCGCGCGAGACGCTGATGGTCGAACCCTCGATCTGAACCTCGAAGGCGTCGACGGTCGAATACTCGCCGAGCGGCATCTTCCCCGTGCGCACGTCGAAGCACCAGGCGTGCCACGGGCACGTCACGACCGCGCCTTCCACGAAACCTTCGGCGAGCGGTCCGCCCTGATGCGGACACGCGTTCTCGATCGCGTAGTACGCGCCGTCGACGTTGAAGACGGCGACCTCGCGATCGCCGACGACGTAGGCGTGCGCGCCGCCCGCGGGGATGTCTCTCGTGGAACCGACGGCGACGAAACGTGACATGGCAGCCGCACGCATTCGCCGCCCCGCTTCCCCTTCTCATGCTCCGCGCGTAGCGCTCGTGGGTCGGCTCGGGAATGCCGTCGCCCGACGAGACGGGCCGCGCGACGCCCTCGGCCGGGCGATCCAAACGGAATGCGCGCTTGCGTGTCCGACGTCGACGTCGCGGGGAAACTAACCGCAAGCCCGATGCGGGCGTGCGTGCGACGCGAGGCCGCCCGGAGCGCTGGACGCGGGGGAGCGGCTCTGCTATGATCCGTCGGTCGCCGGCCCGGTCCGTTCCGCGAGGACGATCTCTGGAGCCGAAGCGAGACGATCCTTGAACGAGGAGCCTCCGTACCATGCCCATCACGAAAGAACAGAAGCAAGAGCTCTCCACGCGCTACGGCCGTACGCCGGGAGATACGGGATCCGCGGACGTCCAAGTCGCCGTGTTGACCGCTTCGATCAATCAGCTCACCGAGCACCTCAAGGTCCACAAGAAGGACCATCACAGCCGCCGCGGGCTCTTGATGCAGGTCGGCCAACGCCGCCGCCTCCTGGGCTACCTCCAGAAAAAAGATCTGGAGCGCTATCGTAAGCTCATCGCCGATCTGGGCCTGCGTCGCTAACGTCCCGCTGAAGCGGCCCCCGTCGTTAGCGCCATCCGCACGCTTTCGGCCGGATCCGACGAACGCGGGCGGACGGAGCCCCCGACTCGCGCCGCGCGCCGTCCCTTTCGGCCTTCGGACGGTATCGCAGGCGTCGGGCACGTGACCGACTCCGAGCTTCGCGCGCTCCGCGCGTCGTGCGCCTTCGCGCTCACGCACCACGCGCCGGACGGCTATCGCACGTCGCTGCGCGAGATCGCGCGCGACGTCGCGGACGACGAGGTCGCGGATTCGTACGGCTCGGGCGATCGTCTGCAAGCGTTCGAAGGGCGCATCGCGACCGAACTCGGCATGGAGTCGGCCGTCTTCATGCCGACCGGCACGCTCGCACAACAGATCGCGCTCCGGATCTGGTGCGCGCGCCGCGGGAACGCTTCGATCGCGTTCCATCCCACGTGTCATCTCGAGATCCACGAAGCGCGCGCGTACGCGTTCTTGCAATCGCTCCACGCGATGACCGTGGGAAATGCGTCGCGGCTCGTGACGCCGGACGACGTGCGCGCGCTCGGCGTCCCCGTCGGCGCGTTCGTCGTCGAACTCCCGCAACGCGAGATCGGCGCGCAACTGCCGGCTTGGAACGATCTGCTCGAACTCGTCGCGACGATGCGCGCGACGGGCGCGGCCGTGCATCTCGACGGCGCGCGCTTGTGGGAAGCGGCGCCGCACTACGGTCGCACGCATGCGGAGATCGCGTCGCTCTTCGACTCGGTCTACGTCTCGTTCTATAAGGGCCTCGGCGCGCTCGCGGGCGCGGTGCTCGCGGGTCCGGCCGATTTCATCGCGGAGGCGCGCGTGTGGCAACACCGTCACGGCGGACGGCCCGTCACGATCGCGCCGTATCTTCTTTCCGCGGAGCGCGCGTTCGCGCGCAATCTGCCGAAGATGGCGGCCTTTCGCGAGCGCGCCATCGCGATCGCGCGCGAGATCTCGGATCCCGGGCGGATCGACGTGGTGCCGAATCCCCCGCACACGAATACGTTTCACGTCCACATCCGCGGAGATCGAGACGCGCTCGAAGCGCGCGCCCACGCCCACGCGCGCGAGCGCGGGACGTTCGTGTTCGCGCGCCTCGCGCCGACCGTCGTGCCGCAGGTCCAGCGCCTCGAGTTCGTGGTGGGCGACGCGACGATGGCGTTATCGGTCGGTGCGATCGCGGAGATCTTGCGCGCCGTCGTCGCTTAGCGAACCGAGAAGACCGGAACTCGATCGAACGACGCCGAGTCGATGTTCGAGGAGCGCCGTCGGGCGAGGTCGGATCGAGAATCGCGAATAAAGCGAACCGACGCATCCCATCTCATTTCTTGCGGAGTATCGCGTGATTACCAAACGTTCGTTCCCGATCGGCGTCGCGTCGCTCGCCGTCGCCTTGATCCTCGCGTCCGCCGGCGCGCGGGCGGCGACGCCCGTCGGCACGCCGATCGCGCTCGAAGTCGACGCGAGCGACGCGCCGACCACGAGCGTCGTCCACGTGCGCGAGACCGTACCCGTCACCGCCGGAACGGTCGATCTCGCCTATCCGCGTTGGGTTCCGGGCGAGCACGGACCCGAAGGGCCGATCCGCAACCTCGTCGCGTTGCACGTGACGAGCGGGACGCGCGAGATTCCGTGGTCGCGCGATCTCGCCGACCTCAACGTCTTCCACATCGCCGTGCCGAGCGACGTGACGTCGATCGACGTCGCGTTCGACGCGCTCAACGCCGGCGGCGGGACGTACGGCGAGTCGCGGCTCGCGACGAGCACGATCCTCGCGATTAATTGGAACCAATATCTGCTCTATCCCGCGCACGCGACGATCTCGACCGTCTCGTTCGCGCCGACGCTCGTGTTGCCGAGCGCGGCGTGGACGGCGCAAACGGCGCTGCCCGATCCCGTCGTCTCCGGCAACCGCGTGTCGTACGCGCCCGCGACGATGGAACGGCTCGTCGATTCGCCGCTCGACGCCGGGACCGTCTTCAAGAAGTTTACGTTACTCGATCGCGACGGGTTCACGAACGAGCTCGACGCGTTCGCCGATCGTCCGGCGCAACTCGAACTGCCCGATAAATCGCTCGACGGCTTGCGCGCGATCGTCGGCGAGATGGACGCGATCTACGGCGCGCGTCATTGGAAGAACTATCACTTCCTCCTCACCGTCAGCGACATCATGCCCGGAAACGGCGTCGAGCACGGGAGTTCGAGCGACGACGGAAGCGGCGGCGACGCGCTCACCGATCCCAAGTCGTTCTACGGCACCGCGGACTTACTGTCGCACGAATTCAATCATTCGTGGGACGGAAAGTATCGGCGACCCGCGGACTTGGCGGTCGACGATTTTCTCAAGCCCGAGCAGACGGAATTGCTGTGGATCTACGAAGGCATGACGCAGTACTACGGCGATCTCGTGCCCGTCCGCGCCGGCATCACGCCGGTCGCCTTCTACCGCGACGGGCTCGCGCTCGATTATGCGAACGAAGATCACGAGCCGGGCCGGAAGGTCCGCCCGCTCATCGACACGGCGGCGTCGGCGCCGTTTCTCTACGACGCCGGTCGCGCGCTCGGCGGCGAACGTCGGACGGCGGGCGATTTCTACGTGGAGGGCAAGTTGCTCTGGCTCGACGTGCACGCGCGACTCGCCGAACTCTCGCACGGCAAGAAGAACCTCGACGGGTTCGCGAAGACGTTCTTCGGGATCCGCAACACGCCGTCCGAAGTGAATCCGTACACCTACGAACAATTCGTCGCGGCGCTGAACGCCTATCAGCCCTACGATTGGGACGGATATTTCAAGTCGCGCGTCTATCGCGTCGCGCTCCATCCGCCGAGCGCGTTCGAAGCGCTCGGCTATCGCCTCGCGTACACGGACAAGCCGAACGAAGATCTCGCGTTACGTCTCAAAGAGGGCCACGGCTTCTCGGCCGCCTACTCGCTCGGCATCAGCGGCAACGCGAAGGGCGAGATCTCCGAAGCATACGCGGGCATGCCGGCCGCGCGCGCGGGGGTCGGCTTCGGCGACACGGTCGTCGCCGTCGACGGTCGCGAATTCGATTCCGATACGCTCGGCGACGAGCTCGTCGCCGCGAAGAAGGCCGGGACCCCGATGAGCTTCATCCTCAAACGCGGTAACCTGTACCGCACGGTTACCGTCGACTATCACGGCGGCCCGCTCTACCCGCACCTCGTCCGCATCGACGGCACCGCCGACGGGATCGCGCCGCTCGCGGCCGCGCATCGAGCGCGCTAGCGTCCCGCCGAAAATCGCCCGAGAACGTCGAAAGCCGCCCGGCGAAGGGCGGCTTTTTCGTGGGCTCGATTCGGTCGCTTCTTGTTCTCGTGCGCGCCCCCCGGCCGCAGATTCGTCGGGGGACCGAGCCGCGGAACGACGGCGACGGAGCGGGGCTGCTTGCTCGATTTTGCCATGGTCGTGTCCTCCGGTCCCTTCCAACACCGTCGGAACACCGCCGGTTCCGGCGCGAGCGTCCCCGTAAAGGCCTCCCGGCGGCGATTTCCGAATCCGGAACCGTTAACGAAAAAGTACAACGAAAAGCAACAGCAATAGGAGCACCTGTGCCAGATACCGTCTCGCTCGAGATCGGTGGCCGGACGCTTGTCATCGAAACCGGTGAGTTGGCCAAGCAAGCCAACGGCAGCGCCCTCGTCCGCTACGGCGATCAGAACGTCGTTCTCGCCGCCGTCACCGCATCCGACAAGCCTCGCGAAGGCATCGATTTCTTTCCCCTGACCTGCGACTTCGAAGAGAAGATGTACGCGGCGGGCAAAATTCCCGGCGGCTACATCAAACGCGAAGGCCGCCCCTCAGAACACGGCGTGCTCTCCGCGCGCCAGATCGATCGTCCGATCCGTCCGTTATTCCCGGACGGTTTCCGTAACGACGTGCAGATCATCACGACCGTCTTATCGATCGATTCCGAACTCGATGCCGACGTGCTCGCGGTCTGCGCCGCGGGCGCGGCGCTCGCCGTCTCCGACGTGCCGTTTTCGAAAACGGTCGCCGCGGTCCGCGTCGGTCGCGACGAAGACAAGAAGTATATCTGTAACCCGACGATGCCGCAGTACGAAACGGGCGGCATGGATATCGTCGTCGCCGGGACGTCCGATGCGGTGATGATGGTCGAAGGCGGCGGCAACGAGATCTCCGAGGAAGACTTCCTCGGCGCGGTCGCGTTCGCGCACGACGAGATCAAGAAGATCGTCAAAGCGATCGATCAGCTCGCGAAAAAAGCGGGCAAACCGAAACGCGACTTCGCGATCCCCGAAAAAGATGCGGCGCTCGTGGCGTGGGTCGAGAAGACGTTCAAGAAGGACGTCGCCAAAGCGATGCGCGTCACCGAGAAGGGCGAACGCAACGACGCGTTCGCGAAGCTCACGCGTACCGAAGCGATCGCGCGTTGCAAGAAAACCGACGACGCGATCAAAGCGAAGCTCGAGAATCCGAGCAATAAGGATTTCGAGAAGATCATCAAGGTGATGGAAGAGGAAGAGCTTCGCATCATGGTGGTCGACGAGAAGATCCGTCCCGACGGCCGCAAGCCCGGCGACATCCGCGCGATCTGGTCGAAGGTCCATTACGTGCCGCGCGTGCACGGTTCGGGCGTGTTCCAACGCGGACAGACGCAGGTCTTCACCGCGGCGACGCTCGGCTCGATCTCGGACGAACAGCGTCTCGACGGAATCATGGCGATTCCGAACAAGCGCTACATGCACTACTACAACTTCCCGCCGTATTCGACGGGTGAGACGCGTCCGATGCGCGCGCCCGGCCGTCGCGAGATCGGTCACGGCCATCTCGCCGAACGCGCGCTCGTCCCGGTGTTACCGCCGATCGAGGAGTTTCCGTACACGCTGCGGCTCATCAGCGAAGTGCTCGAGTCCAACGGGTCGTCGTCGATGGCGTCGGTCTGCGGCTCGACGCTCGCGCTCATGGACGCGGGCGTCCCGATCGCGAAGCACGTCGCGGGCGTCGCGATGGGGCTCGTGCTCCACGGCAAGAAGCACGCGATCCTCACCGACATCCAGGGTCTCGAGGACGCCCTCGGCGAGATGGATTTCAAGGTCGCCGGAACGGTCGACGGGATCACCGCGATCCAGATGGACATCAAGGTCGCGGGCATCACGATCGACATCATGCGCGAGGCGATGACCGAGGCGAAAAAATCGCGTCTCTTCATCATCGACAAGCTCAAGGAGACGATCGAGACGCCGCGCACGGAGCTCTCGCCGTACGCGCCGCGGATGCTCGTCCTCACGATCAGTCCCGATAAGATCAAAGACGTGATCGGCCCCGGCGGTAAGGTGATCAATAAGATCATCGCGGACACGGGCGTCAAGATCGACATCGAGAACGACGGCCGCGTCTTCATCGCCTCGCCCGACGGCGTCGGTGCGGAAAAAGCCAAGAAGATGGTCGAGGCGCTCACGAAAGACGTCGTGGTCGGCGAGACCTATATGGGCACGGTCACGCGTCTCATGAACTTCGGCGCGTTCGTCGCCGTGCTTCCGGGCAAGGAAGGCCTCGTCCACATCAGCCAACTCGCGCCGCAACGCGTCGAGCGGGTCGAGGACGTCGTGAAGATCGGCGACGAGATCATGGTGAAGGTCGTCGAGATCGACTCGCAGGGTCGCATGAATCTGAGCCGCAAGGCCGTCCTCGGCGGCGGTTCGGGCGACGAGAGCGACTACGTGCCGTCGCGGCCGCCGCCGCGCGGGAACGGCGAGTTCCGTCCCAATAACGGTCCGGGCAACGCGCCCGCGCCGAACGGACCGAGCGGCGGCCGCCGCCGACGCTCCGAGTAGCGCTCGCGACCGAACGCTCCGAAACCGGAGACGCAAAATCGCGTCTCCGGTTTTTTCTATCTCGCGATCGGCACCGCGTCGCGCGCGTCGCGCATCGTATCCTTGAGGTCGAGGATCGGTCGCTCGACGAATCGGTGTAACACGTACGCGACGACCGCGACGAGCGCGACCGAAACGACGCCGACTTCGAAAAACGCGCCGAGCCCCTGCGGCCGGTGCAACGCTCGCGAGACGCCGTCGATGATCGGCCAGTGGACGAGATAGACGGCGTACGAGAGCGCCGCGGCGGTCGTGACGAACGTCGTCCCCGTGAGGCGCGTGAGCAACGGCAGACGACCCTCGGAGAGCCCGAAGAAGATCAACGAGACCGATAACGCCGCGAGCGTTTCGTTGAACGTCAGCCAGACGATCCGCGCGAGCGTCTCCGGCGCGTTCGGATCGGCGTCGACGCGCGTGACGAGTTGCAAGAACGCGATGGCGACTCCGACGACGACGAGCGACGTGAAGAGCACGGGCTTGCGCGGCATCCGATCGTGCCAGATGAGCGCGACGGCCGCGAGGAACATCCCGAGCGCGAACGTCCCCGAGAACCCGACGACGTTACGGATGTAGACGACGTCGGCCGTGAACGTGCCGAGATTCGGAAAGTGCGAATACATCACGTAGCGGAAGACGATCGAGCCCACGAACGTGAGCGCGAGCACGGCGAAGACGACGGACCGCCGCACCGCCCGATCGCGTCCGCGCAGCAGCCACGCGAGCGCCGCCGCGGCGAGCGGCAACACGAGATAGAATTCGATATCGACCGCCATGGTCCAGAGCGGACCGTTCACGGTCGTCGCGTGACGGATATCGAGCGTGTGCAACATGAGCAGGTGCGTGGAGATGTCGGCGAACGACGGCACCGCGTGATACGTGAGCGTGACGAGCACGACGCTGAAGACGATCGCGACCGCGTAGAGCGGATAGATCCTCAGGAAACGCCGCGTATAGAATAATTTCGTCGACGGCATCTTCCGCGCGGGATCGAGGAGCATCGCGATATACGGCCGACCGAGTAAGTATCCGCTCAACACGAAGAAACAGTTGACGCCCCAGATTCCGAGGTATCCGAACTCGTACGGCCGGTGATGGCCGATCGCGGGACGCGTCAGGTACACGAGGTGATGGAGGACGACGACGAAGATGGCCGTGGCTCGCAGAGCGTCGGCGTACGCGAGATGGAGGTTTCGCGGTTCCGTTACCTCCGTGCGCCGCTCGGCCGCGAGTGAGTTCGCCACGAGATCCTCTTTCCGAAACGAGTAAACGAGTAGGGAAACCCAAGGCTCGTTCGCGCACCGCGTTCCGAAGCCCGGCCGGGCGGCGTCGCGCGCGGATCGCTCGTTTCGAGGAACGCGCGTCGCCGCGCGCGCGCGTCAGCCTCCGACGAACCCGCGATACGGCAATAACGGGACGATCGTGACGTCCATCATTTCGTGGATCGCGAACGGCAGGGTCGCGACGATGGCTTCGGCCTCCGCGACGTCGGCGGCTTCCACGGTGATGACCGCGCCCGGAACGTCGCCGCGCGAACGGATATCGACGAAACGGTTTTCCGCGTAGAGCGCGCGCGCGCGGTCCGCTTCTTCGTCGAGGCGGCGGGCGAAGTCGTCGGGTGAGAAACGCTCCGTCCGGCGACGGGTGATCGCGAGAAAATGCACGATCGTCCGTTCGCGACGGCACGCCCCGCTTCCGTCGCGGAGGCGTCGGTGCGGGGCCGGTAAAACGGCGCGACCTCCGCCGGCGTCGAAGCATCTCGCAATGGCCTTCGACTCCCTGCGCGACTTCGTTTCGGCCCTGAGGCGCGCGGGCGAACTCGCCGACGTCACGACCCCGGTCGATCCGTATTTGGAGATCGCCGAAATCACCGATCGCGTCGTGAAGGCGGGCGGGCCGGCGTTGCTGTTCGCGAACGTCGTCGGAAGCGACTATCCCGTGCTCACGAATCAGTTCGGCACCGAACGACGCACCGCGCTCGCGTTCGGCGCGCGTTCGATCGCGGAGCTCGAGCAACGGGTCCGCAATACCGTGCAACTCACCGTCCCGAAAACGATCGACGGCCGGATCGCGAAACTCTTCTCGCTCGGTTCCGCCGCGTTCGCGATCCCGCGCATGATCGACGACGCACCCGTCCAGGAAATCGTGACGATGGGCGGCGACGTCGATCTCCTCAAACTTCCCGTGCTCACGACGTGGCCGCTCGACGGCGGCCCGTTCGTCACGTTGCCGCTCGTCTTCACGCGCAGCCCCGACGGCGGACCGCAGAACGTCGGAATGTATCGGATGCAGCGCTACGATCGCACGACGATGGGCATGCACTGGCAGCGTCACAAACAGGGTCGCGCGCACGCGGCGAAGTGGGGCCGGCGCGTCCCCGTCGCGGTCGCGATCGGCGCCGATCCCGCGATCACGTATTCGGCGACGGCGCCGCTCCCGCCGATCGTCGACGAGATCTCGCTCGCCGGATTCTTGCGCGGTCGCAACGTCCGCATGACGCGCGCGAAAACCATCGATCTCAACGTTCCGGCGGATGCCGAATTCGTGCTCGAAGGCTACGTCGATAACGAAGATCTGCGCGTCGAGGGTCCCTTCGGCGACCACACGGGCGTCTATAGTCTCGCCGATTACTATCCGACGTTTCACGTGACGTGCGTGACGCATCGCCGCGATCCGATCTACGCGGCGACCGTCGTCGGCAAACCGCCGATGGAAGACGCGTGGCTCGGGAAGACGACCGAACGCATCTTCTTACCGCTCCTGCAGATGGTCGTCCCCGAGATCGTCGACTACAATCTTCCGGTCGAGGGCGGCTTCCATAATCTCTGCATCGTCTCCGTGAAGAAGACGTATCCGGGGCAGGCGAAAAAAGTCATGAACGCCCTCTGGGGTCTCGGCCACATGATGATGCTCACGCGTTGCCTCGTGGTCGTCGATCACGACGTCGACGTGCACGACATGCGCGCCGTGACGTGGTACGCGCTCAACAACGTCGATCCGTCGCGCGATCTCGTGACGATGCCGGGCCCCGTCGACGATCTCGACCACAGCGGCTCGTACCTCGTCGCGGTCGGCCACAAGCTCGGAATCGACGCGACGCGCAAGCGCGCGGACGAAGGCTACGATCGTACGTGGCCGCCCGATATCGCGAGCGATCGCGCGACGCGCGATCTCGTCACGCGCCGCTGGAACGACTACGGTCTGGGCGGGATGCGTTCCCAGGAAGACCGTTATTCGGGCCAGGGCGCGCACGCGCTCGAGACGCTTTTCGCCTCGACCGCGTTCGCTGGGGGAGCGGTCGATCCGTCGAGCCTGCGCGCCAAGGGCGTCACGGGTGCGTTCGGCGGCACCGGCCGACCGCGGTTGCCAAGCAAGTCGGACGATCCCGGAGGTGGAACGGAATCCCAATGAGCGTCAGTCGCGTCACGTCACCCGCAGCGGTCGTCCGCATCGTCCTGCGCGAGATCCGGATCGAGCACACGTCCTTCGCGTTGCCGTTCGCCTACGTCGGCGCGGTCTTCGCGGCGCGCGGTCTTCCGACGCTCGCGCAGTTCCTCTGGATCACGCTCGCCGTTCTCGGCGCGCGCACCGCGGCGATGGCGACGAATCGCTTCGTCGACAAGGATATCGACGCGCGCAATCCGCGGACCGCACGACGCGCGCTCGCGAACGGCACGCTCGCGCCGAGCGTCATGCTCGTCACGGCGGTGCTCGGCATCGTGGTCCTCGCCGTCGCGGCCGCCGCGCTCAATCCGCTCTGCCTCAAACTGCTCCCGCTCGCGACGCTCGGCATCTTCGCGTATCCGTTCTGCAAGCGCTTCACGTGGGGCGTGCATTTCGTCCTCGGCGCGATCGACGGTTTCGCGCCGCTCGGCGCGTTCGTCGCGATCGCGGGCGGCGCGTCGTGGTCGGCGGTCTTACTCTTACTCGCGGTCACGATCTGGGTCGCGGGATTCGACGTGATCTACGCGCTCATGGATCGCGACGTCGACGTCTCGCAGAACATCCATTCGATCCCCGCGCGTTTCGGTGCGGCGAGCGGCCGCGCGTTACCGATCGCGCTCCACCTCGCGCTCCCGATCGTCCTCGGCATCGCGGGCGCGCTCGCGCACGTCGGTTGGCCCTTCTACCTCGGCGTCGTCGCCGCGTTCGTCCTCGCCGCCTACGAACATCGCCAATTCGATGAGGCGCCGAACGTGTTCGTGCTCAACGAGCGCGTGTTCGTCGCGAACATGGCGTTCTCGGTCGTCGTCCTCGTCGCGACGCTCGGCGGTTTCGCGTGGCGCTGACGCGCGGGCGATTCGCCGCGGGTGCGGCGGTCGGAGCGGCGCTCGCCGGCATCGCGCGGCCCGCGAGCGCGGCCTTCGGCGACGCGTCCGTGACCGGGACGGAGACCTTCGGCGTGGTCGCGCCCTTCACGGGCGATTACATCCGCCAGGGCGAGCAGATGGCCAACGGCGTCCGCCAAGCGATCGACGACGCGAATCTCTTTCGCGGAAGTTTCGATCGCGCGTACACGCTGCGCACGTTCGACGATCAGAACTTACTCGCGACGGGCCTCGTGAACGCGGAATTCGCGTGCGACGATCCGACCGTGATCAGCGTGATCGGTCACTACAGCGGCCGGATCACGGAAGCCGCGATGCAGACGTACATCAATAACAAGACGCTCGTCATCTGTCCCGCGTCGTCGTACGACCGTCTCACCGAGCACGGCTACGGCAACATCCTCCGACTCGTCGCGAAGGATTCGACCGAAGGTCGGCGCGCGGCGGAGTACGTCGTCAAGAACGTCAAGCCCGCGGCCGCGAGCGCGGCCGTGCTCTACCAGGACGGCGATTACGGCGCCGACGTCGCCGACGGCTTCGGTCAGGCGCTCGGCGAGAACAAGATCAAGGTCACGCCCGTCTCGTTCTCTTGGGACAAACCGAAATACGACGACGCCGCGACCGCCGCGATGGCGGCGAAACCGGACGTCGTCTATCTCGCCGGAACGCTCAAGGACATGGGCCCGATGCTCTCGCAACTGCGCGGCGCGGGCTACACGGGTCCGCTCTACGCGTCGCAAGGGTTCTTCGACGCGGCGACGATCCAAAAATTCGCGGGGAGCGCCGAAGGGCTCACCGTTTCGAGCTCGATGCCGCCGCTCGCGATCGCCCCCGGCGCCTTCCGCATCAAATCGGATTTCGAACGACGCTACGGCGCCTTCACGCCGCTCTCGGCGTTCTCGTACGCGGCCGCGCAGATCCTCATCACGCTCGTCCGCCGCACGGGCGCGCAGGATCGCATCGCGGTCCTCCGCTCCCTCACGTCCTCGAGCACGTTCGAGACGGTCGTCGGGCCGATCACGTTCCAGAACGACGGCGACCCGCAGGAAGTCAACGTGTACTTCTACCGCGTCGTCAACGGCGCGTGGAAGTACGTCGGCTCGGCGTTACCGAGTAGTTTCGTCGTCAAGTAGTTCCGTCGTCGAGGAGTTACGATCGGCGCGAGCCGTCGTCGAAGCGCGGGAGATCGGTGACCGGCGTGGCGCGCGTGTCGGGCGCACGCGGTACGGGCGATTCGGGTTCGTCGTCCTCGAGCGCGAAACAGAGACGTAGCCGCCACGCGCCGAGCGAGAGATTGAGATCCGTGCCCAAATAACGCACCGCGTCACACCTCCAAACGCTTCCAGGAGAAGAGCGCGACGACGCATCCGACGAGCGCGATCGCCCACACGATCCCCGTCGCCTGCGATAACTGCGCGAACGCGTCGGCCGAAACGACGCCCGACGAGGCGATCGTGAAGAGGCTGCCGAGATAATAGATGGGATCGAAGAACCGCACGATCGCGATCAGGCCGTCGACGATCCAACCGAACGGCGTCCGCGACACGGGCGCGAGGATGAGGAACAGCGTGGCGGCGATCGGACCGTACGCCGAGGCGATGCCGCGATACCACGACGTCGCCCCTTGCGTGAAGCCGTAGAACATGAGCGGGATGCCGATCGCGCAGACGGCCTCGAGCGGCGTCGCCGCGTCGAAGACGAGGTGGCCGAAGAGCCCGAGCGACGCGACCACCGCGCACGCGAGGAGCAGCGCGATCGTAAACGCGATCGCGATCGCGATCGCGTCGATGCCGAAGATCGCGAGCGCCAGACGTTCGCGGCCGATCGGTTTCGTGAACGCCGAGTCGAGCGCGGGATAGCAAACGTTCAGACTGCGGGCGACGAAGAGCGAGAAGGCGAGCGCGAAGATCGCCGCCGTTCCGAGCAACGCGCCGAACGGGATACGCAACTGCGCCACCATCCTCGCGAAGTCTCCCGAATCGGCGTCGCCGTGCGAACCGTCCCCGATATTCCATCCGACGGCCGTACCGTCGCTTGCGTACCGGACGACGCCGTGTCCGGTGAGGTGCGGCACGAAGACCAGCAGCGCGAACACCGCGACGATGCTCGCGAAAACGATGAGGCGGCGCCGCACGCGCAGCATTTCGATGTACGTCACGTCAGTCGACCTCCACGCGCGCGTCGTCGCCGAGCGCGCCGAAAAAGATGTCTTCGAGCGAACGGTCGACGACGTCGAGCGAACGCGGTCCGAGCGCGGCGATCTCCGAGGCGATGCGCTCGCTCTGACCGTTCGCGTAGACGCGCAGCATGCGGCCTCCGCGCTCGACGCGCCGCACGTTCGGATCGCTCGCGAGCCCCGGCAGCTCGGGCACCGACGCATCGAAGGCGGCGACGACGACCTTCTCGGCGCCCTTGAGCGTATCGATATCGCCCGCGAGCGCGATCGTGCCGCGCCGTAAGACGACGATCCGATCGGCGGCGCGTTCGACCTGACCGATCTGGTGCGACGAGAAGAGCACGCACGCGCCGCCCGCCGCCGCGTCGATGACGAGATCGAGCACGACGCGCTGAAAGATGGGATCGAGACCGCTCGTCGGTTCGTCGAGGACGAGCACGCGCGGGCGAAACGAGAACGCCACGATCAACGAGAGCGCCGTCTGCTGGCCTTTGGAGAGATCGCGCGCGCGCTTCTTCGGATCGAGCCCGAACGAATCGAGGAGCTGCCGCGCGCGTGCCGCGTCGTACGAGCGGTACGCGCGCCGTGCCATCTCCAGGTGGTCGCCGACCCGCGCGCCGCCGAAGAGCGCGGGACGTTCCGGCACGTAGGCGAGCGTTTCGAAGGTCTCCCTCGCTAACGGCTTCCCGTCGATCGCGAGCGTACCGCTCGTCGGTCGTCGCAGGCCGACGAGACAGCGGAACGTCGTCGTCTTACCCGATCCGTTCGGCCCGAGCAAACCGCAGACGGAGCCCGCTTCGACGGCGAGCGACACGTCGTCGACGGCGCGGAATCCACCGCGGTAGACCTTCGTCAGATGTTCGATTGCGATCGGCGTCGTCACGCGGTCGTCTCCTTTTCGTTTTCGGGATACCAGCGGCGCACGGCGGCCGCGAGGGCCTCACGCGCCTCGGTCGCGTCCAAGCCGTAGGCACGCATGGCGCGTACGGCCTCGTCGCACGCCGCCGCGGCCACGTCGTTCGCGGCCCGGCGGCCGACGGCGACGCCGTCGTCCGAGGTGCGGACGAAGGATCCGCGTCCGGGGCTCGTTTCGATGACGCGCTCGCGCTCCAGGTCGCGATACGCACGCGCCACGGTGTTCGGATTGACGGTCAGTTCCAGCGCGAGCGCCTTTACCGTCGGCAAGCGATCGCCGGGCGCCAGCGTTCCGAGCGCGACCCCGCGTTTCACCTGCTCCACGACCTGAAGATAGATCGGGACGCCGCTCCGCGGGTCGACGGTAAATCCGGACGACATCGCGCCTATCCCCTCGCCGCCGAGGCGCACGCCATCACGAGAAGCGCACGCCCCAGCCCGAGAAAAGCGCACCGTCGCGATCGGTTATCGGATTCGGGATCGTCGTGCGGCGTTCGCAGCGATCCGATGCGCCGGTCCGGCGCGGGGTCACGATCGTATCCTTCATGCCATACTCCTGTCGTTCGATCATCGTACCATCGTACCGATGTACTAACGTAGTAGTACGATAACACGGAGGTGCGATGCGCGTCAAGCGGGCTGAAACGCTACCCGAGATCGACGTCGGCCGCGGGCGTCCCGGAGTTGCGGACGCCCGCCTGCGATCTCCCGAGCGTTCACCGCCAGATAGACGATCCCGAACCGGACGGGCGGGGCGCGCGTTCACGTGTCTCTGCCGAT
>CAZZXB010000023.1:23464-27510 GCA_964658025.1 uncultured Janthinobacterium sp.
GATAGACGATCCCGAACCGGACGGGCGGGGCGCGCGTTCACGTGTCTCTGCCGATCGACCGGCAAGGTAGGGAGGTCGGCCTCCAGAACGCACGCCCTAATGCACGACCACGGTCGTAAAGCAATCCAAAACCGTCAAGCAAACGTCAATCCGTTAACCGCGGCACTTGAATCGAGGGTCCTGGTGCTATCCTGGAACGGTCGTTATGGCCCATTTCGCTGATCCGTTGCCGAGATGATCGATTCACTGTTCGCTGCGGTCCGCAGCGATTATCGCGACGTCTTCCTCCAGCACCCGCAACCGCTACTCGTGTACGATCGCGCGACGCTTCGCTTTCTCGACGTCAACGACGCCGCGTGCGTCGCGTACGGCTACACGCGGAAGAAGTTCGTGCGGATGACGCTCGACGACGTGCGAACGATCGACGATCTCACGCACGTGCGCGAGCGCGGGCTCGCACGTGGCGACGAGCCGACCGCGGCTTCGCGTTCGTCGCTCGTGCGCCATCGGCGTGCCGACGGAACCGAGTTCTACGTGGACGTGACCTCGAGCGCGGTGTCGTTCGAGAACAAACCCGCGACGATTCTTCTCGCGATCGACGCGACGCAGCGACTCGTCGTGTCGCAGGCGCTCTCGCAGAGTCGCGTCGCGCTCGCCGAAGCGCAAGAACTCGCGAGACTCGGCAGCTACGAGGAAGATCTGCTCACGGGCGACGTCACGTGGTCGGGCGAGCTGTTCCGGATCTTGTGCGTCGATCCGACGGAAGAGCGGCCGCAGCCGATCGAGACGTTCGATCATCCGAGCGACGCCGCCGCGATCGCGGCCGAAGTCGATCGCTCCAAACGCGAGCGCACCGCGTTCGCGATCGAGCATCGCGTGCTCACCCGCGACGGCCGCGAACGTCGCGTGCTCGAGCGCGGCCGCTTCTTCTTCCATCCGGGAAGCGACCAGCCGCATCGCGCGATCGGCGCGGTACTCGACGTGACCGACCGTCGCGACGCCGAAGAGCAGATGCGGTTCCTCGCGAATCACGACGCGCTCACCTCGCTTCCGAATCGCGCGTTACTCGAAGATCGCCTCGATCGCGCGACGCAACGCGCCGCGCTTTCGGGCTCGCTCGCCGCCGTGCTGTTCGTCAACCTCGATCGCTTCAAGGCGATCAACGATTCGCTCTCGCGCGGCGCGGGCGATCGCGTGATCCGAGCGACCGCCGAACGTCTGGCCGCGAGCGTCGGCGCGAGCGCGACCGTCGCCCGACTCGGCGGCGACGAATTCGTGGTCGTCGTCGAGACGTTCGCGCGCGAGGCCGCCGCGATCTCGCTCGCGCACCTCTTACTCTCGGCGATCGCGAGACCGATCGACACGGGAACCGGATCCGTTTCCGTCTCCGCGACGATCGGCGTCGCGCTCTTTCCCCGCGACGGCAAGACGTCGGAAGATCTCTTGCGCAACGCCGACGCCGCGATGGCCGCGGCGAAAGTGCGCGGCGGCAACGCCGTCGAGTTGTACGCACCGCACGTTCACGCGCGCGCGCTCCACGAAGCCGGACTCGAACGCGCGCTCCGTCACGCGCTCGAGGCGGGGACGCTCGACGTCGCGTACCAGCCGATCGTCGACGTCGCGTCGCACGCGGTGACGGGTTGCGAGGCGCTCGCGCGCTGGACGCTCGACGGCGTCGCGATCGGTCCGAACGAATTCGTCCCGATCGCCGAGGCGACCGGGATGATCGACGCGCTCGGCGCGTTCGTGCTCGAGCGCGCGTGCGTCGAGACCGCGCGGATCGTCGCGAGCGGGTTCGGCGACTTCACGATGAGCGTTAACATCTCGGCGCGACAGTTCCAGAATCCCGATTTCGCATCCGGCGTGCGACGCGCGCTCGACGCGGCGCGGCTCGACGCGCGCCACCTGCAACTCGAGATCACCGAGAGCGCGTACCTCGACGTCGTGACGAGTATGTCGCGCCTGCGCGAACTCGAGGCGATCGGCGTGAGCCTCTCGATCGACGATTTCGGCACGGGCTTCTCGTCGCTCGCGTATCTCAAGCGCCTACCCGTCGCGTGGCTCAAGATCGATCGCTCGTTCGTCGAGAACATCGAGATCGACGCCGCGGATCAAGCGATCGTGTGCGCGATCGTGGCGGTCGCGCAGAATCTCGGATTGCGGACGATCGCCGAAGGCGTGGAGACGATCGCGCAGGCCGAATACCTGCGCGCGATCGGTTGCACGCGCCTCCAGGGATTCTATTTCAGCCGGCCGTTACCGGCGGTCGGCTTCGCGTCGTATTTGAAGGGATCGGGCGGCGCGTGAACGTCCGTCGGTCTCGCGACGTGACCGGCACGTAACGACGCGCGCCGCCGAGCTCGCGGGTTCGCGAGCACCCGACGCCGATCGGCGTGCCGCCGTCAGCGGGTTCGGACGTACGTTTCGAGAGCCGCCTGCGGGCGACCGCCGAAGTGGCCGATGATCTCGGCCGCGGCGAGACTTCCGTAGCGCCCGCACTCCGCGAGTTCGGCATCGCGCGCGAGTCCGTACAACACGCCCGCGGCGTAGAGATCGCCGGCACCCGTCGTATCGACGACGCGATCGACCGCCGCCGCGGGCACCTCGACGATCGCGTCGGCCGTGACGAGGAGCGACCCGCGGACGTCGCGCGTCACGGCCGCGAGCCCGACGAGCGGCCGCACGCGCGCGATCGCGACGTCGAGATCGTCCGCCTCGAATAACGCCCGCAGTTCGGCTTCGTTCGCGAAGAGCACGTCGACGTGACGTTCGACGAATTCCAGAAACGCCGCGCGATGTCGGACGACGCAGAACGCGTCGGAGAGCGAGAGCGCGACGGCGCGGCCCGCGTCGTGCGCGATCCGCGCGGCTTCGCGAAACGCTTCCTGCGCGTGCGGCGGATCGAAGAGATAGCCTTCGAGATACGTGATCCGCGCCGATGCGACGAGGTCGCGATCGATGTCGGTCGGCGTGAGGTTCGTGCACGCACCGAGAAAGGTGTTCATCGTCCGCTCGGCATCGGGCGTGACGAGGATCAGGCAACGCGCGGTCGCGGGACCGTCCGTCGCCGGAGGCGTCGGAAACGTCACGCCGGCCGAGGAGATGTCGTGCCGGAACGTCGCGCCGAGCGCGTCGTCGCGAACCTTGCCGATATAGCCCGCGCGCCCGCCGAGCGAGGCGATCCCGGCGACCGTGTTTCCGGCCGATCCGCCCGACGATTCGATCGCCGGTCCCATCTCGGCGTAGATCGCCTCGGCGCGCGGCTCGTCGACGAGCGACATCGCGCCCTTCGCCATCCCGCGCTCCACGAGAAAGGCGTCTTCCGCGTGCGCGATGACGTCGACGATCGCGTTTCCGATGCCCACGACGTCGAGCGCCGCCGGGGCGTGCGTATCGGCGCTCGCGCGAGCGCGAACGATGCGTTCCAAAACCATAGCGCACCGTCTTCGCGCACGACCGTCGCGGTCGCTTCAAAAACGCGTGCGCGTCGCGCGGGCGGCTCGCCCGCCGCGCGACGAATTTCCGACCGACCCCATCCTTCGGCTCCCGCGCGCGGTTGGAGGGCGTATGAAGGCAATATCCATCGAACGCAGCGGCGGTCCGGACGTCTTGCAGATCCGCGACCTCCCGACGCCCGAACCCGGACCGGACGAGGTGCTCGTCGAGGTCGAAGCCGCGGGCATCAACTTCATCGACGTCTACCGCCGCACGGGCGTGTACCCGATGGCCTTTCCGTTCGTTCCCGGAAGCGAAGGCGCGGGGACGGTGAGCGCCGTCGGCGCGAACGTGCGCGGCGTCGGCATCGGCGAGCGCGTGGCGTTCGCCGACGCGCCCGGCGCCTATGCGGAATACGTGGCGGTGCGCGCGGAGCGCGTCGTCGCGATTCCGGACGGCATCGACACGCGCGACGCCGCGGCCGCGATGTTGCAGGGCATGACCGCACACTATCTCTGCAACTCGACGTTTCCGCTGAAATCGGGCGACGTCGCGCTCGTTCACGCCGCGGCGGGCGGCGTCGGATTGCTGCTCGTCCAACTCGCGAAGGC
>CAZZXB010000024.1:0-26788 GCA_964658025.1 uncultured Janthinobacterium sp.
CGCGATGTCCGGCTCGAGCGATGCGAATTCCGGTGGATCGGACGCATCGAACTCCGGCGGGAGCGGCCCGAGTTCCGCGGGATCGCATACGTCGAACTCCGGCGGTGCGAACGGTTCGTCGGCCGGCGCGAATAACGCGAATTCCGGCGGCGGCACGAGCGGGTCGAGTTCGGCCGGATCCGGCGGATCGGGCGGTAGCGGCGGCTCCGGTGGTACGGGCGGCGGCGGCCGGTAACGCCGCCGCGCGCCCGGGAACGATCGGCGTCTAGTGGACGAGGAACCCGACGAGTAAGAGCGCGACGATGTTGAAGACCTTGATCATCGGATTGATCGCCGGGCCCGCGGTGTCTTTGTAGGGATCGCCGACCGTATCGCCCGTCACCGCCGCGGCGTGCGCGGGAGATCCTTTACCGCCGTAGTTACCGTCTTCGATGTACTTCTTCGCGTTGTCCCACGCGCCGCCGCCGCTCGTCATCGCGAGCGCGAGGAAGAGTCCGGTGACGATCGTGCCGACGAGCGCGCCGCCCATCATCTTCGCGCCGCCGAAATTCGGTAAGACGAACGAGAGCGCGACGATGAGGATCGGCACGCCGATCGGGATGCATGCGGGCAGGATCATCTCCTTGAGCGCGGCCCGCGTCACGATGTCGACCGTGATCGCGTAATCGGGCTTTTGCGTGTTGAGCATGATCCCCGGCATCTCGCGGAACTGGCGACGGACTTCCTCGACGACCGCGCCGCCCGCGCGACCGACCGATTCCATCGAGAGCGACGCGAAGAGGAACGGGCAGAGACCGCCGACGAGCAGACCCGTGAGCACGTACGGATCGCCGATGTTGAAGAAGGCGGCGAACGCGCTCGGATCGGTCGTGTTGCAGAGCGCGCCCGGTCGCAGGTGGCATTTATCGGAGAGCTCTTGCAAGAACGATGCGAAGAGAACGACCGCGGCGAGTCCGGCCGAGCCGATCGCGTAACCCTTCGTGACGGCCTTCGTCGTGTTGCCGACGGCGTCGAGAGGATCCGTCACGTTGCGAACGGCCTCGGGCATCTCGGCCATCTCGGCGATGCCGCCGGCGTTATCGGTGATCGGACCGAACGAGTCGATCGCGACGATGATCCCGGCCATCGAGAGCATCGCCATGACGGCGATGCCGACGCCGTAGAGCCCCGCGAGCCCGTTCGCGACGAGGATGCCGACGACGATCGTGATCGCGGGTAGCGCGGTCGCCTGCATCGAGACCGCGAGGCCGCTGATGATGTTCGTGGCGTGCCCCGTGACCGACGCGGCCGCGATGTTCTTGACCGGCGCGAATTGCGTGCCGGTGTAGATCTCCGTGATGTACGTGATGAGTCCGGTCACCGCGAGCCCGACGAGCGCGCAGATCCAGATCCCGACCGCGCCGATCGCCATTCCGCTCGAGGTCGTGACGCCGCCCGAGAACTCCGCGACCGTCACGAAATAGAACGCGATCGCGGAGAGGACGCCCGCGACGATGAGACCGCGATAGAGCGCGCCCATGATCGCCGAGCCCTTCTTCGAATCGCCGCTCATCCGCACGAAGAGCGTGCCGACGATCGACGCGACGATCGACACCGCGCCGAGCACGAGCGGGAAGGTCGTCGCGCTCTCGAGCGATTTTCCGAGCACGAGGTGTCCGAGCAGCATCGCGGCGACCGTCGTGACGACGTACGTCTCGAACAGGTCGGCCGCCATGCCCGCGCAATCGCCGACGTTATCGGCGATGACGGCCGGATTGCGCGGATCGTCCTCGGGGATTCCCGCTTCGACCTTCCCGACGAGATCGGCGCCGACGTCGGCGGCCTTCGTGAAGATGCCGCCGCCGAGTCGTGCGAACACGGAGATGAGCGAGCATCCGAACGCGAGCCCGACGAGCGCGCCGAGCGAATCGCTCACGGGCGAAGCCGCATTCGCGTTGAGGTTGAGGACGATCGCGTAGTATCCGCTAACGGCGAAGAGTCCGAGACCGACCACGAGCAGACCCGTAACCGCACCTCCGCGGAACGCGAGCGAGAGCGCGGGGCCGATCCCGGCGCGCGCCGCTTCGGCGGTGCGCACGTTCGCGCGCACGGAGACGAGCATGCCGATGAATCCCGCGCCGCCCGAAAGGATCGCGCCGATCGCAAAACCGATCGCGGCCTCCCAACCGAGCGGCGCCGGCGCGATGCCGATCAACACGAACAACACGACCGCGACGATGGCGACCGTCGTGTACTGACGTTTGAGGAACGCCATCGCGCCCTCTTGGATCGCCCCCGCGATCTCTTGCATCCGCGCGTTGCCGGGCGACGCGCTCAGCACGATGCGTATGAGATAGACTCCGTACAAGATGGCCAGCACACCCGCGGCCAGGCCGAGTTCGATCGCAACCGTTGCGTTCAAGCGCTCATCCCCTAAAATCTTTTTCACGCGAAGACGGCTCCGTTGAAACTCGGAGCCACGAAGGTTTCGCGTTACGCCCCGTGCGGCGCGGCTCCTTGTTCGATCGCGCGCGGAGAACCGGTCGCGAACGCGAAGTGTGGGTCGGTCATGCAAGAGGTGGAATTTCTCGTGGTCGGATGCGGTCCGGCGGGCGGCACGGCCGCACGCGAGGCCGCCCGGTCGGGCGTCGACACGCTCGTTCTCGAGCGCGATCCGGTCGTCGGCGTGAAGCGCGTTTGCGCGGCGGGACTGAGGCCGGGCTTCTGCGAGAACATGAACCTGCCGCAGACGATCTTGCACTGCAACCCGCCGACCGTCTCGCTCCACGGGCCTTCGGGTCGGCGCGTCGACGTCGCCGTCGGAACCGCGCACACGACGACGCGCGAGGAACTCGACGGAACGATCGCGGCCGAAGCGCGTAAGGAAGGCGCGGAGATCCGCACGTCGTCGCTGTTCCGGGGCTTCCGTCGCGACGGCGAACGGACGGTCGTCGACTACGCCGACATGCGCACGGGCGAACGCCGCAGCGTACGCGCGCGTTCGGTGTTGCTCGCGCAGGGTTCGAGCGCGCGCTTCGAGCCGCGCTCGGCGTTGGGATACGAACCCTGGAGCGACGGGCTCATCACGTGCTATCAATATCGGGTGTATCCGGAGCGCCGGGCCAGCGACGAAGCGTACCGCGTTCTCGAGATGCACTATTACAAGAGCGCCTCCGGGCGGAACGTGATCGCGTGGATGTTCCCCAAGCGCGACCACCTCTCGATCGGTCTCGGGATCAACGGGAAGGTCTCGGGGAAAGACCTACGCGCGGAGCTCGACGCGTTCTTACCGACGGTGCAGATGCGGCTGTTCCCGAGCGTGCCGTTCGCCGTCCGCGAAGAGGGGAATCTGCTCTACGGCGGCGCGCCGCGTCCGACCGTCAGCGACGGCGACGTCATGGTCGCCGGGACGGCGGCGGGGCTCGTCGACGCGACCACGGGCGAGGGCATCCACGAGGCCGCGATGTCCGGTCGATTCGCCGCGCAAGCCGTCGCCGACGCGCGTGCCGGACGGACGAACGCTCCGGCGCAGCAATACGAGCGAACGCTCAAATCGATCTTCTACGGTCGGCTCCGGCACCGACACAAGCTGATGGCGTTTCTCGAACGGCGGCCGCAACGCTTCGACGTGCTCTTCGACCAATTCGAGCGCTCGCCGCGGCTCGCGCGTATGATCCAACGCGATCGTAACGATTTCTCGCTCGGCGAATGGGGTTACCTCATCTCGCAGGCGGCGCTCTTCTCCGCGCGTGCCGCTCGCGCGTGATCGGCTCGCACGCGCCCACGGCGGGTCCGCCCCCGCTTTAGATGGCGGGGTGGCAAGATTCACCTATGGCGTGTGGTGAATACCAACGACCTTGAAAGTCGAGACGCGCTCGCAATACGTCGTCGCCGGGACGGCGTACTCGCGGCAAGAGGTCATCCACCGCTACATTCACCTCGTGAAGTACGTAGCCGGGCGTATCTCTGTCAACCTGCCGCCCAACGTCGAGCTCAACGATCTGATCAACGACGGGGTCGTCGGCTTGATCGACGCGATCGAAAAATACGACGACGATCGCGGCGTGAAATTCGAGACGTACGCGATCACGCGCATCCACGGTGCGATCATCGACGCGCTCCGCGCGCTCGATTGGGTGCCGCGGGCCGTCCGTCAGAAAGCGCGCGAACTCGAGCGCACGCAACACGAACTCGAAGCGGAGCTCGGTCGCCAGCCGTCCGACGACGAGGTCGCGGCGAAACTCGGCGTTCCGCGTAAGGACCTCGACCAACTCCAACAACGCGTGCGCGGCACGTCCGTGCTCTCGCTCGAAGAACGCCTGCCGAGCGATCGCGGGAACGACATCCCGTTACTCGATACCTTGCGCGGCGACGATTCGGACCTCGGGCACGACGTCGAGAAGCGCGAGATCCGCGAAGAACTCGTACGCGGCGTCGAGTCGCTCTCGCAACAAGAGCGGACCGTCATCACGCTCTATTACTTCGAAGGTCAGACGCTCAAGGACATCAAGGCCGTCCTCGGCGTCTCGGAATCGCGCGTCTCGCAGATCCACGCGCAAGCGGTGATCCATCTGCGTCAGAGACTGCGGACGTTGCGTACCGATCTCGGATTCCGCGAGAACGATCCCACCGTCAAGCAAAAATACGTCCGTCGCCCGTCGGAGCGCGATACGGCCGACTGATCCGCGGGCGAAAGCATCCTGCGGGTCGGACGGCGAACGACCGGCGATGTTCGTCCATCGCTTGAAATTGCGACGGCCGCAACCGTTGCCGATGTGGATCGAACGCGCCGCCCTCGAACCGCATTTCGAGGACGGCGTCTCCGTCGTGTCCGTCGTCGCGGGACCCGGTTATGGGAAGACCGTGCTCGCCGGGCAGTTCGCCGAACGTTGGACGGGGACGGCGCTTTGGTACGGCCTCGATCAGAGCGACGGCGATCTCTCGGTCTTCGCCGCGCACCTCGACGCGATGTTGCGCACGGGTTCGGGCGACGCGAACGCGGAGCCGCGCGCGCAACCGTCGTCGGCTCGGGAGATCGGACGATATTTCGCGGAGGCGTTACTCGACGTCGATCGGCCGCTCGTCGTGTTCGACGACGTCCACGTCCTCGAAGACGCGCGCGCGCTCGCGGCGCTCGGCGAGTTCGTGGAGCGAGGCGTGCGGGCCGGCGCGCGCTTCGTCCTATGCGGTCGCGCGATGCCCGTGCCGCTGCACCAGCATGCCGCGAGCGGGCGGCTCGCGACATTCGGTCCGGGCGATCTCGCGTTCGACGAAGATCAGTCGACGCGTTACCTCGAACGGGCGCGCGTCGATCGTCGCGATGCGGGCGCGGTCGCGTCGCTCGCGCGCAGTGCGGAAGGGTGGCCCGCCGGGCTCGCGCTCATCGCCTCCGCCCCCGTCGTCGCGGAATCGATCCCGTTCGCGCTCGCGGAATCGGGCGACGAGACGCGCCGGTTCCTATTCGACTATTTAGCGGCCGAGGTGCTGAGCGCGCTCGCCGAACCGGAGCGACGCTTCTTACTCCAGACGTCGATCCTCGAAGAACTGGAGAGCGCGACCTGCGACGCGCTGGTCGGCACGACCGACGGTGCGGCGTATCTCGCTTCGTTCGCACGACGCGGGCTCTTCGTCACGCGGCGCGCGGAAGGCGCGTATACGGCGCACCAGCTCTTCCGCGCGTTCCTCCGCCACGAACTCGCGCGGACGTACGACGCGGCCGCGATCTCCGCGTTGCACGCGCGCGCCGCCGACGAAGCGTTACGGCGGGGCGACGCGCCGGGCGCGATCGCCCATCTCCTCGAGAGCGGCGACGCGGAGCGCGCGGCGGACGTCTTCGAGACGAACGTCTTCGCCATGCTCTCGACCGGAATGCTCGCGCGGGCCGGTGCGTTCTTCGCGCGTTTCGACGACGCGCGGATCGCCGCGAGCGCGACCCTGCTCACGGCGCGCGGTCGCCTCCAGCAACTGCGCGGCGATTGGGGCGCCGCGTTCGGAACGCTCGAGCACGCGATCGCCGCGGCGCGCGCGTCGGGCGAGACGGACGTGCTCGCGGAGGCGGTCCGCGTGCTCTCGCCGATCCTCGCGTCGCGCGGCCAATCCGATCGCTTGCGGACGTTACTCGAAGACACGCTCGCCGAACCGCTTTCGGATATCGGGCGGGCGACGCTCTCGCTCACGCTCGGCGCGGTCCACCTCGAAGCCGGACGGACCGACGACGCGCTCGATCTCTTCGCGCTCGCGCTCCCGCTCGTCGTGGCGCGCGGCGATCTCGGACTGCAGGGGATGGTGCTCCACAATCGCGGCGTGGCGCATCTACGGCGCGGCGATCCGCTCGCGGCACTCGCGACGTACGAGCGCGCGCTCGCGGTGAAACGGCGCGCGCGCCAACGCGTCTCGGCGTTGCTCACGCTCGGAAATCTCGTCGTCGTGCACCGCATCCTCGGCGAGCTCGAGGCGGCCGAGCGGATCGTGCGCGAGATGCTCGCCGAGGCGCGCGATATCGGGAACGCGACGATGCTCGCGCACGCCCTCGAAAACCTCGGCGCGATCGAACTCGAACTCGGAAACGTCGATCGTGCCGAAGCGGCGCTCGTCGATTCGCGCGCGGCGTGCGATCCGAGCGACGTGCTCTTCCTTCCCGATATCGTCCACGGACTCGCCCGGGTCGCCTTCGCGCGAGGCGCGCTCGATCTCGCGGACGCGCGCGCCGTGGAGGCGCTCGCGATCCTGCGGGTCGCGGAACGACGCGAACCGATGGCGCCCGTCATCGCGACGCGCGCGGCGATCGCGTTCGCGGCGGGCGACCCGATCCGCGCGCGCGCGTTCGCGGACGAGGCGCTCGCGGCGTCGGCGACCGGGGCCGACGATCTCATCGCGGCGACCGTCGCGATCGACGTCGCGGTCCTCCACGCGCGGCTCGGCGATCGCGAGCGGAGCGCGCACGTCGTCGCGGACGCGCGCGCGCGGATCGTCGCGCGGGAATACGCGTTCCTCTACCGGACGAAGGCCGCGGCGTTCGCGGAACTCGGCGCGGAAACGCACGCGAGCGCGGAGGAGGCGGCGCCGCTCGCGATCGCGTTGTTCGGCGGCTTCTCGATCCGCGTCCGCGGCGAAGCGCTCGCGGCGGATGCGTGGAAGCGACGGAAGGCGCGCGATATCTTCGCCTATCTCGCCTGCGAACGCGGACGCGCGGTGCCTCGCGCGCGGCTGATCGATCTGTTCTGGCCCGACGTCGAGGCGGACGCCGCGCACGACAACCTCCGCGTGACGATCAGCGCGATCCGCAAGGCCGTCGGCGACGTCGTGAAATTCGAGGCGAGCGCGTATCGTTTCGTCCCGCCCGCCGGCACCACGAGCGACGTCGCCACGGTCGACGAGGCGCACGCGCGGGCGCGCGCCGCGCTCGCGACCGGTCACGCCGAGGCGTCGCGACGCGCCTACGCGACGATCGTCCGTGCCTATGCCGGCGATTTGCTCGAGGGCGTCGCGGAGCCGTGGGCGATCCGCGAGCGCGAACGGTTTCGCGGCATCGCGCTCGAAGCGCTGCGCGCCGTGCTCGCGAGCGAGACGGATCCGGCCGAGCGACGGACGCTCGTCGATCGGATTTTGGAGATCGCGCCGTTCGACGAGGCCGTGCTCCGCGAACGGCTCGAAGCGCTCGCCGCGGACGCGCGCCTTCCGGACGCGCGCCGCGCGTACGCGTCGTGGCGCGCCCGCTATCGGGAAACGCTCGGAGCCGAAGCGCCCGACGTCTGGTCGCCGGAGCGGGCGACGCCCGTCGGCTGATACGCTCGCGTCGGATCGGCGTTTCGAATCGACAGCCGCACCGACCGCCGGTTCCCGATGGCAATCGAACAGGTGTTCGAGTCCGTGCGCCGGAAAACGGTCGCGTGTCGCGCGCGCAACGCCTCCGCGGAGGCGCCGAACAACCGCTCTTCTCGGCGCTCGCGGCCGAGCCGTCGGGTCCGGTGCTCGTCGCGGGGGACGGCGACGTGCGGCTCTATCGTGGGTGGCTCGTTCGCGAGCGTGCCGACGCGCTGCTCGCCTCGATTCGGGCGACGACCGTCTGGACGCGGGAGCGTCGCAAGATGTACGACCGGTTCGTCGACGTTCCGCGCGAGCAGGCGTGGTTCGGCGACGACCGCGAGCGGCCGTTCTCGCCCGAACTCGCCCGCGTCCGCGACGAGCTCGTCGCGCTCGTGCGCGCGCCGTTCGCGTTCGTGCTCCTCAACCGCTATCGCGACGGTCGCGACAGCGTCGCCTGGCACAACGATCGCGACGTCGAGGGGATGCGTCGGCCCACGATCGCGTCGCTCTCGCTCGGCGCGACGCGGGCGTTCGATCTGCGTCCGAAAGCCGAGCGCGCGCGCGTGGTCTCGGTCGATCTCGACCACGGCGATCTGCTCGTGATGGCGGGCGAGACGCAGCGCCGCTTCGAGCACCGCGTCGCGAAGGATCCGCGGATCGCGGGCGAGCGCGTGAACCTCACGTTCCGGGAGCGCCCGGAATGAACGGCGATGCGAACAGGAGTTCGATCGAGGCCCCCGCAATATCGGTACTCCGATGAGCTGGCTCGCGAAACTCAAAGGCGCTCTCGGACGTTCCCGCGAGTCGATCGCGGGCGTCGAAACGCTCGCCGAGGCGCGTCGACCGCTCGACGACGACTTCTGGGACGAGTTGGAAGAGATTCTGCTCGGCGCCGATTTCGGGCCGCCGACGACGCACAAGATCCTCGACGGGTTGCGCGTCGTCGCGGGTCAGGAGGGCTGGTCGCGGAGCGATCAGGTGGTCCGGCGGTTCAAAGAAGACGTCCGGCACTTTTTGGCGTTGCCGAATCCCGGGCTCGTCCTGCGCGGTCGGCCGGCGGTCGTGCTCGTCGTCGGCGTCAACGGAAGCGGGAAGACGACGACGATCGGAAAGCTCGCGCGGGCCTTGTCGGCGGAAGGCAAACGCGTGATGGTCGTGGCGGCGGATACGTTCCGCGCGGCGGCCGCCGAGCAACTCGCGATCTGGGCCCAGCGCAGCGGCGCGGAATTCGTCCGCGGCGCCGAGGGCTCCGATCCGTCCTCCGTCGTGTACGACGGGCTCGTCGCCGCGAAAGCGCGCCGGGTCGACGTCGTGCTCGTCGATACTGCGGGCCGTCTCCAAACGAAAAGCAACCTCATGGAAGAGCTCAAGAAGATGCGGCGGATCATCGAGCGCGAGACGGGCGCGCCGCCCGACGAAACGCTGCTGGTCGTCGACGGGACGACGGGTCAGAACGCGATCTCGCAAGCGAAATTGTTCAACGAGGCGACGGCGCTCAGCGGCGTCGTCGTCAGCAAACTCGACTCGACGTCCAAGGGCGGCGTCCTCGTCGGCATCGTCGACACGATCGTCGTGCCGATCAAGTACGTCGGTCTCGGCGAGGGGATCGAGGATCTGCGCCGTTTCGAATCGGGCGCGTTCGTCGACGCGCTCTTCGTTCCGGCGGCGACCGTCTGACGACAATGCCGTGATGGTGGCACGCACGGCGCGTAACGTTCTCTTCGGGCGCCCGGTCGGCGCCCATGTCGTAAGGAGTGAGTGACTAGCGTGGCAGACGAAAAAGCGGTGGCGCTCGGAAACGCCCTCGCGCAGATCGAGCGCCAATTCGGTAAGGGATCGATCATGAAGATGGGCGACTTCGCCGATCGGATGGTGATCGATACGATCCCGACGGGATCGATCGCGCTCGATCTCGCGCTCGGCGTCGGCGGCGTCCCGCGCGGCCGCGTCGTCGAGATCTACGGTCCCGAATCGAGCGGTAAGACGACCCTCGCGCTCCACATCATCGCCGAAGCGCAAAAACTCGGCGGCACGGCCGCGTTCGTCGACGTCGAGCACGCGCTCGACCCGACCTATGCGAGCGCGCTCGGCGTCGATCTCGACGGACTGCTCGTCTCGCAACCGGATACGGGCGAACAGGCGCTCGACATCGCCGAGATGCTCGTCCGCTCGAACGCGGTCGACGTCGTCGTCGTCGACTCGGTCGCCGCGCTCGTGACGAAAGCCGAACTCGAAGGCGACATGGGCGATACGCACGTCGGTCTGCAGGCCCGCCTCATGTCGCAGGCGCTGCGCAAGCTGACGGCCGCGATCTCCCGTTCGAAGTGCGTGATGATCTTCATCAACCAGCTGCGCGAAAAGGTCGGCGTCATGTTCGGAAGCCCCGAGACGACGTCGGGCGGTCGCGCGCTCAAGTTCTACGCGTCGGTCCGGCTCGACGTGCGTAAGCTCGAACAGATCAAGATCAATCAAGACGTCGTCGGCACGCGCACGCGCGTCAAGGTCGTCAAGAACAAGGTCGCGCCGCCGTTCCGTCAGGCCGAATTCGACATCACGTACGGTCGCGGGATCTCGAAGATGGGCTCGATCCTCGACGTCGCGCTCGAACGGAATATCGTCGGCAAGAGCGGCTCGTGGTACACGTACGGCGACGTTCGCGTCGGTCAAGGTCGCGAGAATGCGAAGGCGTTTCTCGAAGAGCATTCCGATCTCGCCGAGGAGATCTCGCTCAAGATCCGCGACGCGCTCAAGGCGAACGTCTCGACGAACGGTCACGCGACGCCCGTAGCGGCCGGTGCCTCGAACGACGCGTGATCCCGGCGCGCGCGAGAAACCGAAAGCGAGCGCGCGTCTCACCGCGCTCCGGTTGCTCGCCGCGCGACGTCTCACCGAAGTGCAGCTGCGCGCGCGGCTCGTCCGGCGCGGCTACGACGAAGACGAGATCCGCGCCGCCGTCGCGTCGTGTCGCTCGAACGGATTTCTCGACGACGCGCTGTTCGCGCAGCTCTTCGTCGACGGGCGCGGTAAATCGGTCGGCGACGCGCGGCTCGTCGCGGAACTCGTGCTCCGCGGGATCGACCGCGACGCCGCGAAGCGGAGCGTCGCATCGGCGGCGCGCGCGGAAGAAGAACGCCTGCACGGCGCGATCGACAAGCTCTTTCGCACGCGCAGTGCGCTCAGCTATCCGAGCGCGGCACGCGCGCTCGAACGGCTCGGTTTTCCGGCGCCCGCGATCTACCGGACCCTGCGCGATCGGATGGCGCGCGAGTTCCCGAGCGATCCGTATGCCGGGGATTCCCCGTAGACGCGCCGTAACGGCGGCGTGATGCGTTTGTTTCTCGCGCGAGTCGCCGCGTCGCTCCTCGCGATCGCGCTCTGCGTGCCGCTCGCTTCGTCCGCCGCCTCCGCCGCGCAACTCCAAGCGATCGCGGCGGCGGCGGGCGCGTACACGAATCCCAATCCGAAGCTGGAAGCGATGTTTCGCGCGGCGCTGCTCAACACGAGCGGCCAGGCGACGTTCGCCGCCGACGGGACGGCCTACGTGAAAACGGGCGACATCCCGGCCGAGTGGTTGCGCGACGCGAGCGCCCAGGTTCGGCCGTATCTGTTCTTCGCGAAGGGCGACATGCAGGTCTCGTCGCTCCTGCGCGGCATCATCGCGCGCGAAGGCAAATATCTCCAGGTCGATCCCTACGCGAACGCCTTCACGATCGACTATCGCGTGTGGGAAGAAAAGTTCGAGCTCGACTCGCTCGCCTACCCGATCATCCTCGCGTGGGAGTATTGGAAGGTGACGGGCGACGCGTCGATCTTCACGCCCGACGAAGCGCTCGGGTTCGAGAAGGCGCTCGAGACGATGGAGCGCGAGCAAGATCACGCCGCGAACTCGAAATATCTCCATCGCGAGCTACGCGATTCACACGGCTCGCACAAACCGAGTCCGGTCGCGTACACGGGGATGATCTGGACCGGATTCCGTCCCTCCGACGACGCGTGCGTCTACAACTACCTCATCCCGTCGGAGATGATGGCGGTCGTCGCGCTCGGCGATCTCGAAGAGATCGAACGATCGGTCTATCGCAATCTCATCCGCAGCAATCGCGCGCGGACGTTGCGGTCGGAGGTTCAGGACGGCATCCAACAATTCGGCGAAGTCTTCACGCCGAACTACGGGTACGTCTACGCGTACGAAGTCGACGGGCTCGGCCATCAGATCCTGATGGACGACGCGAACATTCCGAGCCTCCTCGCCGCGCCGTATCTCGGGTACACGAAAGCCGACGCCGTCGTCTATCGGAACACGCGGCGATTCTTGCTCTCGCGCGACGATCCGTACTACTACGCGGGGTCGGTCGCGCGCGGGATCGGGAGCGCGCATACGAACGACGGTTTCGTCTGGCCGCTCGCGCTCATCATCGAGGGGATGACGTCGCTTTCCGCGTCCGAGCGAAAGGAGACGCTCGCGGAGTTGCTCGCGAGCGATCCGGGCGACCACCTCTTGCACGAGAGTTTCGATCCGAACGATCCCAAGCGTTACTCGCGCAAGGATTTCGGTTGGCCGAACGCCCTCTTCTCCGAGTACGTGATGACGACGTTCGACGGTCGCGCCGAGATCCCGATGGGCGACACGAGCGATCTCGAGTTTCGTGGAGAATAGCGCCACGGTGAGTTCCAAGGCGGATGTGGTCCTCGGCGTGCAATGGGGCGATGAGGGAAAAGGGCGCGTCGTCGATGCGATGGCGGGCGAGTACGATATCGTCGCGCGATTCGGCGGCGGCGACAACGCCGGGCACACGCTCGTCGTCGGAGATCGGAAGATCGCCTTACGGATCGTACCGAGCGGCGTGTTGCAGGCGCGGCCGCAATTACTCATCGGCGGCGGAACCGTCGTGAGCCTCGACGGACTCGTCGCGGAGTTCGACATGCTCGCCGGGATCGGCGTCGACGTCTCGCGGATCAAGATCTCCGATCGCGCCCACGTCGTGTTTCCGTATCACGCGGCGATCGACCGCGCGAACGAGATCGCGCGCGGCGACGACGCCATCGGTACGACCGGTCGCGGCATCGGTCCGGCGTACACGGACAAGGCCGCGCGCAGCGGCGTGACGTTCGGCGAACTGCGCAAACCCGAGGCCGTCGCCGACAAGATCCGGCGCAATCTTCTCGCGCGCGACCGGGCCTTCGCATCGCTCGAAAACGCGCCGCGCGAGGCCGACGTCATCGCGCAGACGCTCGATCGCATCCCGCGCATCCTCCCGCATCTCGTCGACGGCGTCGGCTTCGTGCACGAAGCGCTCGAAGGCGGAAAGCGCGTCCTCGTCGAGGGCGCGCAGGGGACGTTACTCGACGTCGGCTACGGGACGTATCCGTTCGTGACGAGTTCGCACACGATCGCGGGCGGCGCGTGCACGGGTCTCGGCATCGGACCGACCGCGATCGCGCGCGTCGTCGGCATCGCCAAAGCGTACTCGACGCGCGTCGGCGCCGGACCGTTTCCCTCGGAACTCCACGACGAGACGGGCGAGCGACTCCGCGCGCAGGGCGGCGAATTCGGTACGGTGACCGGGCGCCCGCGTCGGTGTGGTTGGTTCGACGCGGTCGCGGCCCGCTACGCCCGTCGGCTCAACGGTCTCACGAGCATCGTCATCACGAAACTCGACGTGCTGACGGGGCTCTCGCGCCTCGCGATCGTGCGCGGCTACGCGAGCAACGGTGCGAGGGTCGATTTCGAATCGGCGAACGATCCGAATCTCGAACTCGAACTCGAGTGGTTCGACGGATGGAGCGACGACATCTCGGGCGCTCGTCGCCTCGGCGATCTGCCGCGCGCCGCGCGGACGTACGTCGCCGCGATCGCCGATGCGTTCGGCGTGACGCTCGATGCGGTCTCCGTCGGACCCGAGCGCGCCTCGATCGCGTTTCCGTAAGCGTTCGAGCCGCCGCGGCCGTTACGATCGACGCGCGATCGACGCCGGAGCGAACGGCGTGCGATGGCGCGCGAACCGCGGGACGAGATCGTGAGCGACGACCTCGATCGTCCATCCCCAGAGCGCGTGCGTGAGGAATTCGTTGACCTGCTCGCTTGCGGGGAGCGCGAAGAGCGGCGGCGTGAGACGGGCGAGCGGCATCACGAGTTCGTGCGCGCCGAGCCACACCGCGATCCCGAACGCGGCGCCCATGCCGAGACGGACGATCGGGAAGCGCGCCGCGACGAGCACGTATGCGACGGCGGAGAGCACGCTGAACGCGAAGTGCACGACGAGCGATTCCGCCTGCGTGCTCGGCACGTGCGTGAAGAGCGAGATGAGGATCTCGGGCTCGGGGATCCGGCCCGGCGGTCGCGGCGGCACGACGACCTCGCACCCGAGTTTCACGAGCCCGGCCACGACGCCCGCGATCGCTCCCGCAAGCGCGGTCGCGTACCAGGTCGGCATTTCGTCGTGGCGGCGTATCACGCACCTCCGACGCCCTCGGGACGCGCGACGTTGCGGGCGGCGCTGCGTCCCCCCGCGATTCCACCCTAGTCGGTCGCGGCGGTGCGCGTGATCGTTCGAGCGATGGCCGATTTTCGCTTCGCCCTCCAGCCGGCGCTCGACGGGCTCCGTGCCGCCGAAGATTCCGCGCGCGAGATGCTCTTCGACGCGCGACGCGCGTGCGATATCGCGGGGGCCCGCACGATCGCGCTCGAGGAACGGCTCGGCGAGGCGCGCTCGGCGCTCGTCTTGGGGCCGTCGCCGCCGCTCGCGGCGGAACTCGCGCTCGCCGAAGCCGCGATCGTCGCGCTCGGCGCCGCGCTACGGCGTTCCGAGGCCCTCGCGGAGCGCGCGCGATCGATCCTCGAACGGGCGCGCGCGCACTACGGCGACGTCGCGAAGCGGCGCTCCGGCCTCGAACGGCTGCGGGAACGTCGTTACGAAGCGTACCGCGAGCGGATCGCGCGGGCGGAAGAGGCCGAACTCGACGCGTCGCGTCGGACGCCGGGGCGCGACGACGATCGTTTCGAATGGTTCCCCGGGTGATCGAACTACGACGGACGAGCGGGCATCCGGTCGTCGTCAACGCCGACCTCATCGAAACGATCGAGGTCGCGGACGACGGCACGACGAGCGTCGTCCTCACGACGGGGAATCTGCTCGTCGTGCGCGAGTCGCCGCGCGAGATCCGCGAAGCGGTCGTCGCGTTCCGTCGCGCGCTGCTCGCGCCGCCGGGGCCCGATTGATGGACCTCGCGTCGGTCGTGCGGCTCGCGGCCGCGTGCGCGGTCGTCGCGCTCGTGCTCGCGGCGTTTCGGTTCGCGATGCGCGCGTCGCTCCGCGGACGCGTTCGCCCGCACGCGCGCGGACGACTCGTCGACGTGCTCGAGTCGACGCCGCTTCCGAACGGGGCGTCGCTCCACGTCGTCCGCGTCGCCGCACGCTATCTCGTCGTCGCGCGTGGCGCGAGCACGATCTCCGCGCTCGGTGAAGTCGATTCGGCGGCCGTCGCGGCGTGGGCGGGCGGGCGCGGGTCGCCCTGATGCGCGTCCTCGCGATCGACGACGCCCGCGTCGCACGCGAGCATCTGCGCGTCGTGGTCGAGCTCCTCGGTCACGCGTTCGAGGGCACGGGCGACGCCGAGGCGGGCGTGCGCTCCGCGCGGCTCGGCGCGCCCGATGCGATCGTCGTCGACGGCCGGTTAGCGGGCGGCGACGTCGCCGATCTCGTGGCGCGCTTACGCGCCTGCGCCCCGAGCGCGGCGATCCTCGTCCTCGCGGCCCTCGACGAGACGGCGCTCGTCCGGCGTTGCCTCGAGCGCGGCGCGTCCGGGGCGTTCCGGCGACCGCTCGTCGTCTCCGAAATCTCCCGACGACTCGCCGACATCGCGCGCGCCCGTCGCGACGCACGCTGACGCACGGTCCGGATTCGAGGGATGCTTCGCGCGCCTCCGGCGCGAACATCTCCGACATGGCTGAAGGGTCGGGAATCGAGACGTACGCGAACCACACGAATTCCGTCACGGGATCCGCGAACGGCGAAGAGGTGACGGCTTCGTCGGGCGACGGAACGCTCGTCAAGCGCATCGGTCTCTTCGTCGCGATCGTGCTCGCATCGGCCGGGCTCGCCTACGCGATCGTCCGGGCGACGCTGCTCCGCGCGCCGACGGATCCCACGACGGAACGGATCCAACAACTCATCGACGAAGCGAATCGACTGCTCGCGCAGCTCGACGAGAAAAAGTCTGACTCCTAACGCGCTCGCGCCGCGTCCCGGTCTCGCACCCGGCGACGTCGTCGAAGTCGAGTGTACGGATCTCATCGCGAAAACCGGTCAGGCCGTCGGCCGCGTCGACGGTCTCGTCGTCTACGTGCTCGGGCCCGTGCCGGGCGAACGCGCGCGCGTCCGCATCGAGACGGTGAAGGCGAAGTACGCCGTCGCCGATCTCGTCGAGCGGCTCGATACCTCGCCCGATCGCGCGGAGCCGTTCTGTTCCGTGTTCGGCGAGTGCGGCGGGTGCCAGGTGCAACATCTCGCCTATCCCGCGCAACTGCGCTGGAAACGTTCGATCGTCGAGAACGCGCTGCGTCGCCTCGGCGGCATCCTCGGCGCGCGCGTCGGCGAGCCCGTCGGCATGGACGACCCGCGGGCGTACCGCAACAAGATGGCGCTCGTCGTCGCGCACGCGCGCGTCGACGTCGAGGCGCCCCCCGTCGCGCCCACGTCCTTCGGATTCTACGCGGCGCGGACGCACGACGTCGTGCCGATCGAAACGTGTCCGATCGTCATGCCCGAACTCAACGCCGCGCTCGCGGGACTCTGGAACGCGGCGCGCGATCCGTCGACCGCGCCCGCGTTCGCATCCGCCCGACACGTCGTCGCGCGCGCCGGTCTGGCGACGGGCGAGAGCGTCGTCTCGATCACGAGCGACCGTCCGGCTCCCGAACTCGCGGCTCGCGGTCCCGCGCTCGCGGAAAAACTTCCGGGCGTCGTCGGCATCGCGAACTCGTTCGAACCCGCAAGCGAGAACGCGGTGATGGGTCGCAAGCATCTCGGCGTGTTCGGCAAGGCGGAGATGACCGAAGCGATCGACGGCATCCGCTTCCGCGTCTCGCCCGCCTCGTTCTTTCAAGTCAACAGCGAGATGGTCGGTCGGATCTTCGCCTACCTCGCGCCGCACGTCCGCGCGGGGCAACGCGTGATCGATCTCTACTGCGGTGCCGGAACGTTCGCGCTGTTCTTCGCGAAGTACGGCGCGACCGTCGTCGGCGTCGAGGAGAACCCGAACGCCGTTCGCGAGGCCAAGGCAAACGCGGCGCTCAACGGCGTGGAGGATCGCACGACCTTCGCGAGCGGTCGCGTCGAAGCGACGCTCCGTTCGAAGTACGGTCGCGACGCGCTCGCGGCGGCCGACATCGTGTTTCTCGATCCGCCCCGAAAGGGCGGCGACGAGGCGACGTTCGCGGCGCTCGTCGCGGCGCGCGTTCCGCACATCTGGTATCTCTCGTGCAATCCGGCGACGCTCGCGCGCGATCTCGCGCAACTCGTCGCGGGCGGCTATCGCCTCGGCGGCGTCCAGCCGTTCGACATGTTTCCGCAGACGGGCCACATCGAGGCGCTCGCGACGCTCCATCGCGAAGACGTCGCTCCCTTCCCCTTCGCCCCGATAGGAGCCTGAGCGATCCGTGGCAGGTAAGGAGATCGACGTCGCGCACGTCGCGAAATTAGCGCGCATCGCCCTCGACCCGGGCGAAATCGTCCGCTTCGGCGCGCAACTCGGCGCGTTACTCGAACACGTCGATCTGCTTTCGGAGCTCCCCGTCGACGACGTCGCCGCGACGGCGCAGATCGTGCCGCTCTCCAACGTCGCGCGCGACGACGCGCCGCGTCCCTCGCTCGATCGCGAGATCGTGCTCGCGGGCGCGCCGCGCCGCGAGGGGGCGTACTTCCGCGTGCCGCGGATCATCGGAGAAGAGGCGTGAGCGCCGAAACCGCGGTCGCGATCGCGCGTTCGGTCAATGCCGGCGAGCGTTCGGCCGTCGAGATCGCGCGCGCGTATTCGGCGCGCGTCCGCGAGCGCGACGGCGCCATCGGGGCGTTTCTCGAACGGACGGCGGAACTCGCGCTCCGGCACGCGGAACGCGTCGACGAACGCGTCCGTGCGGGCGAATCGTTGCCGCTCGCGGGCGTCCCGCTCGCGGTGAAAGACAACATGTGCCTGACGGGCACGACGACGACGTGCGCGTCGAAGATCCTCGCGAACTGGACCGCGCCGTACACCGCGACCGCCGTCGCGCGGTTGCTCGACGCGGGCGCGATCCCGCTCGGCAAGACGAACCTCGACGAGTTCGCGATGGGCTCGTCCTGCGAGAACAGCGCGCTCGGAACGACCCGCAACCCGTGGGATCTCGGTCGCGTTCCGGGCGGTTCCTCGGGCGGGAGCGTCGCGGCGGTCGCGGCGGAAGAAGCGGTGCTCGCGCTCGGGAGCGACACGGGCGGATCGATCCGCGAACCGGCGGCCTTCTGCGGCGTCGTCGGCTTCAAGCCGACCTACGGTCGCGTATCGCGCTACGGACTCATCGCGTTCGCCTCGAGTCTCGATCAGATCGGACCGATCGCGACGACGGTCGAAGACGCCGCGCTCTGTTACGACGTGATGGGCGGCCACGATCCGATGGACGCGACGTCGCTCGAGCGGCCGTTGGAAACCACGCACGACGACCTGCGTGCCGATCTGCGCGGCGTGCGGATCGGCATCGTCTCGGAATTCGGTCTCGGCGCACTCGACGCCGACGTCCGCGCGGTCTACGAACGCGCGTACGCCGATCTCGAGAAGCTCGGCGCGACGCTCGTCGAGGTCGCGTTGCCGACGGCGAAATACGGCGTGGCGACGTATTACCTGATCGCGCCCGCGGAGTGTTCGTCGAACCTCGCGCGCTTCGACGGCATGCGCTACGGCCTGCGCGTCGAGGGCGCCGACATCGGCGAGACCTACGAACGGACGCGTGCCGCCGGCTTCGGCGACGAGGTAAAGCGTCGCATCCTCATCGGCACCTACGCGCTCTCGAGCGGCTACTACGACGCCTACTACGTACGCGCGCAGAAGGCGCGCACGCTCATCGCCGCGGATTTCGCGAAGGCGTTCGCGTCGTGCGACGCGATCGCGTGTCCGGCGGCGGCCTCGCCCGCATTCGAATTCGACGCGAAGGCGGATCCGGTCAGCATGTACTTGATGGACTACTACACGATCCCGATGTCGCTCGCCGGTCTGCCGTCGCTCTCGGTTCCGTGCGGCTACGTGACGCCCCCCGGCGGGACGCCGCTCCCGCTCGGTCTCGAACTGAGCGGACCGCTCTACGCGGAGCGTTCGCTGCTCGGCATCGCGCACGCGTACGAGCGCGCGACGGAGCACGCGCGCCGGGCCTCGATCCCCGCGATCCCGACGGCGGTCGGCACGTGAGCGCGGCGGAAACGGCCGCGCGCCCGGCACTCCTGGTCGGCGGCGTGCCGTACGAGGCGGTGATGGGGATCGAATGTCACGTCGAACTCCGGACCGAGACGAAGATGTTCTGCGGTTGTCGTAACGTGTTCGGCGCGGAGCCGAACACGAACGTGTGCCCCGTGTGTCTCGGGATGCCGGGCGCGCTTCCGGTTCCGAACCGGCGCGCGCTCGAGTTACTCGTGCTCGCGGGACTCGCGTTCGGCGCGGAGATCCCGGCGTTCTCGAAGTTCGATCGGAAGAATTACTTCTATCCGGACATGCCCAAGGATTATCAGATCTCGCAGTTCGACATGCCGCTCACGCAGGGCGGCGTCGTGCCGTTCTTCCTGCCCGACGGCACCGCGGGTTCGTGTCGTCTCACGCGCATCCATCTCGAAGAAGATACGGGCAAGTCGTCGCACGCGGGCTCGCGCGACGGGCGGATCGCGGGGAGCACGCACTCGCTCGTCGACTTCAATCGCGCGGGCGTCCCGCTCATGGAATGCGTCGGCGAGCCCGATATCCGCACGGCCGCCGAAGCCGTCGCGTATCTCGAAACGCTCAAGCGCACGTTCGTCGCGCTCGGCGTGAGCGACGTCAAGATGGAAGAAGGGTCGCTACGTTGCGACGTCAACCTCTCGCTCCGTCCGATCGGCGCGACGGCGTTCGGCACGCGGACCGAAACGAAGAACATGAATTCGTTCCGCTCGGTCGCGCGCGCGATCGAGAGCGAGATCGCGCGTCAGGCGGCGATCCTGGAATCGGGCGGCCGCGTCGTTCAGGAGACGCGCGGATGGGACGAAGCGGCGGGCGAGACGCATCCGATGCGCAGTAAGGAACTCGCGCACGATTATCGGTACTTTCCCGATCCCGATCTCGCGCCGATCGTGTTCTCGCAGACCGACGTCGCGCGCATGCGCGACGATCTCGGCACGCTCCCGCACGCGCGGCTCGGGCGCTACGTCGGCGACGACGGGCTCTCGCTCGTGCAGGCGATGCAGATCGTCGATACGCCCGGGCTCGCCGGGTTCTACGAATCGGCGCTCGCGCTCACGCGAAAGCCGCAAGCGACGGTGAACTTCGTGCTCGGCGATCTCTCGCGGCTCGCGAACGAGACGCGGACGCCCGTCGCGGAAGCGAAGCTCTCGCCCGCGCGTCTCGCAGAGATCGTCGCGGCCGTCGAAACGAAGACGATCAACTCGAAAACCGCGAAGGAATATGTCGAGCGCTTCTGGCTCGCGGACGACGACGCGCGTCCGTTCGCGGAACTCGTCGCGGCCGAAGGGCGCGGACAGGTGAGCGATACGGGCGCGATCGACGCGATCGTCGCGGAGGTGCTCGCCGCGAACGAGAAGACCGTCGCCGATTTCCGGGCGGGCAAGACGAAGGTGATGGGATTTCTCGTCGGTCAGGTGATGAAGCGGAGTCGCGGGACCGCGAATCCGCAACTCGCCGAAGCGCGCCTGCGCGCGGCGCTCGGGTAGCGAGACGGAGTCTGTGGCCGTGAGCCGCCGGCTCGCCGACGAGCGCAGTCTCGACGTCCTCGACTTCGCGCGCGTCCGCGAGCGCCTCGCCGCGCAATGCGCGACCGATCGCGGCGCGACCCGCGCGCGCGAGCTCGTGCCGCTCGTCGATTTTCCGGCCGTGCGACGCGAGCAGGCCGCGACGACCGAGATGCGCGCGCTCGCGGGCGACGGTGCCTTCGCGCTCCCGCGCGTCCGCGAGACGGGCGACGCGATCGCCCGCGCGAAACGCGGCGGAACGCTCGCGGGCGAGGATCTGCGCGATATCGGCGTCGCGCTCGCCGCTACGGACGCCGCGATGCGTCGCATCCGCGCGAGCGCCGCGCCGACGCTGCACGACCGCTACCGCGACGCGGTCTCGCTCATCGACGTCGCGGCCGCGATCGATCGGGCGATCGGCGAACGCGGCGAGGTGCTCGACCGCGCGTCGCCCGCGCTCGCACGCATGCGGCGTAACGCCGCGCACGCGCAGGAAGACGCACGCGAACGCTGCGCGTCGATGCTCCGCGCGCCGAAGTACGCGAAGGCGATCCAAGACGCGATCGTCACCGTCCGCGACGGACGTTTCGTGATCCCCGTGAAGGCCGAATTCTCGGGGCTCGTCCCGGGCGTCGTGCACGATACGTCTTCGACGGGACATACGCTCTTCGTCGAGCCGCTCGACGCGCTCGACGTCAATAACCGCCTGCGGACGCTCCGGCTCGAAGAGGAGCGCGAGGTCGCGCGCGTCCTCGCCGAGCTCTCGTCGCTTCTGGGCGCGAAGGCCGACCGCGCGGAAGAGAATCTCGACGTCCTCGGCGACGTCGACCTCGTCCTCGCGCGCGTCCGCGTCGCGCAGCAGATGGACGCGCTGCCGCCGGCGCTCGTCGATGCCGCGCACGTCGCGATCGTCGCCGGCCGGCATCCGCTCCTCGAGGCGCGCGCGATCCCGCAATCGTTCGCGCTCGACGACGACGCGCGCTTCATCGTGATCAGCGGTCCGAACATGGGCGGAAAGACGGTCGCGCTCAAGCTCTGCGGGCTCTTCGTCGCGATGGCGTATTGCGGCATGCAACTCCCGGCGCTCGAAGGGACGACGATCGGGGCGTTCGAGGATCTCGGTTGCGATATCGGCGACGAGCAATCGATCGCGGAGAACGCCTCGACCTTTTCCGCGCACCTGCGACGATTGCGGACGCTCGTCGATGCGGCGGGCCCCGCGTCGCTCGTGCTCGTCGACGAGATCGCGAGCGGAACGGAGCCCGCGGCGAGCGCCGCGCTCGCGCTCGCGATCGTCGAATTCTTGCTCGCCCGCGGCGCGCGCGGGATCGTGACGACGCATAGTACGGAACTGAAGCTCTTCGCGCACGCGACGCCCGGCGTCCGCAACGCGAACGTCCGATTCGATCCCGAGACCTACGCGCCCACGTACGAACTCGATCTCGGCTCGCCCGGCCAGTCGCTCGCGTTTCCGCTCGCGCGGACGCTCGGTCTCGATCCCGCGATCGTCGGTCGCGCCGAAGCGCTGCTCACGGAGAACGAACGCGACTACGATCGCGCGCTCGGCGAACTCGCCGTCATCCGCGCGCAGGCCGCGGCCGAGCGCGACGAACTCGTACGCGAGCGCGGACGTATCGCCGCGCTCGAAGCGAGCGCCCGCGAACGCAACGACGCGCTCGAACGCGAGCGCCGGACGCTCGCGTCGCAGGCCGGAGATCGGCTCGGCCGCGCGCTCCGCGAGTTCACGGCCGAACTCGAACGTCGCGATCGCGATCGCGTGGGTCGGGCGAAAGTCACGTCGGGTCAGGCATCGCTACTCGGTCGCGTCCTCGAAGACGTCCACAAGGATCTCGGGATCCGCCCCGGGGATCGCGCGCCGTCTCGCGGCCCGCAGCAGCCGCATCCGATCGGCATCGGCGACCGCGTGTTCGTGGAAGCGCTCGGCAGCGAGGGCGAGGTCGTCGACGATTATGGGTCCGACGTGCTCGTGCAGATCGGTTCGATGCGGACGGTCGCCGCGAAGGCGACGCTACGCGTCTCGCGGCGCGCGCAACCGCGCGGGACGACGTCGCCCGCGACGGACGCTCGCGCGCGCGGCGGCCCACGCTCCGATGCGCGGATGGGCGAAGCGACGTTGCAAGCGGCGACCGCCGCGCGCACCGAGCTCGACGTCCGCGGCAAGCGTTTCGTCGAAGCCGAACCGCTCGTCGACAAGTGGATCGACGAGTCGTCGCTCCTGGGCCTCTCGCCGCTCCGGCTCATCCACGGCAAGGGCACGGGCTTACTCGGCCGCGGCTTACAACAATGGCTTCACGAACGCGTCGGCGTCCGCGAGATCCGTTACGGCAATGCGGACGAAGGCGGCGGCGGCGTCACGATCTTCGAACTCGGCTGATCGAGGCGCGCCGGACCACGCGCGATCGAGCCGACGCATCGGTCGAGCTTCGGTCAGATCGGGCCTCTCGTTCGCGCTCGCCGAGCGTCACGACCGGATGCGCGAACGCGATCGATCTCGCGGCCCGCGTTTATAGGGCAGGCAACCTGCGCGGAACGCACGAACGGCCCGGAGTTCCCATGGAGAAGACGTTGCCGACCCCGAAAGAACAGGCGCAGATTCTGACCGCCGGCTGTTCGCACGTCGAGACGGCGGCCGAACTCGAAGCGCGCGTCGCCTCGAAAGGGCGCCTGACCGTGAAATTCGGGATCGATCCGACCGGATCGTTCCTCCATCTCGGGCACGGCGTCGTGCTTCACAAGATGCAGCAGTTCGTCGAACTCGGGCATCGCGTGATCTTACTGATCGGCGATTTCACGGCGCGTATCGGCGATCCGACCGGTCGTAACGATACGCGGCCGCCGCTCACGGGCGACGACATCGCGCAGAACATGCGCGATTATCGCGAACAGGCGGGGGCGATCCTCGATCTCGAGCGCGTCGAGATCGCCTACAACTCGACGTGGCTCGGCAAGCTCGCGCTCGTCGACCTCATCGGGCTCATGTCGCAGATGACGGTCGCGCAGATGCTCGCGCGCAACGACTTCTCCGAACGCTACGAGCAAGGCGTCCCGATCGCGCTCCACGAGTTTCTCTATCCCATCGCACAGGCGTACGACAGCGTCGCGATGGCGAACGACGTCGAGCTCGGCGGGTCGGACCAGCTCTTCAACTTACTCGTCGCGCGCGAGTTCCAATTCCGTGCGGGTCAGCCGAAGCAGATCTGCATGACGACGCCGATCCTCGAGGGGACCGACGGCGTCGTGCGGATGGGAAAATCGCGCGGCAATTACGTCGGGCTCACCGAGCCCGCGGCGGAGCAGTTCGGCAAGCTCATGAGCATCCCGGACGAGATGATCGCGCGCTACGCCGAACTCGCCGATTTTCGCACGGAGCGCGACGTCGCGTCCTTGCGCGAGGCGCTCGAAAACGGCTCGCTGCATCCGATGGTCGCGAAAAAGGATCTCGCGTCGGCGATCGTCGCGCGCTATCACGGCACGGACGAAGCGACGCGCGCGCGCGAGCGATTCGAAGCGACCGTCCAGCGCGCCGAGGCGCCGACCGATATGCCGGAAATCGACGCGGGCGACTGGCGTTCCGTCGCCGATGCGGTCGTCGCGTCGGGCTTCGCGAAAAGCAAGCGGGAGGCCGAACGTCTGATCACGGGCGGCGGCGTGAAGCTCGACGGCGTCGCCGTCGTCGATCCGCGTGCGGCGTGGGCGGTTTCCGGTCCCGTCGTCCTCTCCGTCGGCGCGCGCCGGTTCGTCCGGATCCTGCCGCGCACGTCCACCTCGTAAGTCCCGACGCTCGAAGAAAGAAAGAAGGCACAATCGCGATGGCCCACCACGACAAGAAGTCCCCGCCGCCGATCACCTACACCGCGCGCGCTCCGATCGCCGGACACGCGCTGACGTGCTCGCGCTGTAAACGCGTCTATCCGTATCCGACGCCCGGCGCGGCCGCGATCCGTTGCGAATGCGGTTGGCGCTACGAGAACGTCGACGGCGCGATCATGGAGGAGTTCCGCCCGCGGCTCGGCGTCTAGGGCGTCAACTCCGCACTTCGAGGCGATCGATGAGATCGCGGACGTCGTCGCTCGAGAGGACGTAGGCGCGTTTGCAGAATTCGCAGACGGCCTCGGTCTGCGGCTGCTCGTCCGCCATCTTCGCGAGTTCGTCGCGACCCAGACCCAACAGCGCGCGTTCGACGCGCTCGATCGAACACGTACACGTGTACGCGACCGCGTATTCGCGCGTGTAGCGCACGTCGTCGTCGCCGACGAGCGCGCGCACGAGATCTTCGGCCGTCGCGCCCGCGTCGATCTGCGTCGTCACGGCGGCCATCGCGCCGGCGCGCCGCTCGAGATCCGCGATCGCCGCGTCGTCGGCTCCCGGTAAGACCTGCGCGATGATCCCGCCCGAGGCTTTGATCCCGGCGGGATTCGCGAGGACGCCGAGCGCGACGACGCTCGGGATCTGTTCGGAATCCATGAGGTAGCCCGCGATGTCGTCGCCGATCTCGCCGCTGCGCAACTCGACGATGCCGACGTACGGTTGGCCGACTTCGAACGATCGCGTCACTTGCAAGAAGCCCTTCCCGACCGCGCCGCCGACGTCGAACTTGCCGCGCGCGTTGAGCGGCACGTCGGCGTGCGGCGCGCGCGCGTAGCCGCGCGCGCCGATCTCGGTCGGCGAATTGAGTCCCGCGTCGGCGACGAGCCCGATGAGGGGACCGTCGCCCTTGATCTGCAACGTGAGTTTTTCGCGGCCCTTGAGGCTCGCGCCGAGCAGCGCCGCGCCCGTCACGAGTCGACCGACCGCGGCGCTCGCCGTCGGCGAGAGCGCGAGTCGCGACTGCGTCTCGCGGACGACGTCCGTCGTCACGCCGGCGACGACGGAGAACGTGCCGCGAGCGGCGGTTGCGGTGACGATCCGATCGGACACGCTTGCGCAGTTTCCGAGGGCGTGTCGGTTTCCTCCACGAACGGCGCGACGTGCGCGTGCTCGTGATTCACGGTCCCAATCTCAACTTGCTCGGTATCCGCGAGCCCGAGATCTACGGCGCGACGACGCTCGCGCAGATCGACGAGTCGTGTCGCACGCGAGCGAGCGCGCTCGGCATCGAGATCCGTTCCGTGCAGCACAATTCGGAGGGCGCCATCGTCGACGAGCTCCACGCGGCGCGGACGGAGGCGGATGCGGTCGTGATCAACCCCGGCGCGTACGGGCATTACTCCTACGCGATCCGCGACGCGATCGCGGCGATCGGCATTCCGACGATCGAAGTGCATCTCTCCAACGTCCACGCGCGCGAAGCGTTTCGCGCGAACAGCGTGATTTCGGCCGTCTGCCGCGGGACGATCGGCGGCTTCGGCGCCGCGTCCTACACGCTCGCCCTACAGGCGTTCGCGCTCGCGAGCGAATGAGGCGCAAACCCGCGTCACGCAAAGAGTTTTCGGGCGGCGGGCAGGAGGCCCCGTTTCGCCTGCCAATTACGACGCCGATACGAGCACGCGATTGATCATCGCGCCGTCGTCCATGCGGTTCGCGCCCCCACGCCTCTTCCTTAATCGCTTTTTACTTTGGAGATTGAACGGTGACCAAAGCCGATCTCATCGACACGCTCGCGGAAGAAATCGACCTCTCGAAACGACAGGTCGGCGAGATCGTCGACATGGTGCTCGACGAAATTCGTAACGCGCTCGTAAAGGGCGACAAAGTCCAACTGATCCCGTTCGGGAGCTTCGTCGTCCGCGATCGCGCGAAGCGCGAGGGTCGTAATCCGAAGACGGGCGAGAAACTGATGATCCCCGCGCGTCGCGTACCGGCGTTCACCGCGGGCAAGGGCCTCCGCGACGCGGTCGGCGGCGCGAAGAAGCGCAGCGCCGGAAAGACCGCAAAGAAAACCGCCAAGAAGCGCTGATCGCGCGAAGCGGGGTTTCGCGAGCGCCTTACGAACCGCTTCCTCTCGCGGGCAGTGGCGCAGCTTGGTAGCGCACTAGTCTGGGGGACTAGGGGTCGCAGGTTCAAATCCTGTCTGCCCGACCATTCGAA
>CAZZXB010000025.1:0-6862 GCA_964658025.1 uncultured Janthinobacterium sp.
ATTTCGTGCGGTCCGGGATGACCTTCCACGGATCGATCTCGATCTTCACGCCGAGGCCCGTGCAATCGGGACACGCGCCGTAGGGCGAGTTGAACGAGAAGAGCCGCGGCGCGAGTTCCTCGAACGAGAGGCCGCACGCGACGCACGCGAGCTTCTCCGAGAACGTCAGCTCGCGGATCTCGCCCTTGGTCTCCTCGGCGAGCACGGTCGCGATCCCGCTCGAGAGCCGCAGCGTCGTCTCGATCGAATCGGTGAGCCGCTTCCGGACGTCGGCTTTGATGACGAGCCGGTCGACGATGACTTCGATCGTGTGCTTGCGCTTCTTGTCGAGGTCGATCTTGTCGCGCAGTTCGCGCGTCTCGCCGTCGACGCGGACGCGCGCGAAGCCCTCGCGACCGATCTCTTCGAATAACTTCTGATACTCGCCCTTGCGTCCGCGGATGACGGGCGCGAGCAATTGCACGCGCGTCCCTTCGGGGAGATCGAGCACCTGATCGACGATCTGCTCGCTCGATTGCGCGCTGACCTCGCGCCCGCAATTATAGCAGTGCGGTTTGCCGATCCGTGCGTAGAGCAGGCGCAAGTAATCGTAGATCTCGGTGACGGTGCCGACCGACGAGCGCGGATTGCGCGAGGTCGATTTCTGATCGATCGAGATCGCGGGCGAGAGGCCCTCGATGTAATCGACGTCGGGCTTCTCCATCTGGCCGAGAAACTGTCGCGCGTAACTCGAGAGCGATTCGACGTAGCGGCGCTGCCCTTCGGCGTAGATCGTGTCGAACGCGAGCGACGACTTCCCCGATCCCGACAACCCGGTGATGACGATCAACCGATTGCGCGGGAGCGTGAGGTCGACGTTCTTGAGATTGTGCTCGCGCGCGCCCTTGATGACGATCGCATCGAGGCCCTTGGGCGCGTCCGTAACGGTAGATGAGGCCACGGTGGTAGGACCCGGCTCGGATCCTTTTCGTTTCGTCGCCATCTACCGCGCGCTCGGGGCGACGGAGGCGGCGCGTCGCGACCGGCGGATCAAAACAGCCGCGCGCCGCGGTGTTCGAACGAGTACGCGATCACCCACGTGAGCAACCCGGCCGCGAGGATCACGGCGCCGAGCGCGCGGAGCGTGAACGCGCCCGCGTCCTGCGAGAGGTTCGGCCCGGCGTCGCGCGTGATGCGCAGGCCGCGATCGACCGACGTGCGCACGACGAACGAGGCGACGAACATCCCGAGTCCGAGCAACGTGACGCCGACGCGGACCGCGAGCGGGATCACGCGGGCGATCCCAGGCCGCGCATCTCGCGGTACTCGCCGACGACGACGAGCATCGCGTACGCGACGACCATCTCCACGATGAAATCCGAGAGCAACGGCCCGACGAACGGCACCGCCGCCGAGTTCGTCGCGACGAAGCTCATGCCCGCGGCGATCGCCACGATCGCGACCGTCGTGACGAGCGTCGTGACCGGTCGCGTGACCGCGAGTCGGAACGATTCGCCGATCGCGAGCAATCCCGGGCGCTCGCCGACGACGGCCGCCGGCATCGTGAAGATGCACCCGAAAACGTAGACGGCGAACGACAGCGAGAGCGTATACGGCGCGAGGAGCGCCGCCGCGAGACCGAGCACGACGAGACCGATCATCGCCACGAGCACGTGACCGCCTTCGCTCCGAAACGCGCCGAACCCGTCGGCGAACGTCGCGCGACCGGTCCGCCACGCGGCGTCGGCCATCCCCGTCGTGTACGAGATCGTCACGATCGCCGCGATGACTTGCGTGACGTCGGCGAGGATCCACACCGCGAGGCTCGCCGCGTCGCCGCGATCGGGCACGGTCGCGAGCGCGGCCTGCACGACCGCCGCGAGCGCGCCGATCGCGAGCCCCGGCACGAGCAGGACGAGATTGCGCGCGAGCATGCGCCACGACGACGCGAAGATCCGCGTCAGCGCAACGCCTCCACGACGCCCGCGAGATCGCGGACGATCACGTGCGGCGCGACCGCGCCCGCGGGCGGCGTCTCGTCGCGGACGTTCATCCAGATCGTGAACATGCCGACGTCGCGCGCGCCGACGACGTCGCGATCGAACCGATCGCCGACCATCGCGCACCGTTCGGGAGCGACGCCGAGCCGTTCCGCAGCGAGCCGGAAGATCCGCGGATCGGGCTTGAGCATTCCGACTTCGTCGGCGATCAGGATCTCGTCGAACGCGCGCTCGAGCGCGAGGAGCGAGATTTTTTCACGATGCGTCTCGGCGAAGCCGTTCGTGATCATGCCGAGCTTATACCCGCGCGCGCGCAAATCGCCGAGCAGATCGAGCGCGCCCGGCCACAGCTCGAGCAGCTCGCGCCGATTGCGATCGTACGCGATCGCGCATTCCGTCGCGAGCGCGGGGTCGTCGATGCCGAGACCGCGCAACGCCGCGGTCCACATCCGCGCGCGCACGCCCGCGAGCGGCGTGCCGAAGGCCGAGGGCTGGAGCTCGATCCAGAAACGATCCGCCTGCGCGACGTACGCCGCGAGCAACGCGTCCGCCGCGATCCCGCGTTCGCGCGCGACCGTCTCGGCGACGCGTTCGGCCGCGCGTCGATACGTGCGCGTGTCGTCGTGGAGCGTGTCGTCGAGATCGAACAGGATGGCGGAGAGCGGCGGTTTCACGCTGGGGAGCATACGCGAAAAAGCGGCGATCGCTTACCGCAAACGCACCCGAAACGAGCGAATCTCGTACGGCGCGAAGCGCGCGACGATCGTCCCTTCGTGCAAGCGCACCTCGCCCGCGACCGGACGCTCGAGCGCGTCGACGCAGGTGACCTCGAGCGCGCGGACGCTACACGCGAACGAGATCTCGCGCGCGTCCGCGCCGTCGCACTCGCGCGCGCGCACGATCGCGCCCGCGCCGTCGTCGGCGAGCTTCGTCGCGACGACGAGCACGCGCGGATCGTCGGGAACGAACATCGCGACGCTCGCGCGTCCGGCGAAACGCTCCCACATCGTTTCGAGTTCGCCGACGCTCTCGTCGCGCAGCGGCGCGAATCCGTACGAGAGCGACGCTTCGCCGCGGTCGGCGCTCGGATCGGGCCACGTCGGCGCGCGCAGGAGCGAATGGCCGAGCGCCGTCTTCCCGCGCGTCGCGAGGCTCCAGCCGTACGTGTCGAGGGCGAGCATCGCGAAGCTCCCGCGTTTGCCGTCGACGCGCGCGAAACGCTGGCCCGGCGCCTCGAATTTCGCGCATTCCGCGGCCGTCCGCGGTCTCGGCGGCCGATCGACCGTGCCGTGCGGCGAGCCGAAACGGGCGCGCGTTCCGGCGAACGCGAGCCCGTTCTCGCAGCGCAGGAACGCGTGCGATTCGTGCCACGCGACCGCGGTCTCGACGCGGACGAACGGTTCGGTCGCGTCGAGCGAGATCCGCGAGACGGCGAGCGACTTCCCGAAGGCGTAGCGCACCTCGAGACCGCCGTCGACGACGTCGCACCCCATCGCGCGGAGCTTCCGTTCGCGATCGCGGTACGAACGATCGACGTTCCACGCATCCCAACGCTGCGGCCGATCGACGTACCGGGCGAGCCGGTTCGCGCGCCGCACGAGATTGGGTCCGCCCGTCGCGCGCAGATCCTCGAACGAGCCGTCGCGGCGGACGCGGACGCTGAGCGCCGCGTTCGCGAAGGTGAAGCCGCGCCGCGATTCGAGCGGCTCCGCGAGCGCGTTCGGTTCGCGCCGCGCGGCGCTCGGCAACACCGATCGCGCGCTCGAGAGCACGTGCGCCACGAGCGCGTCCGCGCGATCGAACTCCTCGCGGACGATCGCGTACGCCTCGGCGATCGCCGTGCCCGGGACGACGTCGTGAAAGTGCGAGCGCAGCAACGTCGCCCACACGTCGTCGAGCTGGCGTCGGGCCTCGGTGAGGAAGAACGGCGTGGCGCGCAGGGCGTACGCCCACGCGAGCGCTTCCTCGGCATCGCGGAGCGCGCGTTCGAGCGCGGCGCAGCGCGCCTTGATATCGTGATGCGTCGTCGCGGTGCCGCGATGCGTTTCGAGATAGAGTTCGTCGCGCACGACCGGGAGCGCGTCGCGTCGCGCTTCGAGGTTCGCGAACCAGCCCCCGAGCGTCGTCCACGTGCCGCGCCGCGGTGCGTCGCGCACGATCGCGTCGCTCACGCCGCCGCCGCCGTCGCCGCGACCGACGAGTAAGAGTTCGTGCCGTCGCCGCGCGCGCCGGACGCGCCGCCCTTCGACGCCGCCCTCGATCGAGGCGATCTGCGCCGCGACGACGCTCGCGCCGTCCGGGCCCTCCCACACGAACCGCGCGTGCGGGAAGATCGTCGTATCGTTCCAACCGAGCTTCGTCGTGCCGAACGCGCCGATCCCCGCGTGTCGCAAGAGCGACGGCAACGTGTTCGCGAAGCCGAACGTATCGGGGAGCCACGCGACGCTCGGACTCGTCGCGAGTTCGCGCTCCGCGAACCGGATGCCGAAGACGAGTTGGCGCAAGAGCGATTCGCCCGCGGGGATCGTGCAATCCGATTCGACCCAGAGCGCCGCCCCGCTCGCGTCGAAGCGCCCGGCGCGCGCGAGGTTCGCGACGCGCGCGAAGAGATCGGGATCGGCGGCCGCGACGTACGCGTAGAGTTGGGGCTGACTCTGCGTGAAGACGAAGCGCCCGTCGAGTTCGAGTTGGCGGACCGCGGTCGCGAAGGTGCGGATCGCCTTGCGCGCCGCTTCGTCGTACGTCCAGAGCCACGCGACGTCGAGGTGCGAGTGGCCGACGATCGCGAGTTCGGGCGCGCGCGCGCGTCGCTCCGGCGACGGCACGCGTTCGCGCGCATCGCGCCCCACGACGATCGTCGTCCGCGGCTCCTCGTTCGCGTTCGCGAGGATGCGCCGCCAGCGCGGACCGTCCCCGGGCGGCAGGCCCGTCCCCGGCAGCGCGCGTCGCTCGACGTCGAGCTCGATCGTGCCGCCGAGCGTCGCCGGAATCACGATCGTCTCGTGCTCGCGATCGAACGCGCCGCGTGCGATGCCGTCGATCCGCACGAGCGCGCCCGTCCGCGTGCGGAAGCGGAGCGTGCGCGTTCCGATGCCGGCCGCGAGCGGAAGCGTCGCGGTCATGCGGACGACGACGGTCGAGTCGTCCGAGCGGTCGAGCGCGACGCGCATCGCGTTCAGCCCGCCTTCCGGCCGAACGGGGCGGCGCTCACCGCGCGCCGTTCATTCGCCGTCGTAATAATCGAGGACCGGACGATCGCGGACGAGCACGTCCGAGCGTTCGATGAGCAGCTTGTGCGAGTTCGGATAGTAACAGACGTCGCTCGGATCGACGTTCGCGACGAGCAGCATCGTGCACGGTTCGCTCGCGTCGTTGACGATCTGGTGCGAGCCGCTCGGACGCGTCGGAAACGCGACGCAGTCGCCGCGCCGCAGCGGCCACGCGCCGCGCGGACCGCGGAGCGTCGCCGACCCCTCGAGGACGACGAAGAGTTCTTCCTCGCACGCGTGCCAATGCTCGGGCGAGAACGCGCCGCCGGGGAGGACGCGCGCGACGCGATACCCGAGCTTCTCCGCACCGATGTAGCCGTCGACGTCGAACCACTCGGCGCGATCGTACGGCGCGCGATCGCGCGCGCTCCGCGACCACACCGCTTCGTCGACGTTCATGCGGTTGACGTAGACGTCCGCACGCGCTTCGAGCGCGGCCCACACGGTGCGATGCGCGTTTCCGAAGAGGCACGCGCCGTCGCCGAGCAAGAGGTGTTCCGGACGGCGCGCGCAGATCGCGCGGAGCGAGAGCGCGGCGCGCGCGGGATCGGCGAGTTTGTCGTCGGGCATCATCCGCACGGAACCCGCGGGATCGCCCCAGAGCGCGTCGCCGACGAGAAACGCGCCGCGCTCCGGCAGCGCGAGCCCGAACTCGCCCGGCGTTTTGAGCCCTTCGAACGCGACGACGCGCGCGTCGCCGATCGTCTCGCCGTCGCGGACGACGCGATCGACCGGACCCCCCAGGAGCGCCGCCTCCGCCTCGCTCGAAACGATCTTCGCGTCGAGCCGCGCCGCGAGCGTCCGCGCCGCGCGTTCGTGATCGCGATTCGTGACGACGATCGTCGCGACGTTCGCCGCCTCGAGTTCGGCGAGCGTTCCGGCATCGGGTTCGAGCGGATCGACGACGATCGTTCCCTCGGCCGTTTCGATCGCGAACGAATTGAAGAACAGACGCCGATCCGGTTGCCAGACCGACCACATCGAGACGCCCGGCACGATCGTACGTTGCACGGTACGACCTTTTGGGTCGCGGGCGCAATGCTCCCGCCGTACGCGTAGCGAAGGGGCGGGCGTGTTATTCATGCGATCGATCTCGCGCGTCGCGTCGGCCCTCTCGCTGTTCGCCGTTTTCGGCGTCGCACCGGCGATCGCGGCCTCGCCGTCGCCCGTCCCGAACGAATCGGGCGCGCCCCGGATGCAGGTCGCGAACGCGTTCCTGCAGTCGGGCGGCGGCGCGTTCTTCGATGCCGGCCGCGCGATCCGTCATACGATCGGCGTCCCGCTCCTCGACAGCGAACTCGGAATCTTGCGCAAGCGCTTCGGCGATGCGGACGTCGCGTCGTGGCTCGCCTCGTTTACCGCCGTCGGAAAGAGCGCGCTCGCGCGCTCGCCGCGCCTCCGCGCGGCGCTCGCCGAATCGCCGCCCGCGGCGCTCGTCGGCAAGCATCTCTTGCTCTCGGTCGTCGGTGCGGGCGTCGACGCGGGCGGCACGTTTCACACGTCGCTCATGCTCGACACGCTCTTCGGTGCGGGCGGCTATACGGACGGCGACGCGACGTTCCACCGCGTCGGCGATCGCGCGCTCGTCGAGTTCGCGCATCGCCTCGGCGAGAT
>CAZZXB010000025.1:6962-26090 GCA_964658025.1 uncultured Janthinobacterium sp.
TCCACCGCGTCGGCGATCGCGCGCTCGTCGAGTTCGCGCATCGCCTCGGCGAGATCCACGTGAAGTTCGCGACCTCGCGCTGATGCGGTTGCGTTGACGGCCGCAGCCGGACTGCCGATCGGGCATCTCGAGTTCGCGCTTCGTCTCCTCGCCGCGCTCGCGCTCGGATCGATCGTCGGGCTCGAACGCCAATGGCGTAATCGGATGGCGGGCCTGCGCACGAACGCGCTCGTCGCCACGGGGACCGCGCTCTTCGTCATGCTCACCCCGCTGATCGGCGGCGGTGCGAATCCGACGCAGATCCCCGCGTACATCATCTCCGGCATCGGCTTCCTCGCCGGCGGCGTGATCTTCAAGGAGCGCCTCAGCGTGAGCGGGCTCAACACGGCCGCGACGCTCTGGTGCACGGCCGCGATCGGGGTGCTCGTCGGCGACGGGTTCGTCATCGAGGCGGCGATCGGAACGGCCGCCATCCTCGTCGCGAACGTCGTCTTACGTCCGGTCGTCCGCCGCATAAACTTGCGTTCGTCGGCCGCCGACGAGATCGTCTCGAGTTACGAGATCATCGCCGCGTGCGCCGCCGACGTGGAAGAGCGCGTCCGCGCGACCACGATCGCCGCGATCCGCGGGGCGAAGATGACGCTCACCGCCGTCTACACCGAAGACGTCGAGAACACCGAGCGCGTCGCGGTGACCGCCGACGTCACGGTCGTCGGCCGCCCGGACGCGGAACTCGAACGCATCGTGAAACGCGTCGGCATCGAACCGGGCGTCGTCGCGGTGAGCTGGCGCATCGTCCCGACGACCGAAGACGAACGCGAACTCGTCCCGGAAACCTGATCGCACGGCCGCGCGACGTTCCGGCGAACGGCGCGGGTTCGCTCGGCGGCACGATTCTCGGCAACCGAACGTATCGAACGCCGGTCGTCTACGGCGGATCGCCGGCGTGTAGAGGCATACGAAGCACGCGCGGGTTCGACGACGTCGACGCATCCGTCGCTTCGGATCGCGAGTTACGTCCCGACGAGTTCCTTGAGCGCGTGCTCGAAGATCTTCGGGGCTTTGCCGCCGAACAGTAACGACTCGTTGCCGCCGAGTTGGCGGCGCAGTTCGATGAGCTCGTCGCGGAGCGCGGCGGCCTTTTCGAATTCGAGATTGCCCGCGGCCTCTTTCATCTTCTTCTCGATCTCGTTCGTCATCGCGAGCGCGACCTCGCGCGGGAGCTTCTCCGAACGCAGCTTCTCGGCCGTCGTGCGATCCTCGGCACCGGCGACGAGATCGAGGATGTCGCGGACTTCCTTACGGACCGAACGCGGTTCGATGCCGTGTTCCGCGTTGAACGCGAGCTGTTTGTCGCGACGGCGCTGCGTCTCGCCGATCGCCTTCGCCATCGATTCCGTGATGACGTCGGCGTACATGAGGACCTTGCCCTCGACGTTGCGCGCGGCGCGGCCGATCGTCTGGATGAGCGACGTGCCGCTGCGCAGGTAGCCTTCCTTATCGGCGTCGAGGATGCCGACGAGCGAGACCTCGGGGAGATCGAGCCCTTCGCGCAAGAGATTGATGCCGACGAGCACGTCGAAGATGCCCTTGCGCAGGTCGCGCAGGATCGCGATCCGCTCGAGCGTCTCGACCTCGCTGTGGAGGTAACGCACCTTGAAGCCGTTCTCGAGTAAGAAGTCGGTAAGGTCTTCGGCCATCTTCTTCGTGAGCGTCGTGACGAGCACGCGCTCGTCGCGCTCGACGCGCAGGCGGATCTCTTCCATCAGGTCGTCGACCTGATTCTTCGTCGGCCGGACCTCGACTTCGGGATCGACGAGACCCGTCGGCCGGATGATCATCTCCGCGACCTGCGCGGAGCGCGAGAGTTCGAACGTCGACGGCGTGGCGCTCACGTAGACGACCTGATTGAGATGCTTCGCGAACTCGTCGAAGGTGAGCGGCCGGTTGTCCATCGCGCTCGGCAGACGGAAGCCGTGCTCGACGAGGATCTCCTTGCGCGAGCGATCGCCCGCGTACATCCCGTGGACCTGCGGGATCGAGACGTGCGACTCGTCGACGAAGAGCATCCAGTCCTTCGGAAAGAAGTCGAGCAGGCACGACGGCGTCGCGCCCGCCTCGCGTCCCGCGAGATGGCGGCTGTAGTTCTCGACGCCGTTGCAGTACCCGACTTCGCGGAGCATGTCGAGGTCGTAGCGCGTCCGCATCTCGAGCCGCTGCGCTTCGAGTAACTTGCCGTTGTCCTTGAAAAATTTCAGACGCTCGTCGAGTTCGATCTCGATCGCGGTGATCGCGCGTCGCAGCTTTTCGTCGGGCGTGATGAAGTGCTTCGCCGGGAAGATCGTGACCGCGTCTTTCGACTCGACGTACTCGCCCGTGAGCAGGTTGACGACGTTGATCGCTTCGATCTCGTCGCCGAAGAACTCGATCCGATGGACGAGCTCTTCCTCGACGCCGACGAATTCGAGCGTATCGCCGCGGACGCGGAACGTCCCGCGCACGAGGTTGAGATCGTTACGCCGGTACTGCATGTCGACGAGCCGCCGCAGGAAGACGTCGCGATCGATCTCCTGACCGATCTTCACCGGGAGCGACATCTCCATGTAGTCGGCGGGCGAACCCAAACCGTAGATGCACGAGACCGACGCGACGATCAGCGTGTCGGGCCGCGTGAGCAACGATTGCGTCGCCGCGTGGCGCAGGCGCTCGATCTCGTCGTTGATCGAGCTGTCCTTCTCGATGTACGTATCGGTGTGCGCGATGTACGCCTCGGGCTGATAGTAATCGAAGTACGAGACGAAAAACTCGACCGCGTTCTCCGGAAAGAAATCGCGGAACTCGGCGCAGAGCTGCGCGGCGAGCGTCTTGTTGTGGCAGAGCACGAGCGTCGGTTTCTGGATCTGCTCGACGATCCGCGCCATCGCCATCGTCTTCCCCGAGCCCGTCACGCCGAGGAGCGTCTGCGCCTTGTCGCCGCGCGCGATCCCGGCCGCGATCTTATCCGTCGCCGCCGGCTGGTCGCCCGCGAGCGAGTAGGGAGAGACGAGCTTGAAGCGGTCCGACATGTCCCCGTTCCTACCCCCGAAAGCCGCGCACCGTTTCAGCTCTGGGGGCGATACGCCCACGGCGACCGAGCCGCCGTCGGCGAGCCCGTCTACGATCGCGCATCCGGAAACGTTTCATAACGAAGTTTCGGATTGCGGCGATTTCTACGAGAACGCGACCGTTCGACGAGCCTTACCAGCCCGGATCCGACGCGCACGCTTTTTTCTTTTGGATGAGGCGGGCGAGGCAGCCGCCCGCGTCCCAGTCGCCGCGTTCCATCGCCTGGACGTCGCCCTTGTAGCCGACGTTCATCTCGCTCGTCACCTTACCCGTGCGCACGTCGACGATCGAAAAATCGGTGCCCCAGATGACGGCCATCGCGCGCGTTACCGAGCCCATCACGACGGTGTCGGCGCCGACGGCGCGCCCGATCCGTCGCGCGCAATCGGCGACGACGCAGGCCCGGATCGGCGCCGTCTGATCGAACCCCGCCGCGGAGACGGCGGGCGCGACGCGGTCGATGCGGATCACGGAGACGCCGCGCGACCGCAGCCCCGCGCCGACCTCGGTCGTCATGATCTTGAGCTCGGCGGGCGTAGGGAGGAGCCCGTACGGCACGTTCGGATCGGCCGCGGCCATCGGGAGGACGGCGATCGTCGGATGCGTCGTCTCCGCGACGAGCGGAACGGGCGCGAACGCGAACGCCGCGACGAGCGCGAGAACGGAACCGAGCTTGACTGCGAGCATGAAAACCTCCGAACGTCCTTTCGCTATACCCGCGCGGGGCAGGTCCCGTCGCCCGAACCCGCGCGAACCGAATTCCGACGGCCCGACCGCCGAGGCGTCTTCCGGCACTCCCCTGGGCGACCGGCGGCGGATCGGCACGACGATGGGGTGCTACGTCGGCGCGAGGACGCGCTGCTCGTAGCGCACGAGCGGCAGACGGATCGTGAACGTCGATCCCGCATGCGGGCTCGTGGCGAGCACGATCGACCCGCCCGCCCGCTCGACCGCGCGCTTCGCGATCGCGAGACCGAGACCCGAGCCGTCGACGTCGCGTCGCGAGCCGCGGTAGAACCGATCGAACACGAGCGCCTGTTCCGCGGGCGCGAGCCCGGGCCCGTCGTCGGCGACCGAGACGAGCGCGTTCGCGCCGTCGGCGCGGACGACCACGACGACCGCGCCGCGCGTGTATTTCAGCGCGTTGTCGACGAGGTTCGTCACGGCGTACGCGAGATCGCTCGGATCGATCGCGACGAGGACCTCGGCCGACGCCTCGACGCGCACCGCGCGCGACGGATTCGCCTCGGCGAGCGGCGACGCGACGTCGTCGACGAGCCGCGCGACGTCGATCGGCTCGGGCGCGAGCGACGCACCCGAACGCTCCCAGCGATCGAGTAACATCAACTTGTCGATGAGCGACGCCATGAGCGAGCCCTGGCGATTCATCGTCTCGAGGATGCGATCGCGATCTTCCGGCGTCCGCAGATCGCCCTTCCGCAAGATCGCGATGAAGCCGCGGATCACCGTGAGCGGCGTGCGCAGTTGGTGGCCGGCGTCGGCGATGAATTGGCGGATCGCGGCGTTCGCGCGATCGCGTTCGGCGAACGCGCGTTCCACCTCGTCGATCGCGCCGTTGAACGCGACGGCGAGATCGCCGAACTCGCCCTTCCCCGCGATCTCGACCGGGCTCGGCGTGAGATCGCCCGCGGCGAAGCGCTCGAGCGAACGCTGGACGTCCAAGAGCGGGCGGATGGCCTGGCGCACGAGCGCGCGCGAGAGCGCGAGCGCCGCGAGCAACGCGAGCCCGAGCGCGAGCGTCACCGGCAACACGAACGACGACGCGGTCGCGACGAGCACGGGTTCGTTCTCGCGCACGATGACGTCGACGCGCCCGACGTGACTCTTCGTGAAGTGCAGACCGAACGCGGTCGCGAGCCCGTCGATCGCGGAGACGAACGGGCCCGCGGCGCGCGGATCGTTCGGGACGTCGCCGCGATGTTGGATGCGGAGCGTCGCGGCGGAATCGGCGTGATGCGCGCGCGAGACGGAGACGCGGAAATCTCGCCGCGCGTTCCGGCGAGCCCGCCGACGATCTGCGCGAGCGTCGCCGTCGTTTCCGCCTCGACCGAGCTCACGTACGACCCGAACGCGAAGAGCGCGCCCGCGAAGATGAGCAGCGCGAGCACCGAGGCGATCTCGAACCACAGCAGGGCGAGGAGGCGTCGCGCGAAGCCCGCGCTCACGCCGGTAGCGCGCGCAACGTGTAGCCGACGCCGCGTAGCGTCTGGATCAATTTCACGGACTCGCCGCTGTCGAGCTTCGCGCGCAGGTACGACACGTAGGTCTCGACGGTATTGGGAACGACGTCGCGATCGACGCCCCAGACGAGATCGAGTAGTTGCGCGCGCGTGTACACGTGCTCGGGATTGCGCACGAACGTGAGTAAGAGATCGAACTCGCGCGTCGAGAGTTCGATCCGTCGACTCCCGCGATGCACGCTCCGACGCGCGATGTCGATCGCGAGATCGGCATACGTAAAGGTCTGTCGCATCTCCATGCGCGGGCGGCGCAGCGCCGAATGCAACCGTGCGATCAGTTCTTCGAGTTCGAACGGCTTCCCGACGTAATCGTCCGCACCGCGCGAGAGACCGGCGACCTTCTCGGCCGTCTCCGTGCGCGCGCTCAGCATGACGATCGGCGCGTCGGTGAGTCGTCGCAATCCGGGCAGGAGCGTGAAGCCGTCGATCTCGGGGAGCATCACGTCGAGGACGATCACCTCGGGCGACCACGCGCGCACCGATTCGAGCGCGTCGCGCGCGTCGACGGCCGTACGGACCGCGAAGCCCGCCTGGCCGAGCCCGTACTCGAGAACCTCACGAATGGCCGCCTCGTCGTCCACGACGAGCACGCGCGCGCCTTGCGTCTCCACGACGATAGTATAACCGCAATCTTTACGATCGTCAGGCATTTCGGGCGGCGGCGGGATTCGCGACGCTCGGTCGGATCGAAAACGCACGATCTTTACGCGGGATCTGCTGGTTTTCACGGTTACCGACCGGGACGGATCCCGGCTTTCTGCCCCATCGGACACCTTGATTTCGGGATCGCGTGCGCTAAACTAAATCCCTATTCGCGTTCGCCGCGTTCTTTACGAACGTGTCGAAATTGTTTGCCGGACGGAGGCGCGAGCCGTCCCCAGGAGACGTTGTGGGAGCATCCTTCGAACGGGCGCGAATCCGTCGCCTCGCCTCGGGCAACGGTCGCGGGCGACCGCTCGCGCGTCTCCGGACCGCCGCCGCCTACGCGGTCGCGAAGATCCGTTCGTGGCCCGCGTCCGCGCTCGTGATCGCACTCGTCCTCTTCTGCTTCAGCTACCTGTTCGTTCTGCAACGCTTCGTGCCGACGGACGACGACGCGGCCGATCAAGACCAGGCGGTGGCGGTCGCGCCGCCCGACGCGGGTCGCTCGTCGGCGCTTTCGGCGAACGTCGCCGCACCGACGTCGGCACCGGCCGTCCCGGCTCGCCGGAACGAACCGAGCGCGCCGCGCGTGGCCGCCGCCAAACCGAATACCGATCGCCCGGCGCACGTCGCCGCGCCGCAGTTCCAGTTCGTCGCCGCGACGCAACCGAAACGCGTCCCCGCGCCCGGACACGCGGCTCCGGCGGCACCCGAGCACGTCGCCGCGGCCGCGCGCGGCGCCTCCGCGACCGCGCCGAACCGCGAGGCGGTCCGCGCATCGAAACCGGTCGCGACGGTCGCGCACGTCCCGGCCGCGGCCGACGTCGAGGTCGCGTACCAGTCGGTCGACGACGACGTCGCGACGTCCTCGCGATCCGGCGCGGCGTTCGCGTACGAAGGGAAGTGGAAAAACGTGCGGGTCGCCGACGGCCGGAGCGGTGCGTCGAGCACGCGGAGCTTCCACACGGGCGACGTCGCGACGATGCACTTCGACGGACGCCTCGTTCGCATCTACGGCGTGACGGGACCGACGGGCGGCGCGGCGTCGATCGCGATCGACGGAAGGGTCGTCGGCGTCGGGAGCTTCTACACGCCGAAGAAGAGCGTCGACGCGCTCGTCTTCCAGAGCTCCACCCTCCCGGCCGGGGAGCATACGGTTACCGTGACCGTGGAGGCGCCGTCGCCGCAAGCCCCGCGCCGCCACTTCGTCAACATCGACGGCGCTTCGTACTCGAAGTAATCGGCCGAGCGCGCGAGCCCCTCGCGGTGCGGGGGAACCGCGTGCCGCCGCGGAACGGACCCGGAAACGCCTATCGTCGCGAGACTTCGGTCTCCCCGGAGGTCGGTTGGATGTCCGTTCACCAGAAGCCGTTGCTCTTCAGCGGCAACTCGAATATCGATCTCGCGCGCGAGATCGCCCAGCGCATGGACACGCGTCTGGGAAGCGCGCTCGTCGACAAATTCAAGAACGAAGAGTGCCGGATCGAGATCCGCGAGAACGTCCGCGGCGCGGAAGTGTTCGTGATCCAATCGGTCTGCCGCGCGCCCAACGGTAATTCCGTCAACGATTCGCTGATGGAACTCCTCATCATGATCGACGCGCTCCGCCGGGCGTCGGCGTATCGCATCACGGCGGTCGTTCCGTATTACGGCTACGCGAAACAGGACAAGAAGAGTAAGGGCCGCGAGCCGATCTCGGCCAAGCTCGTCGCGAACCTCATCGAGAAGGCGGGCGCGGCGCGCCTCGTCACGCTCGACCTCCACGCGGCGCAGATCCAGGGGTTTTTCGATCTTCCGGTCGACAATCTGCTCGCGACGCCGACGCTCTGCTCGCACCTCAAAGCGCAGGGGCTCGAGGGCGAGAAGATCGTCGTCGTCTCCCCCGACGCGGGGGGCGTGCCGCGGGCCGAAAATTTCGCGAAACGTCTGCGCGCCTCGCTCGCGATCGTCTTCAAGCGTCGCCCCGAGCCCGACGTCTCCGAGGTCACCGAGATCGTCGGCGACGTTAGCGGTAAGATCGCGGTCGTCGTGGACGATATGATCTCGACCGGCGGCACGCTCGCGAAGGCGGCCGAGGCGCTCAAGAAACGCGGCGCGACGGCCGTCTACACGTGCGCCACCCACGGCATCTTCGCGGGGGACGCCGTGCGGGTGCTCGCGGAGTCGCCGATCGAGAAGATCATCGTCACGAACACCGTGCCGAACATCGAACCGCTCCTCGGCCCGAAATTCAAAGTTCTTTCCATCGCACAGATTCTCGCGGATGCGATCAAGCGCATCACGGCGAACCGTTCCGTTTCGGAACTCTTCACCAAAGACGACGAGCAGCCGGCCGTGCCGGCCCTCACGCTGCCGGACATCTTGACACCGGCTTCCTCGGCGACGGGGTAGAAACGAACAGCAACCATGGCAACACTCGATAAGACCCTCGCCGTCGTGTCGCGCGAGAAAACCGGAACGACCTCGGCCCACGCCGTCCGCCGCGCCGGCCACGTGCCGGGGATCATCTTCGGACACGGCTCGGAGCCCAAGGCCGTCGCGCTCGACGCGAAGGCCTTCGACGAGCTCATCCATCTGGGCGGCAAGAACGCGCTCCTGACGGTCACGATCGACGGCGGCGGTCGCGATACGGCGCTCGTCCGCGAGGTCCAGCGCGATCCGATCACGCGTCGCGTGCTGCACGTCGACCTCCAGCGCGTCCGCGCGACCGAGGAGATCTCGGCCTCGCTCCCCGTCGTCACGATCGGCGTCGCCGACGGCGTGAAGAACGCGGACGGCGTGCTCGATCTCGTGCTCCACACGATCGACGTCAAGGGCCCGGCGAACGCGCTGCCCGAGCACATCGAGGTCCCGGTCGAGCATCTCGGCATCCACGAAAAGATCACGGCCGGCGACGTGAAGCTGCCCGCGAGACTCACGCTCGACATGGATCCGGCGACGATCCTGATCTCGCTCGAGCCCTCGAAGGTCGCGGAGCAAGCCGCCGAAGACGAAGTCACGCTCGCGGAGCAAGCCGCGGAAGCGGCGGCCGTCGCCGCGGCGGAGACGCCGGCCGAGGAAGAGACCCCGGCCGAAGGCGAGACCGCGGACGACGACGCCACGGAGAAGGGCTAACTGGCCGACGAGACGCGGATCGTCTCGGGTCTGGGAAATCCGGGCGCGACGTACGAGCGGACGCGCCACAACATCGGCTTCCGCGTCGTGGACGAGGTGCTCCGGCGCCTCGCCCCGACCGCGAGCTGGAAGACGAAAGACGGCGCGGCGCAGGCACACGTGGCCTCCGCCCGCGTCGTGCTCGTGAAGCCGCTTTCGTACATGAACGAGAGCGGCACCCCGCTCCAACGCGTCGCGCGCTGGTGGAAAACGCCCGCCGAACGGATCCTCGTCGTGAGCGACGATCTCGATCTGCCGTTCGGGCGCCTACGGATGCGCGCGAACGGCGGCAGCGGCGGCCACAACGGGCTCAAGTCCGTCATCGCGCACTTCGGCGAGACGTTCCCGCGTCTGCGCGTCGGCATCGGCCGCGGGCGCACCGATACGATCGATTACGTCCTCTCGAATTTCAGCGGCGACGAAGAAGCGTCGCTCGGTGCCGTGATCGGCGTCGCGGCCGACGGCGTGGAGCGTTGGCTCGCGGGCGACCCGGTCGCCGCGATCCAACTCGTCAACGCGTGGCGCCGTCCGGACGCGGGGACGCCCGCCGCTTCGTAGCGCGCGCGGGCGCGCGTTTCGCGCGGAAACACCCGGCGAGATGATCGTCGACGAGACCCGTCGCCTGCATGAACGCGTACGCGATCGTCGGTCCGAAAAAACGGATGCCGCGGCCGCGCATGTCGCGCGAGAACGCTTCGGCGAGCGGCGTGAGCGCCGGAACGTCCGTCATGGCGCGCGGTCGGTTCACGATCGGTTCGCCGTTCACGAACGACCAGACGTAGGCGTCGAGGCTGCCGAATTCGCGTCGCAGCGCGAGGGCGACGTTCGCGTTGCCGATCGCCGAGCGGATCTTCGCGCGATTGCGCACGATGCCGGGATCCGCGAGCAAGCGCGCGACGTCGCGCTCGTCGAACGCGGCGACGCGCGCGATCTCGAAGTTCGCGAAGACCGCGCGGTACCGTTCGCGTTTCGCGAGGATCGTCTCCCACGAGAGGCCCGCCTGCGCGCCCTCGAGGACGACGAATTCGAAGAGCGCGCGATCGTCGTGCAGCGGCGTGCCCCACTCCGCGTCGTGATAGGCGATCGATGCGGGCGTGCGCGCCCACGGGCAACGCACGACGCCGTCGTTCAGCGACACGGATCGGGCGTGCGGTTCGCGCGCGCGACGCGCGTGCCGATCGGCGGCGAGTTGAAGAAGTAGAGCCGCGCCGCCGTCGACGGGCAGATCGGCGCGAGCGTTTCGTCCGCGATCCGCACGTAGGCGCGCACGGCGGAGACGCGGTCGCGCGTGAGCGCGAGCGCGTAGGCGTCGGCGCGGGATTCGATGTTGCGCGAGTAGGCGTTGTAGATCGGCACGAGCGCGAGCGCGACGAGCGCCATAAAACCGAAGACGAGCGTGAGGCGCGAGAGCGCGTCGTCGTCGCGTCGGAACGGCAGGCGATCGGCGAGGGACACGGCGATCGCGATCGCGAGGATGAACAGCGACGTCCAGAAGAGCGAGAGTCGGAAATCGTCGCCGTGCGCGTAATGACCGAACTCGCGTGCCGTGACGAAGAGGATCTCGCCGCGCGTCGCGTTCGCGAGCAGCGCGTCGCCGAGGACGACGCGCTTGGTGGGACCGAAGCCCGCGATATCCGCGACGATCGAACGCGAGCGACGCGAGAGATCGGCGACCTCGATCGGCGCGCCGTAGATCCCCGCGCGCCGCGCGAGCGCGTCGAGCGGCGCGCGGATGCGCGCGTGTTGCGGTAACGGCTCGAGCCGGTTGAAGAGCGGCGCGATCGTGACGGGCTCGACGAACGCGAGCAGGAGCGTCGCGACGAACAGCCCCGCCATCGCGAAGAGATACCAGAGCCGCGTCCGATCGACGAGCGCGAAGACCGCCGCGACGGTCGCGCCCACGACGAACGCGTCGATCGTCGCACCGACGAATCCGTCGCGTATCCACGCGCCGACGGGCTCGACGCCCGAACCGAACGCGCCGTCGACGCGAAAGCGCGCGATCGACGCGGGGAGGGACGCGAACGCCGAGAGATACGTGAGCGACGCACCGTAGACGAAGCGGAGCGCGACGACCGAGCGGATCCGACGTCGCATCGCATCGCGCAGACGCGCGGCGCTCCCCGTCGACCACAGGTAGAAGAATCCGAGCGCCTGCGAGAGCACCCAGGCGAAGAACAGGATGTAGCTGAGCGAACGCGCGTGCTTCGCGACGCGCTGCTTGCGCATGTCCACGAGCGCCGAGGCCGGTTCGCGCACGAGCCGCGCCGCGGGGATCGCGGAGACGCGCGCGTCGACGGGCGCGAGCGCGGCGCGTGCCGGAAGCGCGGGCACGCTCGCGCCCGCCGCGAACACGGCGAGGCAGAGGACGAAGCGTCTCAGGGCGTTACGATCCGGTCTCCGACGAATCGCGAGCGATGCGGTACGCTCGTGCGGAGACGTGACGCGAGCGTTCGGATCACCCCGCGAGTGCCGCGGTTTGGTGGTCGGCGCGGATCTCGACGTTGGAACGCTCGGGCCCGTTTTCGTCGACGCCCGCGCGGCGACGCGCGGCGACGGGATTGCGCACCGTCACGTAGCGCGGACACTCGGGGCCGTTGGGTTCGTTACAGTACCCGCGCACGCACGTCGCGCCCGCGCGCACGAAGAGCGCGGGTGCCGCGCGCTTCGCGAGTCGTAACATCGCGAACGCGAGTTCGCGGATCTCCCACTGCGCGTTATTGCACGTCCGCAGCGTGAAGAAGTCCAGGAGCGCGCGCGCGTTCGCCGTGATCACGATCTGCGTTTCGGCGGCGTTAGGGAGGACGAAGCGCGCGTCTTCCGCCGGCGTCCCGGCGGCGAGTGCCTCCGCGTAGAACGCGGCGATCTGCGCCTGCAACGCGTCGAACTTCGCGTGGATCTCCGGCCGCGCTTCGATCGAGGGCGGCGTGACGTAGGCGTACTGCCCTCTGACTTTGATGTAGCGTTGACTCTTCTGTTCGTACGACATGTGACGGTGACGGACGAGCTGGTGCGTGAGCGCGCGCGACACGCCGCCGACGCCGAACGAGAACATCGTGTGTTCGAAGGTCGAGAGATGACCCGCGTCGCGCACGCGATCGACCATCTTCACGATCTCGTCGTGCGACCAGTTCTCGTCGATCGACTCGACGTCGCGCGGGCTATAACAATTGCGCGCGGCCGTCGCGACCGCACGTTCGGGTTCGGGCGAATGCGAGAGCAGCACGACCTTGAGCGCCATCCTCGCGACTTCGAGTCGCCGAGCCGACGCTCATCCCCGACCGCGATCGCCCGGTCCGCGAGATGCCGTACGGCGCGTCCGGATCTCCGCGCCTCCGCCCGCGCTACGCGCCGTTCGCGCTCGTCGCGTTCTTGCGCTCGAGCGTCCGTGCGGGATTTCCGACGACGAGGTCGCCCGCGGGGACGTCGCGGATGACGACCGTCCCCGCGCCCGTCGCGGCGCCGTCGCCGATCGCGATCGGCGCGACGAGCGACGAATTCGAACCGATGAAGACGTCCTTGCCGATCGTCGTGCGGTGCTTGCGCGTCCCGTCGTAATTACAGGTGATCGTCCCCGCGCCGACGTTCGTGCGTTCGCCGATCTCCGCGTCGCCGAGATACGCGAGATGCGAGGCTTTCGCGCCCGGTGCGAGCGTCGCGTTCTTCACCTCGACGAAATTGCCCAGACGGACGCCCGTGCCGAGCGACGCGTTCGCGCGGACGTGCGCCCACGGTCCGACGATCGCGAAATCGCCGATCGCGCTATCGACGACGATGCTGTCGGTCACGACCGTCTGCGCGCCGATCGTCGCGTTCTGCACGCGCGCGTTCGGTCCGATCTCGCTCGAGGCGCCGACGCGCGAGCGGCGCCCGATCGTCGTGTTCGGAAGGATCGTCGCGTCGGCGGCGAGTTCGAGATCGGGTTCGAGATAGGTCGTCGCGGGATCGACGATCGTCACGCCCGCGCGCATGTGTCGCTCGCAGATCCGACGGTTGAGCGCCGCCGCCGCCGCCGCGAGTTCCACGCGATCGTTCACGCCGAGCACCGTTCGATAATCGCTCGCGACGACGGGGACGATCCGCTCGCCGCCGTTCGCGAAGCCCGCGATCGTGTCGGTGAGATAGTATTCGCCCTGCGCGTTGTCGTTGCGGAGTTCAGCGACGGCGCGACGGAGCTTCGCTTCGTCGTAGGCGTAGAGCCCCGCGTTCATCTCGTCGATCGCGAGCTCGTCGTTCGTCGCGTCGCGCGCTTCGACGATCCTCGCGACGCGTTCGCCGTCGCGAACGATGCGACCGAAATTCGACGGGAGCGGCATCCGCGCCGTGACGAGCGCGAGCGCGTGTTCGCGCGCGTCGATCGCCGCGCGCACGAGTTCGGCTTCGACGAGCGGCATGTCGCCGTTGAGGACGAGGATCGTTCCGCCGTCGCGCGCCGCCATCGCGGCGAGCGCGATCTGCAACGCGTGGCCCGTGCCGAGTTGCGGTTCCTGGAGGACGGTCGCGACGGTCGCGTGGCCCGCGTCGTCCGCGAGCGCGGCGACGTGCGGCGAGACGTCGCCGTTCGTCACGATGCTGACGTCGCTCACGCCCGCGTCGCGGAGCGCCCGCAGGACGTGCCAGAGCATCGGACGACCGCAGAGATCGTGCAAGACCTTCGGCCTCGCGCTCTTCATCCGCGTGCCTTTTCCGGCGGCGAGGACGACCGCCCGAACGTGGGCGCTCATCGCCCGCCCCGAGCGGGAACGACCGTCCGAAGACGCGCGGTCACGACACGCTCCCGGCGAGTTCCGCCTTCGCGGGCGCCGGCGTCACGAGCTCGCGACGCCACGTTTCGAGTTCGGCTTTCGAGGCGCCGCCGAGCGTCGCGAGCGCGCCGCGCATCCGTTCGCGGACGAGATCGCGACCGAGTAACGCCATGGAATCGAATAACGGTAACGATTGCGCGCTTCCCGTGACCGAGACGTAGAGCGGACGGACCGCATCGCGCAATTTCGCACCCGAGATCTCCGCGATGCGGCGGACCGCGCCTTCGATCGTGGCGACGTCCCAATCCGCGAGCTCGTCGAAGGCGAATTGCGCGAGCACGAGCACGTGGCGCATCTCGCTCTCGGCGAGCTTCCCGCCGTCGAACGCCGAACGCGGCACGTCGATGCGGCCGGCGAAGAAGTGCGCGCAGAGCGGCCCGAGATCGGAGAGGCGTTCGATCCGTTTCTGCGCGAGCGCCGCGATCGTGCCGAGACGCTCGGGTGCGAACGCCCAGGCGCCCGCGCGCGCGACGAGCGCGGGCGCGTCGATCGTCTCCCGCAGGTAGCGCGCGGAGAGCCAGTCGAGTTTCGCCACGTCGAACACCGGGCCGCCGAGCGAGATGTGATCGATGCCGAAGCGCGCGACCATCGTCTCGAGATCCATCATCTCCTCGCCGTCGACCGGCGGAACGAAGAAGAGTCCGAGAAAATTCGTCAGCGCCTCGGGCAAGTATCCCATCGCGCGGTAGAAGAGAATTCCGGTCGGATTCTTGCGCTTGCTCAGTTTCGATCGATCGGCGTTGCGTAAGAGCGGCAGGTGCGCGATGCGCGGCATCGTCCAGCCGAACGCTTCGTAGAGCAAGAGATGCTTGGGTGCCGAACTGATCCACTCTTCGCCGCGCATCACGTGCGTGATCTCCATGAGGTGATCGTCGACGACGTTCGCGAGATGGTAGGTCGGCCAGCCGTCGCTCTTCACGAGCACCTGCATGTCGACCGCGCTCCATTCGAACTCGATCGGGCCGCGCAGGAGATCGTCGACGATCGCGACGCCCTCGCGCGGGACGCGCAGGCGCACGACGAACGGCACGCCGTCCGCGAGTTCGCGCGCGATCGTCTCCGGCGCGAGCGAGACGCAGCGGCCGTCGTAGGCGGGCGGGAGATTTTTCGCGCGCTGCTCCGCGCGCATCGCGTCGAGCCGCTCGGAGGTGCAGAAGCAACGGAACGCGCGACCGTTCTCGAGCAGGATCTCCGCGTGACGCGCGTAGATCTCGAGCCGCTCGCTCTGCCGGTACGGTCCGTGCGGACCGCCGACGTCGGGACCCTCATCCCACGACAGCCCGAGCCAGCGGAGCGCTTCGAGGATGACGGCCTCGGATGCGGGCGTGCTGCGATTGCGATCGGTATCCTCGATGCGCAAGACGAAATCGCCGCCGTGGCGTTTGGCGAAACAATAATTAGCGAGCGCGACGTAGGCCGTGCCCACGTGCGGGTCTCCCGTCGGCGACGGCGCGACGCGGGTGCGGATGCGAGGTTCGGGCACGATCAGACCGCGAACTCCCGGCGTTTCCCGCACTCGGTCTCGACGAACGAGACGATCTCCGCGAGCGGCGCGCCCGGCGTGAAGATCTCGCGGACGCCGAGCGCGCGTAGTTCGCGCGCGTCCGCCGGCGGGATCGTCCCGCCTCCGAAAAAGACGATGTCGCCCGCGTCCTGCGCGCGCAGTTGTTCGATGACCGCCGGAAAGAGCGTCATGTGCGCGCCCGAGAGGATCGAGAGCCCGATGCCGTCGACGTCTTCCTGGATCGCGGTCTGGACGATCTGTTCGGGCGTTTGGAAGAGCCCCGTGTAGATCACTTCCATCCCGGCGTCGCGGAGCGCGCGGGCGATGACCTTGGCGCCGCGGTCGTGGCCGTCGAGACCGGCTTTCGCGACGATGACGCGCAGGGGACGTGGACCGGAAGACATGACCGAACCGGTTCGCGACCGAGGCGCGAGAGCCCGTTCGGTCGGGCGACGCGGGCGCGGTCGGCCGGATATGGGTCGTTCGGCCCTACGACGGCGACGGCGCGGGTGCCGGTTCGGGCGACGTCTGCGCGTCGGGGACGAGCACCGCGAACGAGCGCCCCTTCTCGTAGATCACGTTCGAGTCGGCCGTGATGCCGCCCACGACGATCGTCGTGCCGCCCGCCGGGATCGAGAGCCCGGAGCGGCCCCGCGTATCGGCCGCGCTCACGGTCCCCGCCTCGTCGTCGGGGAGCCGGACGGCGATCGGCGCGCGTCCGGCGGGTCGGAGATCGACCACGCGCAGGCGCATCCGGCCGGGCCGTCGTCCGCGCGCGGATTCGGCGAAGGCCACGACGCCGTCGCCGGGCGTCCCGCTCGGCACGACCTTCCCCGCGATCGTCACGGGCGCCGTCGTCTCGAAGCCGAATTTCTGGCCGGACTGCGCGTCCTGCGACGAGAGGCGTTCGGTCAGGCGGACGTGGACGACCGTGCCGCCGGGACCCATCTCGAAATCGACGATGGCGCACGCCGGAGGGGCGCTCGTGGCGACGGCGAGCCCGAGCAGGAACGAAGCGGCGACCATCCGTCCGACCGACGACCCGCGATCGGGCGCGACGCCGCGCGTGGGACGCGCGTCCGCCCGCCGGGCGACCGTCCCGAGAGACGGGATCCGCGCGCGCGTTCGGTTCGACGGACGAGCGCTCACGGCGACGGCGTTACCGCGGGGACGGGGGTCGGCGGGATCGGGGCGGGCGCGGAACGCGGCGGGATCGTCACGAGCGTGAGCCGCGTCCCCGAATCGATCACGAGATCGCCCGTATGCGTCACGAGCGCGCCCGGGACGATGACGGGCACGATCGGCAACACGTACGGAATCACGTGCCGGTTCGCGTAGTGGCCGCGGATCGGTTTCGTATCCATGTTCACCCAGATCGCGTGCCCGTCGGGCGTCGCGATCGCGTCCGCGAGGAGCGCGAGCGATCCGTCGTGCCCCTTGCGCCCGGGCGTCACGGCGGCGACGCGACCCGTGCCGCGCGAGCCCGCGGGGAGCACGACGTCGCCGATCTTCTGCAATCCGACGGTCGCGAACGAGAACGTGTCGCCGACCTTCGCGGTCCCCGACGTCAGCGTCTCGCCGAGCGACGCCGCGATCTTCACGCCCGTCGGCACGGACGCCGCGGGGAGCGCGGCGGCCGGCGCGGGCGTCGAGGCGACGGTCGGCGAGAGGATCGGCATGAGCGTCGGCGCGCCGTACAACGCGGCGACGCTCGCGCCGAGCACGATGAGCCCGACGATCGCGGACGGATTAGTACGCGGCACGTTCGACGTATCTCCCGTAGACTTCGACCATCGCGGCGACGATCTCGCCTTCGGTCGCGAGCGCGCCGACCGCTTCGATCAGCGGCGGCATCACGTTTTCGGTTTCGTTCGCGCACGCGCGCTTGAGCGCCGCGAGCGCGCGTTCGAGACGCGCGCCGTCGCGCGACGCGCGGACGTCCGCCACGGCGCGCGCCTGATTGCGTTCGACGTCGCGACCGATCGAGAGCAGCGCCATCGATTCGTCTTCGACTTTTTCGAACGCGTTGACGCCGACGATCACGCGATCTTTCGTCTCGAGCGAGCGCTGGTAGCGATACGACGCGTCGGCGATCTCGTGTTGGAAGAAGCCGGCTTCGATCGCTTCGATCACGCCGCCGTACGCCTCGATCTGCGCGAAATAGGCTTCGGCCCGACGCTCCATCTCGTCCGTGAGCGACTCGACGAAGTACGAACCGCCGAGCGGGTCGACGACGTTGGTCACGCCCGTTTCGTACGCGAGCACCTGCTGGGTGCGCAGCGCGATCTCGACGTTCTTCTCGCTCGGGAGCGCCATCACTTCGTCCATCGAGTTCGTATGCAACGACTGCGTCCCGCCGAGGACGGCGGAGAGCGCTTCGTACGCGACGCGGACGATGTTGTTCTCCGGTTGCTGCGCCGTCGCGCTACAGCCCGCGGTCTGCGTGTGGAAGCGGAGCATCCACGAGCGGGGATCGCGCGCGCCGTATCGCTCGCGCATCCGACGCGCGTAGATCCGACGCGCCGCCCGAAACTTCGCGATCTCCTCGAAAAAATCGATGTGCGCGTTGAAGAAGAACGAGAGTCGCGGTGCGAACGCGTCGACGTCCATCCCGGCCGCGATCGCCGCTTCGACGTATGCGAACCCGTCGGCGAGCGTGAACGCGAGTTCTTGCGCCGCGGTCGATCCGGCTTCGCGGATGTGGTACCCGCTCACCGAGATCGTATTCCACTTCGGCATCTCGGCCGTGCAGAATTTCATCATGTCGACGATGAGACGCACGTGCGGCCGGGGCGGAAAGATCCATTCTTTCTGCGCGATGTACTCTTTGAGGATGTCGGCCTGCATCGTTCCGCCGAGCGCGGCGCGCGGGATCCCCTTGGACTCGGCCGTCGCGATGAATTGCGCGAGCGCGATCGGCGCGGGACCGTTGATCGTCATCGACGTCGTGATCGCGCCGAGATCGATCCCGTCGAAGAGCGTCTGCATGTCGCGTAGCGTGTCGATCGCGACGCCGCACTTTCCGACCTCGCCGAGCGATTGCGGCGCGTCGGAATCGAAGCCCATGAGCGTCGGCATGTCGAAGGCGACCGAGAGCCCCGTCTGACCGTTCGCGAGCAAGAAATGGTACCGCTCGTTCGTCTGGCGCGCGTTGCCGAAGCCCGCGAACTGCCGCATCGTCCAGAGCCGATCGCGATAGCCGCCGGCATGGATGCCGCGCGTATACGGATACGCGCCCGGCTCGCCGAGATCGCGCGCCGCGTCGAGATCGCGGAGATCCGCGGGACCGTACGTCGATTGCAACGGCACGTCCGAAATCGTCCGATCGACCGCGCCCGATCCCGGTTCGCTTCGGCCGTGACGTTTGGTCGGCTCGATCGTTTTGGCCACGGGTGGAGCTCCTTTCGCCGCACGGCGTTATTCCGCGCGTCGCTTCGAGGGCTCTTCGCCGCGAACGCGTTAGGCGACTTCCCGATACGGCGCCACGCACGCGGTCGTGTCGCGACCTCGCGATCTGGGGCCCCGATATACCGACGACGACCGGCCTCGCAAGCGATCCCGTATCTCGCTCGTCGGGCGCGCGAGAGGAACGCTCAGCCGTTGAGCACGCCCGCCGCGCCGCCCTCGGTCATCGAGCGCACCGCGTCGAGCGAGACGT
>CAZZXB010000026.1:0-26065 GCA_964658025.1 uncultured Janthinobacterium sp.
GGGACGATCCGCATCGGACCGGACGGCCACGGAACCGACGCCGCGCTTCGCGACGACGCGCTCGCGCTCTCGCGCGATGCGTATCTCGATACCGTCCCCACGCTCGAAATCGCCGCGAACGACGTCTCGGCCGCGCACGGCGCGACCGTGGGATCGCTCGACGAAGAGGCCCTGTTCTACGTCGAGAGTCGCGGGATCGCGCGCGCGGACGCGCGTCGGATGATCGCGCTCGCGTTCTTCGAGCCCGCGATCTCGCGCTTTCCGAGCGACGCGCTCCGCGACGAGATCCGCACCGCGCTCGACGCGCGGCTCGACGCGATCCCCGAAACCTTCGCGTCGTAGCCGCCGCGCGCGGGGCCTTATGCGGCCGGGGCCTTGCGCTGGTGGACGATGAACCCGTTGCCGTCGGGATCCGCGCCCATCGACATGAAGCAGACGGGCGTCTCTTCGGGATCGGAGAGCTGCGCGCCGCGCGAGCGGAAAAGCGCGACGGCCTCCGCGATATCGGGCACCGCGAACATGACGGCCGCACCGGTTTTGGGTCCCTCGTCCGGATTCCAGACGCCGAACGTCGAGCCGTCGGCGAGCGTGAACTCCGCCCCGCGTCCCTTTTCGTCGATCTCCGTCGGCACGAGACCGAGCACGTCGCGATAGAACGCGATCGCGCGCTGCGCGTCGCTCGTGAGATAGGCGATGAGATCCATCCCGGTCACGAGGGAGGCGGTCGTTTGGGTTCCGGTCGTCATGATGTGGCTCCAATCGGTTGAATTCGTGCGATGGACCGATCGTACGCGCCATATATGACAAGGGCCGTCATATATGGCCGAGAACGTTTTTCTCGATGCGATCGCAGCGCCTGATCTCGTGTCTCATGTTGCTCCAAGGCAAACGCCGCTCCACGGCCGCCGAACTCGCGCATCGCCTCGGCGTCTCGACGCGAACGATCTATCGCGATGTCGACGCGCTCTGCGAGGCGGGCGTTCCGCTGCACGCGGAACGCGGGTCGCTCGGCGGCATCGTGCTCGCCGACGATTATCGACGGGCGCTCGCGCAGTTCACGAACGACGAACTGCTCGCGTTGTTCGCTTCGGGTCCGAGTCCGATGGGAGATCTCGGGATCGCCGCGCAGGGCGACGCGCTGCAGAAGCTCGCCGGGGCCCTGCCCGCGGGCCAACGGCGCGCCGCGGAATCGGGCCGCGCTCGCGTCTTCGTCGACCAACACCGCTGGAGTCGCGCGGAACAACCGAAAGCGCTGCTCGTCCGGTTGCGCGAGGCGGCGAGCGCGGATCGCCGCGTCCGTCTACGCTACCGCGATCGCGGCGGAAGCGAGAGCGAACGCGTCCTGGATCCGCTCGGACTCGTCGCGAAAGCCGGCGTCTGGTACCTCGTCGCGCGAGAAGAAGGGAAGGGGTATCGGACGTTCCGCGCGGAGCGCATCGTGGCGGTCGATCTCCTCACGACGCCGTTCGTCCGGCCGTCGGATTTCGATCTCGAGGCGTATTGGAACGCGTCGGTATCGTCGCTCGAAAAACGGAATCGCGAGTCGTACGTCGTCGTCGCGGACGTCGCGCGCGAAGCCGTCGTCACGCTCACGAGCTTCTGGGAGACGACGATCGTGGCGGAGCGCGCGGAGGGTTCCACCGTGCGCGTCGCATTCCCGTCGCGGGATACCGCGATCGTCCAGATGCTCGTGCTCGCGGATGCCGTCGACATCCGAACGCCCGAAACGCTCGCCGTCGAGATCGTCGCCCGCGCCCGCAGCGCGATCGCCCGCTTCGCGCCGCGGCCGCGCGCCCGACGCGGCGTCGCGTCGGAGCGTCGCGCGAAAACGCCGCGGCGCGCGCGATAAGGCATCGCTCCGTTCCGGCGAGAATCGAGCGCACGATGTCGAAACTTCCCTCGTTTTTTCGCCGACTCGCGCTCGGGTCGCTCTGCGTCGCCGCGGCGTGGTCTTCGGGAATCGCGCGTGCGGACGCCGCCGAAAACGTCGTGGACACGACGCTCGCGAACGGTCTGCGCGTCGTCATCGTCCCGAACGCACTCGCGCCCGTCGTCTCGACCGATCTCGTCTATAAAGTCGGGTCGCGCGACGATCCGGCGGCGTTTCCCGGGATGGCGCACGCCCAAGAGCACATGATGTTCCGCGGCACGAAAGATCTTTCGACGGGCGAACTCGGGACGATCGCGACCGCGCTCGGCGGAAACTTCAACGCCGAAACGTCCGACACGCTCACGCAATTCGAATTCACCGTCCCCGCGTCGGATCTCGATGCGATCTTCCGGATCGAATCGGATCGGATGCGCGACATCCTCGACGCGCAGAGCGAATGGGTCGACGAGCGCGGCGCGATCGAACAGGAAGTCTTGCGCGACGAGTCGTCCCCCGGCGGCGATTTTTTCCGCGACGCGCAAGCGATCGCGTTCGCCGGAACGCCGTACGCGCGCCAGGGCGTGGGAACGAAAGCCGCGTTCGATCGTCTGACCGGTCCCGATCTCAAGAACTTTTATTCGAAGTGGTACGCTCCGAATAACGCGGTGTTCGTGATCGCCGGCAACGTGGATCCGGCGCGCGTGCTCGAGCAGATCCGCGCCCGTTTCTCCGATATCCCGCGCAAGGCGCTGCCCGCGCATCCGAGCGCGGCGCTGCGGCCCCTCGCGCGAACCGTGTTGCGTCGCCCGACGACGCTCGTCTATCCGCTCGCGGCGGTCGGGTATCGCCTACCCGGCGTGAAGAGCCCGGATTTCATCGCATCCTTCGTGTTACAGGAAGTGCTCGGGTCGTCGCGCGGTCCGTTCCGCGGCCTCGTCGACTCCGGCGCGGCGCTCGACGCCGAATGGATCTCGATGCCGTACGTTCCCGAGGGCCAACTCGCCTACGCGACCGCCGCGCTCGGACCGTCGGGCAATCCCGCCGCGATGGCGAAACGGCTCGAGACGATCGTGCGGAATTACGCGCGCGACGGCGTCCCGCGCGAATTGTTCGAAACGACGAAACGTCAGGCGATCTCGGGTCAGGAACTCAGTCGCAACTCGATCTCGGCGCTCGCCAACGATTGGGCGACGACAATCGCGCTCGACGACGAGCCTTCGATCGCGCGCGAACAGCAATTACTCGCGACCGTCACGTTGGCCGACGTGAACCGCGTCGCGCGCCGCTATCTCTCGCCCGCGCACGCGATCGTCGCATCGCTCACGCCGTCGGCGAGCGCCACGCAGAACGCGCCCGCCGCCCCAGCGCCGAAGGGACCCGAAAAACCGCTCGCCGCGCAAGCCGCCGCGACGACCCTCCCCGATTGGGCTTCGGGGCTCATCGCGAACACGACGGTCCCCGCGGCCGTCGCGGCGCCCGAGCGCGTCGCGCTCGCGAACGGCATCTCGCTCGTCTACGAGCGCTCGACGATCTCCGATTCCGTGTTCGTCTTCGGCGACGTCCGGACGAACGCCGATCTCGAAGAGCCCCCCGGTAAGGAAGGCGTCGCCTCGATCCTCGACGCGATGTACGATTTCGGAACGAAGCAGCGCGATCGCACGGCGTACCAGCGCGCGCAGGACGACATCGATTCACAGATCGGGATCGGCAGTCGTTTCGGCGTGCAGACGACGGCGCCGTCGTTCGATCGCGCCGTCGCACTGCTCGGCGAAGGGTTGCTCCAACCGCGCTTCGACGCCCAAACGTTCGCGGCGGCGCGCTCCCGGACCGCGCAACAATTACAGACGACCGAGAGCGGTACCGCGTACGCCGCGACGCGCCGCACCGCGGAAAAACTCTATCCGCCGGGCGATCCGACGCTGCGCGAGCCGTCGATGGCGTCGCTCGCGAGCATCACGCTCGACGACGTCGAGTCGTACTACGCGAAGACCGTACAACCCAATCGCACCACGATCGTCGTCGTCGGCAACGTGCCCTTCGATCGCGCGCGAGCGACGATCGAGCGCGCGTTCTCGGGTTGGAAGAGCACGAGCGATCCGCCGGATTTCGATCTGCCCAAGCTCGCCGTGAACGCACCGGGCGAGGTGAACGTCACCCAGCCCGCGCTCGGACAGGCCGACGTCCGCCTCGAGCAGATCGTCGCCGCCGATCGCTCCTCGCCCGATTACGACGCGCTCGTGCTCGGCAACGCGATCCTCGGCGGCGGTTCCTCCGGACCCGAGCAGAGTCGGCTGTTTCGCAACCTGCGTCAGAACACGGGCCTCGTCTACAACATCGGATCCGAATTCTCCGCCGACGCGACGCGCGCGCGCTTCACGATCAACTTCGCGAGTTCGCCCGAGAACGTCGACCGCATCGTCTCGCTCGTGGGCGACGACGTGACGAAGCTCCGCACCGAACCCGTCGGCGCGTTCGAACTCTCGCTCGTGAAGGCGTCGATCGTCCGTCGCACGGTGATCTCCGCGTCGTCGATCGGCGCGATCGGCGGCGAACTCCTCGACTCCGCGTCGAGCGGACGACCCCTCGACGAATCGCGTCAGGACGCCGCGCGCATCCTCGCGACCACGGCGGACGCCGTGAAGACGGCGTTCGCGACGTACATCAAGCCGGAGAATTTCGTGCGCGTGACCGTCGGACCGTAGCCGCTCGGGCGTCGCCCGACGCCTCCGGTTTCGGAACCGTACCATCGTGCGAGAACGGCGATTCGAAAACGCGCGGAATCGCGACGATGGCGTAGATCGAAGAAGGAGCCGCGCGAGACGCGCGGCTCCTTCGTAGTTGAACTTCGTGGAAGCGCGCGTACGGAAAGTCCGTTGCGCTGGGCGCTATCTCGCGATGCGCGCTCGGTGCGTGCTTCCATCTCGATGCTTGGGTGGATCTTGCGGTGTCAAACGCCCTCCTAATCAAGCTCGGAACGATATCTGCAGATGCGCCGAAGTGTACGCCGATTCGCGTGCGATGTAAAGGGTCGATAACGAAAACGTTTCTCGGATCACCTTCGCGCGCGCTCACGGCGCGGTGAGGCGCCAACGCTCGACGTTCCAGAAATGGTTGCCGAGCACGGCCGGTTCGACCCCCGCAAGCGTACGCTTCGCGAAGATCGCCTCGCGATCGAAACCGAGAAAGAGCAGATCGCTACGCCGATCGAGTTCGCGGAGGATCGCGCGATCGGCGTCCGCCTGGATCTCGGGATCGGACGACGTCATCTCGCGCACGGCCTCGCGATCGATCAGGGGATCGCAGATGCGACCGTAGTTCTCGCCGCGCGGCGGACGGGTATCGCAACGGAAGAGATACGAATGATCGGCGTCTTCGCCCGGTTGCCAACCGAAGTACGCGAGATCGAACTTGCCGTTCGCGTAGATGCCGCCGTCGTTCGCCGAGGCGAAGAGCAGCGAATACTGATACGCCCGCACGTTCGCGCGGATACCGAGCGCGGCGAGCGCGGCTTGCAGTTGCACGTCGAACCGTTCCGATGCCGAGCTTCCCGTCACGCCGACGATCTCGAGCGTCAGCACGTCGCCCGCCGCGTCGCGCCGCATCCCGTCCGACCCGCGCCGCCATCCCGCGGCGTCGAGCGAACGCGCCGCGCCCGCCGGATCGTACGGCGCCTCACGGATCGTCGGATCGTACGCGAACTGGCCCGGAAGCCGGTCGCCGTCGCCCGGCCGACGGAACTCGCCGCGGACGTCGCGCAGGATCGCGTCGCGGTCGATCCCGCGGACGATCGCCTCGCGCACCCGCGCGTCGGCGAGCGGGCCGCGCGCGGTCTGGAACATGACGTAATTGAACTGATAATGATCGAAGAGATATTCGCGCGCGTCCCTCACGCGCCGGGCTTCGTCGAGCGTCGCGCGGCTCGCGCCGAAACCGTGGACGAAGAGCGCGTCGAGCGCGTTCGATTGCCAGAGCGTGAGCTGCGTGTTGTTGTCGGGGACGAACTGCACGTCGATCCGCGCGATCTTCGGGGCGCCGCGCCGGAAGTGCGGATCGGCTTCGAAGCGCATGCGCGATCCGCGCGACCACGAGACGAATCGATACGGTCCGAGCCCGACGGGCGCGCCGTTATAGGTCGCCGCGTTGAGGTTCGCGAGCCCGGCCAAGAGATGCGCGGGGAGGATCGGGTACGGATCGTTCGCCCCGTCGCTAAAGAAGGTTGCGAGCGCGGGCGAATACGGTCGCTTCAGACGCACGTCCACTTCGAAGGGCCCGGGCGACGTCACCGACGCGATGTCGTCGAAGCCGGAACGATCGGGGACGTCGTTGCGCGGATCGCGCGCCGCGCGGAACGAGAAGGTCACGTCGCGCGCGTCGAACGGCGCGCCGTCGTGCCAGCGGACGCCGCGCCGCAGACGGTATCGAATGGTGCGGCCGTCCCGCGCGAGATCGCCGTTCGCGAGCGATGGGACCCGCGTCACGAGATCGGGCGTGAAGCGCCCGCGGGCGTCGGTTCCGAGCAAGAAGCCGTAGACGAGCGGCACGAGAAACTGCAGGTTCGCGTTATCGCTCACGAGCGGATCGAAACCGGGAGGCTCGCTCGTGAGCGCGAGTCGCAACGTATCGTGCCGCGGCGTTTCGTGCGCGCAGCCGATCGGGAGCGCCGCGACCGCGGCCAAGGCGAGGATCCGGAGCGACGCGAGGGCGTTCACGGACGGGCAATTGCGTCTCCGTCACGATCCTCGCCTGCGTGCTCGCGCGTCGCAGGCTTCGCGAGCCCCGAAGTCCTAGAGCCCCGTAGGATGAAGTTCTCCACTCCGGCGCGCGCGCTCGCGCTCGCGCTCGCTTACGTCGCAATCTCGGCGGCTTCGGCGCGTGCGGGCGACGACGACGCCGCGCTCTTGCGGCGCGTCGTGGACGCCCAACACGCGACCCTCCACGGCGTCGTGGCGTACCACACCGATAGTCGGCTACGCAGCGGGGCCGGATTCTTCCATCGGAACGAACGCGAGAGCCGTTGGTTCGTGCTCAGCGACGGCGTCTTGGAACGGACGGGCGTCATGGCGAAATCCGACGCGCCGTTCGGCAAACACGCCGAAGCGCAGACGCACGAGCCGTGGGGACCGTATTCGAACGAATACACCTTTCACGCCGTCGCGTGCGCGGACTGCGCTCCCGGTCGCGTCGCCTTCACGTTCGAGAGCGCGACGCACGACGAACTGCACGGTCACGGCACGCTCGTCGTCGATGCGGAACACGAGCGGATCGACCACGAGGATTTCGTGCCTTACGTCCTGTTCGATCAGGCCAAGACGGGCGACGTGACGATCGAGTTCGGCGAGAGCGCGATCGGATGGATGCCGCGCGCCCTCGGCGGAACGTTCACGGGTAGCATGGGTCCCTTCACCGGCACCGCCGATCTGCGCGAGCGCTTCGAGGACTATCGGCGTTTCGACTCCGTCGATCGGGCGGTCGAAGCCTCCGGGACGTGACCTCGGACGGGCGCATCCCGCGGCGCGAAGACGACTACGCGATCGAGGCTCTCGACGAGCGCCGCGCGTTCGTCGAACGTCGCTCCGGCGTCCGACTCGAACACGTCACGCGACCGAGCTACGATCCGCACGCGATGCGCGGCAACATCGAACACGTCACGGGCGTCGTCCAGGTGCCGCTCGGGTTCGCGGGTCCGCTCCTCGTGCGCGGCGAGCACGCCGACGGCGAGTTCTACGTCCCGATGGCGACGACCGAAGGAACGCTCGTCGCGAGCTACGGCCGCGGGATGGGCGTCGCGCGCGAGGCCGGCGGCGTGCGCGTAACCGTCGTGAACGACGCGATGCAGCGCGCGCCCGTGTTCGTTTTCGCGGACGCCCGCGCCGCGCGCGATTTCGGCGATTGGGTCGACGCGCATTTCGACGAGATCGCCCGGGTCGCCGCGACCTCGTCGTCGGTCGGTCGCCTGCGACGGATCGAGCGCTATCACGCCGCGCGCATGACGTACCTCCGCTTCAATTATTCGACCGGGGACGCCGCGGGTCAAAATCTCGCGAGCAAGGCGACGTGGATCGCGTGCCGGTACATCGTCGAGGAGTACGCGAAGCGCGCGCCGATCGAGGAGTTCACGCTCTCGTCGAACATGGACACGGATAAGAAAGCGTCGGCGATCAACGCCTTGAGCACGCGCGGGAAACGCGTGATCGCGGAGATCGCGATCCCGAGCGCGTTACTCGAACGTCGGCTCCACGTCACGAGCCGTAAGCTCTTCGCCTCGCGCCAACGTTCCACGCTCGGCGCGTGGATGGCGGGTTCGGCGAACAACGGCTCCCATTCGGCCAACGCGATCGCGGCGATCTTCATCGCGACGGGTCAGGACGCGGCGAACGTCGCGGAATCGCACGCCGCCGTCGTCCACGCGGAACTGCTCGCGGACGACGCGCTCTATTATTCGATCACGATCCCGTCGCTGATCGTCGCGACCTACGGCGGCGGGACCGGCCTTCCGTCGCAACGCGAGTGTCTCGAGGTGCTCGATTGCTACGGCGCGGGAAAGGTGCGAAAATTCGCCGAGATCGTCGCGGCGACGGTGCTCTGCGGCGAGCTCTCGCTCGGCGCGGCGGTCGTCGCGGGCGAGTGGGTCGACGCGCACGAGCGCCTCGGCCGCAACCGCCCGTAACGCGCGCGTGCCCGAGGGTCGCTAGACGGCGGCCTTGACGGCGGCGAACACGTCGTCGTAGTTCGGTTCGTCGGCGATCTCGGGGACGATCGAGGCGTGCGTGACCGTGCCGGTCTTGTCGATGACGAAGATCGAGCGCGCGAGCAGTGCGATCTCCTCGATGCCGACGCCGTAGTCGCGCCCGAACGCGTGATCGCGATAATCGGAGAGATAGTTGAGGCGGGAGGCGTCGTTTTCGGTCGCCCAGCGCGCCATCGCGAACGGAAGGTCGCGGCTGACGATGAACGCGGCCACCCCGTCGGGGAGCTCGGAGAGCCGCTTGTGAAAGGTCTGGGTTTCGACGGAGCACACTTGCGTGTCGAGCGACGGCACGACGACGAGCAGGGCCGCTCGCGTTCCGCCGGCGAGCGCGTCGTCGAGCGTGAGGGGCTTGAGTTCGGAGGTCGTCAGCGAGAACGCCGGAGCCTTGTTGCCCACCACGACGGGATCGCCGACGAGCGTCAGCGGGCTCCCGTGCATGGTGACCTTCCGTGCATCGCTCGTGGAGGACGTCGTGGATGTCGTCATGGCACTCCTGTTCGTGAAAGGGACGACCGTGTAAAGGCCGAGCGAACGGGATCGGTTTCGCGCTCGGCGCACTCATATGATCGATATGCAACGAAGCGACGCGTACGTCAACTCGATCGAAACGGCGGTCCCGAGCCACGATCTCCACGCACGTTACGTCGCCTACGCGCTCGCGTCGATGACCGGCGACCGCGAACGCCGCACGCTCGAGCGGTTGATCGGGCGCGCGCAGATCGACCATCGCTACTCGGTCCTGCCGGCGGGGACGCAACCGAGCGACGACGAGGCGGCCGCATTTTTCGACGGCACCTCGCCCGACACGAGCGCGCGCATGGCATTGTACGAACGGTACGCCCTCCCGCTCGCCGAACGCGCGATCGCCCGTCTCGACCCGCAGGTGCTCGCGAAGACGACGCATCTCGTCCTCACGTCGTGTACGGGGTTTTCCGCTCCGGGACTCGATCTCGCGATCGTCGAGCGCTTCGGGCTCGATCCGCACGTGGAACGGACGATCGTCGGATTCATGGGCTGCAACGCCGCGCTCAACGCGCTCAAGCTCGCGCGTCACATCGTGCGGTCCGAAGAAGCGGCGAGCGTGCTCGTCGTCAATCTCGAACTCTGTTCGTTGCACTTGCAACGTCCGCGTGACGTCGAAGCGGCGCTCGGATTTTTGATCTTCGCCGACGGATGCGCGGCGAGCATCGTGTCGCGCGAGCCGCATGGGATCGTCCTGGACGCGTTCGACTCCTCGGTGATCCCGCAGACGGCCGGGCACATCACGTGGCGCGTCGGTTCGCTCGGCTTCGACATGCATCTCTCGACGGCCGTGCCGCGCTCGATCGAGGACGGTCTCGCCGCGTCCGACGCATCGCTGCTCGCGCGCGACCCGACGCGTCCCGACCTGTGGGCGATCCACCCCGGCGGTCGCGCGATCCTCGATGCGGTCTCGGGTGCGCTCGCCCTGCCCGCGGGCGCGCTCGATCGTTCCCGCGCGGTGTTGCGGGACTTCGGCAACATGTCGTCCGCGACGATCATGTTCGTGCTGCAGCGGATGTTCGGCGAGACGGGCGCGACCGGACGCGCCCTCGCGTTCGGACCCGGCATGACGTGCGAGTCGCTACGCTTCCGCGTCGCGGCGTGAGGCGATTCCGCGCGAACGAACGCAGCTCGGAACGCGAGCTCATGGACGACGACGCGACCGACTACGCGGAATACGCGCGTTGCTTGCGCGACGTCGGGCGTGCGAATCGCGCGAGCGGCGGTTACCGCCCGACGCTACGGTATCTCGCGCGCGCCCTCGCGACCGTGCCGCACGACGCCCCGCCGATCCGTATCCTCGACGTCGGCTTCGGTTACGGCGACGTGTTGCGCGCCGTCGCCGCGTGGTGCGAAAAACGCGGGCGCGCGGTCGAACTCGTCGGCATCGACGCCAACGCCTGGTCGGAACGCGCGGCGCGCGACGCCACGCCGCGCGGCGCTCCGATCGTCTACGCGACGGCGGACGCGTTTTCGTACGAGCCCGAGCGCGGCTTCGATTTCGTGCTCGTCTCGCTCGTCGCGCATCATCTCGGCGACGACGAGATCGTGGCGCTCCTGCGGCGCTTGGAGCGCTGGGCCGCGCGCGGCTGGTTCGTCAACGACCTGCACCGCCACATCGTGCCGTACGCCGTCGCGGCGATCGCGACGAACCTCGCGCGGGCGCATCCGTTCGTGCGTAACGACGCGTCGCTCTCGGTCGCGCGCGCGTTCGTCCGCCGCGATTGGGATCGCGCGATCGCGCGCGCCGGGCTGACCGGTCGCGCGCGCGTCGCGTGGGATTTTCCGTTCCGGTATTGTGTGTCGCGCACGCCCGACCGTGCCTGACTCGACGGCGGACGACGCGCTGGTCGTCGGGGGCGGTCTCGCGGGAGCCGCGACCGCGATCGAACTCGCGCGGCTCGGCCGTCCGGTCTCGCTCGTCGAACGCAGCGATCGCGCGCGGCACAAGGTCTGCGGAGAATTTTTCAGCGCCGAAGCGTGCGGCGCGCTCCGCGACTTCGGCGTCGATCTCGAAAGGCTCGGAGGCGCGTCGATCGCTCGTCTGCGACTCGCAAGCGGCGGCGACGTCGTGGAGACGGCGTTACCGTTCGCCGCGTGGAGCGCGTCGCGATTGCGCGTCGACGAGGCGTTACTCGAGCGCGCCGGCGCGTGCGGCGTCGCGATCGCGCGGGGCTCGGCCGCGCGCGCGATCGAGGACGGCGCCGTCCGCATCGCGTCGGCCGCGGGCGAACGCGTCGTGCGCCCGTCCGCGCTCGTCCTCGCCTCGGGCAAGGTCGACGTGCGCGGGGCCGGACGCGTGACGCACGGCGCCTCCGACGCGATCGGATTCAAGATGCATTATCGGCTCGCGCCGCGATCGCTCCGCGCGCTCGCGGGATGCGTCGAACTCTCGCTCTTCGACGCGGGCTACGCGGGATTGCAAGAGATCGAAAACGGAACGGTCGCCTTCGCGCTCGTCGTCCGTCGCGCGCACGTCGGCCGCCTCGGCGCGTGGTCCGACGCGCTCGCGGCGATCCGCGACGCGGTTCCGTCCCTGGACGCGCGCCTGGCGGGCGCGGACGCGTTGTGGGAGCGGCCCCGCGCGATCTCGCCCCTTCCGTACGGCTATGCGTACCGGCCGGTTCCGACCGACCGCATCTATCGCGTCGGGGATCAATTCGCGGTGATCGCGTCGTTCACGGGCGACGGGATGGCGATCGCGTTGCACAGCGGCATCCGCGCGGCACGCGCGATCGCGGGGGGCGCGTCGCCGCATCGTTACCACGCCGCGCTCCGCGCCGAGCTCGGTCGACCGCTCGGACTCGCGCGCGCGCTCTCGACCGTCGTCGCGACGCCGCTCGGGCGGCGGGGTCTCGTGGCGGCGTGCGGCGTCGTGCCGGAGCTCCTCGCCGGGATGGCGCGCTTCACGCGCATCCCGCAGATCGCGCCGTCGCGTCCGAGCGATCGGCGCGCGTGAAGCGACCGCGCTCACGTTTCCGCCATCCCGAATTCCTCGTACAAGGCTGCCCCGGCGCGTAAAAAGAACGTAAACCGCAACCTTCACGTCGGCGAGGTTCGCGTTGAACGAGACCAATGGACGCAATCGTGCGGCGATGTTCGACCTGGACCCGAAGCGTCGTTACGTCGTTTACCTGAACGCGCAAGAATCGGCCGCCGACGCGACCGCGCGCGCGTGGAGCATCCGCGTCGCTCCGGTCGACGTCGCACCGGGCGAGGGCGCCTTCGACGACGCGTGGCAGACGCGTTTCGCGCCGCAGTCTTCGCCGCCGGGAGTCGACGGCTCGTACGAGCCCCTCGCGACGGTCCACGTCGACGGGCACGGGATCACGGCGTTCGGTACGTGCGCGGTCTGCGGGAGCCGCCATCGGACGATCGATCGACCGAGCATCGCCTTCGCCCCGCACGCCGCCGAGTCGCCCGTCGAGACCGCCGCATCGCCCGCCGCCGAGGAGCCGGTCCGCGCGTATCGGACGCCGGATCTCGAAGACGCGACGGCTCCGGAAGCCGAGTGGCGCGAACCGATCCCCGAAGCGCCGAATGCGGCCGCGAGCGCGCGGTCGACCGCGCTCGCCCCGGTCGGCATCAACCCGATCTCGCTCCCGCTCGAGCCGCTCTCGATGCGACCCGTCGCGCCGCAACCGACGTGGGGATTGCAGAACGTCGCGTTACTGTTCCTCGCGCTCGGTCTCGGTGCGGCGGTCGATCGCTATCTCGCGCCGAGCGCGGCGATCCACGGCATGCACGTGAAGATGGTGCAACTCGAGCGGCAACGGAGCGAGGCCGCGGATCGCGCGGACGAGACGGACCGGCGCCTCGCCGACGCGCGACGCGAACTCGACTCGACGAGGGCCGACGCCGCCGCCTCGCAGAGCGCGCTCGACCGCGAATACAAACGCGTCGCCGAGCTGCTGCGCGAACGGAGCGGGGGCGCTACTCGCTAACGACGTCGCAACGGAAGCCGCGCGCGGCGATCGCGCCGACGATGCCGGGCAGATCTTCGGGTCGCTCGAGTTCGACCGTCACGTCGAGTTCCGCGTGCTTCGCGGAGAGCGAACCCGCGACGCGGTGATGGGCCACGTCGAGGACGTTCGCGCGCGCCGTGCTGATCGCGAGCGCGACCGTCGCGAGTTCGCCCGGCTTGTCGACCATGTGCACGCGGATGCGGACGACGCGACCCGACCGCATCCGATGACGGACGATCACGGCCGCGAGCGTGCCGAGATCGATGTTGCCGCCGCAGACGATCGTGCCGACGCGTTTTCCGGCGAAGCGTTCGGGCCGTTCGAGCATCGCGGCCACGCCCGCGGCTCCGGCACCTTCGGCGACGAGCTTCTCGTCTTCGAGGATCGTCGCGATCGCCGTTTCGAGCGCGGCTTCCGAAACGTGGACGATCTCGCGGACGCGCTCGGCGATCAGGGCGAGCGGGAGCGCCCCCGCGCGCGAGACGGCGATGCCCTCGGCGATCGTCGGACCGCCCGCGCCGACGATCGTCCCCTCACGCGCGCACGCGACGCTCGGGTAGAGCGCCGACTGGACGCCGACGATCTCGGTTTTCGCACCGAGCGCCGCGACCGCGAGCGTCGCGCCCGCGACGAGCCCGCCGCCGCCGATCGGGACGACCAGGACGTCGAGCTCGCCCGGCACGTCTTCGAGAAACTCGAGGGTCGCGGTCGCCTGACCCGCGATGACGTGCGGATCGTCGTAGGGATGCACGAGCGTCGCGCCCGTCTCCGTCGCGAGCGTCCGCGCGTGCGCGGCCGCTTCGTCGAACGTGTCGCCGACGAGGACGACCGTCGCGCCGAAATCGCGCGTGCGCCGGACTTTGAGCAACGGCGTCGTCGCGGGCATCACGATCGTCGTCGCGAGACCGAGCCGCGTGCCGTGGTACGCGACGGCCTGCGCGTGATTGCCCGCGGACATCGTGACGACGCCGAACGCGCGACGTTCGGGACCGAGTAAGAGCATCGCGTTGAGCGCGCCGCGCTCTTTGTACGATCCCGTGGTCTGCCGACTCTCGATCTTGAGCCAGACGTCGGCGCCGGTCGCGGCCGAGAGCGCGCGCGAGCGCACCGTGGGCGTACGGGCGATCCCCGAGCGAATGCGCTCCGCCGCCGCACGGACGGCGTCGACGGAGAGAAGCGGAGCGGTCACGAGGCCTCCCAAGATTTTCGAATCGGGCGCTTAACGACGACGCTATGTTCCGCGTTTCCTCCGCCGTCGCGTGCGCGCTCGCGCTCCCGATCGTCGCGCTCGCCGCCGCCGCCCGCGCCGACCTTCCGTACGATGCCGTCCGCGCCGGGATCGACAAACGCTGCGACGATCTCGCGAAGCCGCGCTCGCACGTGCCCGTCGTCTATCTCGAACGGCTCGACGTCGCGGGCGGGCCGGGCCCCTGGAGACGGACGACCGCCGACGGCGAATCGCGCGCGGTCGACGCGGCGGGATACGCGGGCGGTTCGTTCGCGATCGTCCGCGGCGACGACAGCGCGCTTTCGGCGTCGCTCGTCCGGCGCGAGCCGAGCGGCGACGTCGGGCGGAGCCAGAATTGGTGCTTCGTCGGCGACGGACTCTCGCGCGCCGGAGCCGAGCTCGTCGATCTCCCGAGGCACCTCATCTGGCGCCGCACGCAATATCAAGATTCGAGCATCGATCCGGCAGGCCGCGACATCATCCGCTACGGCGCGCTCGGGGCGCCCCTCCCGAAAAAGATTCCGAGCACGCCGCTCGACCGGCTCGTCATCGATCCGATCGCAAGACCGCAGGACCTCCCCTTTTACGCGGCCTACCGGGCGGCACGCGGCCACTTGTGACGCACCCGATACGATTTGGGCTTGCGAACGACGACGCCACGCGGTATGCTCCTCACAGAGATTAGCCATTTGGCTAACTAAAACGGAGAACACAATGACATTCGATCAATGGATCGACGCGGTCAACGCGGATCTGAAAACCCGCCTCGGCACCACCGTCCGCACGGAAGAACTCTCGTGGGACTCGGCGCTCTGGGTCGGACGGAGCGGAACGGCCGCCGCGAGCCTCGCCGACGACGAGCGCACGGCGCACTTCTCCTTCGACGGCGGCGACAAGCTCGCCGTCCGCTACGACGAGACGGCGGCGGCGCCCGCGATCGTCGGCGGGATGATCGCCAAGCACATCGGGTAGCACCCGGCCTTCGAGACAAATGACGAACGCGCCCATCGCGCGTTCTTCGTTTGTCCCGTGCGGCGCTCGCCGCGAACGCGTATCGTTTTCCGATGGATCATCCGGGGACGCATCCGTTCGTGTCGCTCGCGCAACCGCTGTTCGAACGGTTCGGTCCGGCCCTCACGATCGAGCGGGGCGACGCGTGCGTCCGCTGGTTGCTCGACGGGCAGACGGTCACGGTCGCTCCGGGGACCGACGCCACGCTCGTCGCGACCTTCGCGACCGCCCCGATGCGCGACGCCGTCTCGGAGATGCCGCTCGTCGCGACGTACCGCGGCGCCGCGGGATACGCGCTCGACGTGCGCGGGGTCGCGCGGATCGTCGACGATCTCGCCGCCTTCTTTTCGGGGATCCGCGAGCCGCGCTTCGCGTTCGTCGATCTCGTGCCGAGCGAGTCGTATCCGGCCTAGCCGCGCGCGTCTCGCATCTCAGCTACGGCGACACGTCTCCGACGTGAACGTCACCCAGGTTCCGGCGCCCGCCTCGCGCGCGAAGTCGCGGCGAAACGCGTCGGCTCCGAACGCCGTGTAGGTCATGCGCACGGTTCTCGTCGGTCCGGCGTCCGTTTCGGGACCCTCGAAGGTCCACGAGTCGCCGACCCACGGCGGCGCCGTGCCCCGATACGATCCGTGTTGGGTGACGTTGGTCCAACGACCGGTCGCGCGATCCTTGCGATAGGTCTCCGCGATCGCGTAGTCGCGTCCCGCGATCGTCAGCACGTTCCGTAGGACGATGCTTCCGTCGTTCGCGCGCCGGTACGCGTGCGTGCTCGGCGCCCCCGCCATCGAACGGCACGCCCACGAGCCGACGAGCGCGTAGCCGCGGTCGCTCTCGCGCGGGCGGCGATGCGCGGACCGTCGGGGCGCGGCCGACGGCGTCGGGCGGGCGAGCGCCACGACGTCGTTCGGTGTCGAGGACGATCGCGCCGCGGGCCGATGTCCGCGCGTCGCCTCCGTCGCGGTCGCGATGCCGGGTCTCAGTTCGCGGTCCGAATCGACCGGCGCTTCGAGCTCGCCCGGATCTCCGCGCGTACCCGGTGCGGCCGTGGCTCGCGCGGAGACGGGGCCGAGCGAACCGATCGCGTTCACCATCGTCCCGCGCGCGGCCGGCGTCGCTTTCGGCGTCGGCTCGGAGACGGCCGAGGACGACGAACTCGGGCGGGGCGTCGTCGCGATCGCCGCGCGGCCGGCGCTCGGCGCGGGCGTGGCGACGCCGATGCGGACGGCCGCCGGCGGTGCCGACGGGGTCGCGGCGGCGATCCTCGCGGGCGCGGGCGTCGGTGTCGCGGCGGCGACTACCGCGCGCCCGGCCGTCGGCGTGGCGACGACCGCGCGTGCCGTGGGCGTTGCGGCGACGGTTACGGCGCGCCCGGCCGTCGGGGTCGGGATCGGATTCGGCGTGGCCGCGTCTCGTGGCGTCGCGACGGCGGTCGCCGCCGTCACGGATTCGGACGGAGCGCGTCGGCAATAATACGCCGCGTCTTCGTGCCAGCGGCCGCGGTCGTCGGTTTGATGCGCGCGCCGAAACGTGTTCTCGTCGACGAACGTGTAGACGATCCGGACGCCGCGCGAATCGTTCGCGGCCGATTGGGTTCCGGTCAAGGTCCAGGCATCGCCCGCGGGTTCGGGACCCGTCGCCGAGAGTCGATCGAAAAACGGGTTCGCCGGCGCCGTGAGCGACCAGCGCTTCGCGCGTGCGTCGTACCGGAAGGTCTCTTCGACGATCGCCGTCCGCCCGTCCGACGTGCGCACGCGGTTTTCGAGTGCGAGCGCGCCGTCGTCCGCGGTGCGATAGGTTTCGGTCGCGGAACTCGGCGAGAGCGCGCCCTGGCACGACCACGTGCCGACCAACCGCGTCGCGACCGGCCCATCCGACGGCGACGGAGGAGCCGCCGCGAGGGCGAGCGGTGCGACGAACGACGCGAGGGCGGCGAAGAGGGAGCGCGGGGTCATGGTCGTTGAACGCCGACTCTGCGCCGGCCGTCACGGCTCGCGTCCGACCGAGTGAGAAATTTTTTGCCATGATCTCGATCCGTCGCGCCTGGGCGAGCGTCCTGGTCGCCGCCGTCTTCGCGAGCGGCTGCACGCATCTGGCGGGGCCGCGCGGCGTCCCCAACCCATCGCCGTCGACGACGTCCACGGCGCTCGCCGCGTCCGCCTACGTGTGTCCGACGAGCGATACGGCGGCCGCCGTTCGGTCTCGGTCCGGCGCGGCGTCGGTCCGTCGCGCGATGCCGCGCCGGTACGCGCGCGTCGAAGCGACGGCGGCGACGGATCGACTCGTCGTGACCTACGATCGGAGCGTCGCGGCCGAGCGCTTCGTCTCGAGCGCGAGCGGCGCGAGCGTGGTCCGCGATTTCGATTTCGCCGCGACCGGAACGCGCGCGCGCATCGTCGCGGTCGCGCCCGAACGCCTCCCGGCCGTCGAGTCGGCGCTCCGCGCGATGCCGGGCGTCCGGAGCGTCGAGCGCGGCGGCGGCCGCCGCTTTCCGCTCACCGTCAACGCGCGATACTATCCGCCCAACGATTACTTCGACGGATTCGTCGACACCACGCCGGCCGGACTCACGCCGCCGCCCGCCGCGACGTATCAGACCCCGCCGTACTCGGAGAGTGCCGACGTTCCGGGACAGTGGGAGATGCATCGGATCGGGCTCGACTTCGCGTTCGATTATTCGCAAGCCGGCAACGGAAGCGCGGTCGGCACGGTTCCGGGCGCCCAGGGATCGCCGACGGAGACGATCGCGATCGTCGATACGGGCGTCGATTCGACGCATCCGAGCCTGGCCGGCCGCATCGCGAGCGAGGCCTGCTTCATCACCGATCCGAGCGGAAAACAATCGACTTCGTCGTTCAGTCTCGATCCCGACGGCCACGGGACGGACGTCGCCGGCATCGCGGCCGCGAGCCTCGGTACCGGGCCGTTTCTCGGAGCGGGCGGTCTCGCGAAGATCCTGGCGTATCGCGTCGATCCGACGCCCGACGACGCGTGCGCGTCGTCGACGCCGAGTGCGACCCCGGGTCCCACCTGCGGTGCCGATACGGCCGACATCGCCTCCGCGATCGCCGATGCGACGAATAAGGGCGCGCGCGTGATCAGCCTCAGCCTCGGTGCGGGGCAATGCACGAACGGCAACGATCCCGACGCGGCCGAAGGCGCGGCGATCGCGAACGCGATCGCGAAGGGCGTCATCGTCGTCGCGTCGAGCGGGAACGATCCGACGGCGCCCGTCACCGCGCCCGCCTGCGACACGGGCGTGATCGCCGCGGGCGCGAGCGCGCTCGCCGACGGTCAGCCGACGGGTGCGGGAAATTCGAACGGATCCGCGGGCGGCGCCGCGACCGAATACGTCGCGTCGTACACGAGCACGGGCGGCGCGGCGTCGTTCCGCAACGCGAGCGCGTGGGGGATCGTGGCACCCGGCGGCGATCCGAGCTCGAACACCGATGCCGACGACTTGCACTTTATCGAAAACATCTGGACGACCACGCCCGTGTCGCAGGCGTTTTACGCGCAGTACGACACGGGCGACCACACGTGCCCCGACCCGTGGGTCATGGCGTACACCCGGTACTGCAACGTGCTCATCGCGGGCACGTCGATGGCGGCGCCGCAGGTCGCGGGTGCCGCGGCGCTCGTCCTCGCGGCGACGAACGACGCGCAGACGTATCGTTCGTCGCGCGCGATGAAGCAATTACTCTGCTCGACCGCGGACGAGATCGACGACGCGCGCGAAGGCTGCGGGCGTCTCAACGTCTACCGCGCGATGGCGACCGCGCTCCACGACAGCCCGCTACCGTAAGACGTTCGCGCGTGGGCGATCACGTCGCCCAACCCGGCGGCGGATTGCCGTACGCGATCCCCGCTTCGTGAAACGCGCGCTCGACGCGCGCGTTGATCTCGCGCCGCAACGCGAACTGACGGAGCGGCGCGGTGCGGACCGAGGCGCGGACGATCGCCGCGTCGCGCGTGAGCTCGTCGATGCCGATCCATTCGATCGGATCGAGGATATCCGCGCGCCACGCGTCGTCCTTCGCGATCGCGTCGACCGTTTCGCGGACGAGCGCGAGCGCCCGCGGGACGTCGGCCATCGGATCGACGGCGACGCGATAATCGATTCGCGACCAATCGCGCGAGCGGTTCACGACGTTCGTCACGCTTCCGTGCGGTAAGGTGACGACGTCGCCCGAGGCGTTGCGGATCTGAACCATGCGGAGCGTCAATTTCTCGACGAGCCCGGCGTTCCCGGAGATCGAGACGAAATCTCCGACGACGTAGTGGTCTTCGAACAACACGAGAAAACCGTTGACGAAATCGCGGACGAAACTCTGCGCGGCGAGCGAGAGCGCGATCGCGGCGAGGCCGCCGATCGTCACGACGGACCCCGTCGGCACGCCGACCTCGCTCAAGATCGCGAGGATCGCGACGAACACGAGCACGAACGTTTTGAACCCGCCGATCGCCGCCGCGATCGTGGGCACGCGCAGCGCCCGTCGCGCGCGGTCTTCGGCGTTGCCGAGCAAGTGCTCGCCCCACGCCGACGCGATCCGCGCGATCGCGATGTCGAGCGCGCGGTTGACGAGTCCCGCGGCGACGATCGTACACGCGACGACGAGCGTGTCGTCGACGATGATGCGGCTGATCGGCGTCGTCTGCGGAAAGAGCGAGAACGCCCACGTCGCGGTAACGCCCCACGCGAGCACGACCGCCCAGAGCACGGTCTCCTCGATCGCCCGGTAGAGTCGCAAGCGCTGCGCGGGAGCGGCCGAGAGCAGCGCCACCGCGAGAAAGCGGCGCCGACGCGTCCCCTCCTCGTGCGGTTCCTCCGCCTGCGCCGTGCGTTCGGTCTCGACGGCGCGTTCGCGCGACGCCACCTCGCGCGAGAGTCGCGTCGCGCGGCGACGGATCGCGACGCGAATCGCGAGCAGTACGAGCGTCGCGCCGAAGACGATCGCGGCGACGCGCCCCACGCGGAAGAGACTCTTGCGTTGGGCGGCGGGCTGTCGGATCGCGAGCGCGCGCACGAGCGCGCTCTGGAGCCCCTCCTGCCACTGTTTCGCGAGCACCGGGACGCTCGCTTGCGCGTACTTCGCATCGGTCGTCGTGATCGTCACGATCGGTAGCGGATCCGCGTGCTTCGCGTCGACCGCTTCGAGCGATTCGGAGGCCCCGTCGCGATCGACGTGCACGCGCAGCGTCGCCGGATCGTACGTCGTCTTCGCGTCGGAATCGCTCCCCGTCGTTTCGAGGAGTTGATCGATCGTCGTTTGGATGTCGTTCGCGCGCTGCGCGAGCGGAAGATGCGAGGCCGGCGCGTTCGCGAAATCGGCGATCTTGAAGACCGTCGCGCCGTCGACGAGGATCGGCACGTATTGATACGCGCCGTCGTACCGCACGCTCGACGGGGGCGCGCTCGCACCCGACGGAACCGCGAGTTGCGCGACGAGCGGACGCGCGCTCGCGCCGGTGCCGAGCGAGGCGAACGCCGCGAGGGCGATGAGAAGACGTACGGCGTGCATGGTCGCCGAGCGCGTTACGCGCGGCGGAACGCGAATCCCGGTTTTACCGGGTGCCGACCCCGATCGCGCGCTCGAAGCGCACGACGTCGCTCGCGAGCTCGCGGTGCTCGACGTGACGGTACGTCGTCGCGAGCGTCGCGCTGATCTGCGCGATGTGTTCCTCGGCGAACGGGACGTCCACGTACGCGAGCGTCGCCACGCCGCCGAGCGTCTCGATCGCGATGGCGAGTAACGCGCGTTTCACGAGCGTCTGCCGCGCGAAGAAGAGCACCGCGACCGCGCCGATCGACGCGGCGATCCGCAGCCACGCGAGGGGATTGCCGGCGAACGCCTCGGACGTGCGGACGGCGATCATCGAGAGCGATGCGATCGCGAGAAACGCCGCCGGCACGAACGTCGCCGGACGTCGCGCCGTCGCGAGCGCAGGGGTCGGTCCGTGCATAACCCTCACCGCACGATGATGCGCGCGCGGACGATCGTCCGATAGGGTCCAACGAACCTAAAAAAGCACGCGATACCGGTGTTTCCCCCGGAATTTCGATGAGTCCGCGTGAACGTTTCGTGCCGAATCGTCGTTATCCGAAACGTCATCCATACTTCTGGAGGGGAGACTACCGATGAAGCTTCTTACGATCCGCGGGATCCGGTCGAACGTCGCGACGGCGGCGCTCGCGGTCGTCGCCGCATGCGTCGCCGCCGGATTCGCACCGGCTTCGGCCGCGCTTTCGATACCTGCGGGACAGACGATTCACACGGAGTTGTCCTCGCAAGACATCAACACGAAAAACGCCAAGGTCGGCGACCAATTCACGTCGGTCGTCGTCGCGCCGTATCCCGGCGGTCATTCCTCGCTCGCGGGCGCGACGGTGTTCGGGCACGTCTCGGAAGTCCGCGCGGCGGGACAGGGTCGCAAGGCGCTGCTCAAGCTCGCCTTCGACAGCATCCGCCTGCGGGACGGAGAGAGTTCGGCGATCTCCGGAACGGTCACGCAACTCCAATCGAAGTCCGAGAACACCGTCGCGCGTAAGGCGCTCGGCGCGGGCGTCGGCATGGCCGTCGGAAGCCAGACGATCGGTCGCATCCTCGGCGGCACGCTCGGCGGCGTCGTCGGCACGCTCGGCGGTGCCGCGGCGGGCTACGCCTACGCGAACAACGACAAGGCGAATTTCAACGTCGCGAAGGGCGCCGCGGTGACGATCCAAACGACGTCGCACGCGTACATCCGCCGCCAGGCATAGTCGACGCGTCGCTCGCGCGAGCGAGGAGGCCGCGGGTCGCACCGCGGTCTCTTCGTACGCGTGCGACCTACGAGTGCGACGGTCGCGAACGTCGTGTCGGCGACGTCGGACCGGAATTCGGGCCCCCGGGCGGGTCGCGATCACAGACGCAAGCGCGCGAGGATCGGCCCGATCGCGAGGCCCTGAACGACGAGCGTCGCGGTGACGGTGCCGAGCACGATGTCGATGATCTCGGCGCGGAACGGCGTCTGCTGCGGGAGCGCGAGCGCGAGGGCGAGCGAGAGCGCGCCGCGCATCCCCGCGAGGACGATCGCGTGCTGCCACGAGCGTCGCTCGCTTCCCATCCGTAAGAGCGGCATGCCGAGATAGGCGATCGCGACGCGCGAGAGCACGACCGCCGCGAGCGTCGCCGCGAACGTGATCGGTTCGTTGAGCGTCCGATGCAGTTCGATCCGTAGGCCGAGCAACAAGAACACGAGCGCGTTCGCGACGAACGCGAGAACGCCCCAAAACCGATCGATATCGATCTGGGCCTGATCGTCGGAGGGGAAGCGGTGGAACGCGCGTAGCGCCATCCCCGTGACGAGCGCCGCGAAGATCCCCGAGAAATGGAAATGATCGGCCGCGAGGTACGCGCCGTACGCGCCGACGACGGTCGCGACGATTTCGAGCATGCGATCCTTCACGCCGCGGAGGGCGAGGACGATGAGCGAGGCGATCGCGAACCCCATCGCCGCGCCGCCGAAGCTCGTCTTGATCGCGTTCGCAGCGATTCCGAGCAGGTCTTCGTGCGAGACGGGCGCGGTCGCCGCGATCGCGAGCACGCCGTAGAGGCTCGCGGCGACGCCGTCGTTGAACAGCGATTCGGCCTCGACGATCACGGCGAGCTCGCTCGGAATCTCGAGCGCGCGAAACGTCGCGACGACGGCGATCGGATCGGTCGCCGAAAGGATCGCGCCGAGCAAGAGCGCCTCGACGATCGGAAGTTTACCGATGAACGAAGCGGCGGCCGCGATCGCGAGCGTCGTGATGAGCACGCCCGGGATCGCGAGGAAGAGCGTCGGTCGCCAGACGCGTCGCAGCACGGCGAGATCGAGTTGCCACGCCGCTTCGAAAACGAGCGCCGGTAGAAAGACGAAGAAGAGCGCGGGCGTGAACGCGGTCGCGGCGACGTGCGATTGCAACGGCAACGAGACGAGTAAGAGCGCCACGACGTAGGGGACGCGCAAACGTTCCGCCGCGATGCCCACGACGACGGCCGCGGCCAAGAGCACGACGACGAATCCGACGGAACCGGGCACGGCATTCGAAACGTCGGGCGACACGCGTCCTAAGATACCGAACCGCGATCGATTCGCCCTCGCGACCGCGACCGACGTCGCGAGCCGCGACGCGCTCCTTACGCGGCGGCGTATCGCAAGACGACCATCGACGTGAGGAGGAGCAGAAAGAGGCCGAGCTCGACCATCGTCGAGCGGATGACGCGTCCGAGAACGGCCGGACGCTCGGCCTCCGATGCGTCGCGGAGCCTGCGCACGTCGGGAGCCGAAACGAACGTTCCGTATGCGAGCAGCACGAGCGCGAGCGCGAGCCCGACGATCGCCGCGGTACCCCAAGCGTGCTCGAGACTCGTCACGCCGACGCCCGCGATGATCGCGACGATTCCGGCCCCGTAGAAATACGGAACCGCACGCGCCGCGAACTGCGTGGCGAAATCGCCCTGCGTCGACGGGCGCGACGCTCCGATCGCGGGCCCGACGACGAGCCCCGCGAGAAACGCGCCGCCGATCCAGAGCGCGCCCGCGAGGACGTGGATCCAATCGAGAACGTAGACGAGCATCTCCGTCCCGCCCCTATCGCTCGTGCACCGCGACGCCGACGTCGCGGCTCGCGACGTGCGCGGATCGGCCGAGCGCGGCGGCGGAGGGGGCGGCGGGCATCGATTTCGTTTCCATCCGCGAAGTATGCGCGAGCGCCGTCCCCGAAGCGTCCCCGCGCCGAACGGAACCCGCGCGAGCGCGGCCTAACTCTCCGACGATGGATCGCGCGTCGTTCGTGAAGGTCGTGGTCGCGGCTCCCGCAGCCGCGTCGCGTCCGCACGGATCCGCCGCCCCGCAGACGCCCGGGCCGCCCGGCGTGCCGCCGTCGATGCGCGTCCCCGGCGGACCGATCCCGTCGTACGGCAGACCGTCGTCGTTCGAAGCGCGCGTGGTTCGCGAGCCGCCCGACGCGACGATGGTCGCGTTCACGCCGCTCGGCGAACAAGCGGGCCCGATCACGCCGAACGGATTGTTCTTCACGCGCAATCACGCGGGCGTCGCGAGGATCGATCCGCGCGCGCATCGCCTGCTCGTGCACGGCCGCGTGCGTCGTCCGCTCGTCTTTTCGATGGCCGATCTGCTGCGGTTGCCCTCCGTCTCGCGCGCGTATTTCATCGAATGTTCCGGCAACACCGAGATCGAGTGGCAAGGACCGCAGGCGACGAGCGTCGCGCGGTCGCACGGCCTCGCGTCGTGTAGCGAATGGACGGGCGTACCGCTCCGCATCGTACTCGATGCGGTCGGCGCGACGGACGACGCGCGTTACGTGCTCGCCGAGGGTGCCGACGGCGCGGGCTACGATCGAAGTTTTCCGATCGAGAAAGCGCGCGACGACGCGCTCCTCGCCTACGCGCAGAACGGCGAACGTCTCCGCCCCGAACAAGGCTTTCCGCTGCGCTTGATCCTGCCCGGTTGGGAGGGCAACACGTGCGTGAAGTGGTTGCGACGGCTCGAACTCGGTCCCGCCCCGTTCGGCGAGCGCGAAGCGCTCCAGTATGCGGAACTCTATCGCGACGGGATCTCGCGCGTCGACGATTTCGTGATGCGCGCGAAGTCGGTCGTGACGTATCCGTCGGTCGGCGATCGACTCGGCGCGTTCGGCGCGTACGAACTGCGCGGCCTCGCGTGGTCCGGTCGCGGAAAGATCGCGAAGGTCGAGATCACGCTCGACGGCGGGGACACGTGGGCCGATGCCGCGCTCGACGGACCCGTCCTCGAGAAAGCGTTCACGCGATTCACGTTTCCGCTCGCGTGGGCCGGCGCGTCCTCGCGCATCGCGAGTCGGGCGACCGACGAGACGGGTTACGTCCAACCGACGCATCGCGCGCTCGTCGCCGAACGCGGGATCTTCTCGCAGTATCACAATAACGCGATCCAGTTCTGGACGATCGCGACGGACGGGAAGGTCTCGAACGCGGCGCCGCATGCGTGAGGTCCGTGCGTTCGCGGCGTTCGCGGCGACGCTCGCGTGCGTCGCGTTCGCGCGCGTCGCGACGAAGGCGGTCGAGCCCGCGGGGATCGGAACGCCCGCGACGCCCGCCCAGACGCGGGCGTGGACGACCGAGATCTTACCCGACGGCACGGGGCTTCCCGCAGGTCGCGGTTCGGTCGCGCGCGGCGAGGTCGTGTTCGAGTCGCGCTGCGAATCGTGTCACGCGACGCCCGCGGCACCCGCCTTATCGGGCGGCGTCGGATCGCTCGCGCGCGTACCGCAGAAGAGCGTGACGAGTTATTGGCCGAGCGCGCCGACGCTCTTCGATTACGTCCGCCGCGCGATGCCGCCGGGTCACCCGGCTTCCCTCTCGGCGAACGACGTCTACGCGGTCTGCGCGTTCGTCCTCGCGCAAGACGGGCTCGTGCGACGCGGCTCGGTTCTCGATCGCACGTCGCTGCCGCGGGTCGTCATGCCGAATCGCGACGGATTCGTTCCCGCATCGGACGCCGACGCGAGGGGTCCGACACCGGCCTCGCCCGCCGCGACGACCGTCCCCACGAACGCGCCATAGACGGGTTTTCGCGCGGACCTTTCGAGTCGCCGACGTGCGCGGGCGCCCCGCGGTGCGCGCGATCGCCGGGCGCGTGCGGGCGTCTTTGCGGGGGCCTTGACGGTCGTCGCCGACGTGCGCGCGACGCGCGCGGGC
>CAZZXB010000027.1:0-25896 GCA_964658025.1 uncultured Janthinobacterium sp.
ACGAATCGTCGGCGCGTTCGCGATCGCGAGCGCGACGATCCCACGATCGAGGGGACGGCGCGCGACGCGCCGCGTCGCCGTCGCCGATCGTCGCGACAACGATCCGTCGGTGCGAGATCGCACAACGCACAACGCACAACGGTCGACGTGGTCGATGTAAGCGAAGTGTAATCGTCCGGCGCTACGATGGCACGAACGCGGAATCGATCGAATCGAGTCGCGACGGCTCGCGCGTCCGAACCGTCCGATCGCGAGAACGAGCGCGGGATCTCCCGGCCGATCTAAAGATTCGGTACCGTAGCTTCTCCCGCGGACGGCATTCCCGACGAATCACGCGAGCATCTCAAACGAACTCTCTCTATCAGGTTGAGGAATTTCTTCATGACTGACCGTACCAAACTCTCGGTTCTCTCGCGTGCGCTCGGGGCCGCGGCGACGATGATCGGCGCGCTCGCGATCGCGCTCCCGGCGCGTGCCGACGAACCGACCGCGCTCCTCGCGGCGAGGCCGACCGAGCAGGTCGCCTTCGAACTCTACTTTCCCCTCCGCGATCGCTCGTCGCTCGATGCCCTCATCGAGGCGCAGAATTCGGAAGGCTCTCCCGAGTACCACCATTGGCTGACGCCCGCGCAGTTCGAGGCCGACTTCGGACCGACGAACGCGACCGTCTCACGCGTCACCTCCGAACTCGCGGCGCGCGGACTCGCCGTCGTGGAGCGGAGCGGACAGATGCTCGGCGTCACGGGCTCGGCGAGCGCGGTCGACGCGACCTTCGGCATCCGTCTCGCGCACGCGCGATTCGCCGACGGAACGCAACGCCTCGTCGCGGATCGCGCGCTCACGATGCCGCCCGCGCTCGCCGCGAGCGGCGCGCTCACGCCGAATTTCTCGACCGCCGCGCCGAAACGGAAACACTCGGTCATCGTCGGCACGGTCCCGCACCGTTCGCTCGGAGCCAACCCGTTCAACTTCGCCAGTTCCGTCGGACCGTATCTCGCGGCGGATCTCCGCCAGGCGTACGACCTTCCCTCGGCGCAGGCGCTCACCGCGAAGGGCGTTCGCATCGCGATCCTGATGAGCGGAAACTACAACGCCTCCGACATGGCGAACTACTTCACCGACGACGGTCTGCCGAAGAGCCTGTGGCCCTCGATCACGTCGATCCCGATCAACGGCGGCCTCGCCTACAGCCCGAACAATTCGGGGGAGACGCACCTCGACATCCAGCAGTCGGGCGGCGTCTCGCTCGCATCGACCATCGGACTGTACGACCTCCACGATCTCCAGAGCTCGACCATCCTCAAGGGACTCAATCAGATCGTCAAGGACAACGTCGCGGACGTCGTCAGCATGTCGTTCGGCGGTCCGGAGGCCGACTACACGGCCGCGAATAACGGCGGCAAGTCGCAGATCTATCTCCTCACCATGGAAGAGCAAGCGTTCGCGCAGGGCACGTCGCAGGGGATGACCTTCGTCGCGAGCAGCGGCGACCACGGCGCGATCCCGCTCGTCGGCGCGGCACAGAAGCCGACCCTGAGCGTCGAGGATCCGGCGAGCGATCCGTACGTCACGGGCGTCGGCGGGACCAACCTCGTCACGACCGCCACCTCCGGCAGCAACAACTCGGCGTACGTCAGAGAAAACGCCGGATACGATCGCGAAGCCAAAGGCGAAGTGTGGGCCTCGGGCGGCGGCGTGAGCATCGTCTGGAAGAAGCCGTCGTATCAGAAGCTCGTCCCGACGCAATCGTCCTCGGCCCGCACCGTCCCCGACGTGGCGCAACACATGGGCGGCTGCCCGGGCGACGCCATCTCGTGCAACTCACCCGACAGCGCGGATTACGAAGCGATCGGCGGCCAGTTCGTCGGCGTCATCGGGACGAGCGCGTCCGCCCCCGACATCGCCGGTCTCCTCGCGCTCAAGGTCGCGCTCACGAAGGGCCGCCTCGGGCTCGAGAACACCGACATCTACAATCGCGCCAAAAAACAAAATGCCGGTTCCGGGAAGCCCTTCCATCACGCGGGCATCCCCGGCAACAACGGCAAGTACGCGACGAAGACGCCGTACGATCTCGTGATCGGCAACGGAACCGTCGACGGGCGTCAATTGCTCGGCACGAGCCTTCCGGCCGCGGGGATCCCGGGGACCGCGACCAACCCGTAATAAGCTCGCGACCTCCGACGGCGGTCGAATCGCGCGGCGCGGGGCACCTTCGGGGGCCTCGCGCCGTCGCATTTCCGTCGGCGAGCCGTCGCGCGTGGGGGACGGGGCCGAACGTTCGTGCGACGAAGGTCCTTTGGCGGTCTCGTTCCATCGCATAGACTGAAAAGCAGTTTCATCCTCACACGTGAAGGGCGAAGAAGTTTGATCAAGCACGACGTGGTCGTGGTCGGCGGCGGCCTTGCCGGCATGCGCGCCGCCGTCGAGGCGGCCGAGGGCGGCGCGGATGTCGCGATCGTCTCGAAGATGCATCCCGTTCGCAGCCATTCGGGCGCGGCACAGGGCGGAATCAACGCCGCGCTCGGCAATCGCGAAGACGATTCGCCCGAGCAACACGCGTTCGACTGCGTCAAGGGCTCCGACTATCTCGGCGATCAGGACTCGATCGAGGCGATGGCCGAAGACGCCCCGCGTCAGATCGTCTGGCTCGAGCATCGCGGGTGCATCTTCTCGCGGCTCCCCGACGGCCGGATCGCACAGCGGCCCTTCGGCGGCGCGGGCTCGCCGCGGACGTGCTACTCGGCCGACGTGACCGGGCTCGTCATCCTGCACACGCTCTGGGAACAGCTCGAGCGTTTCAACGTGAAAGTCTACGAAGAGTATTTCGCGACCGCGCTCTGCGTCGAAGACGGCATCGGCACGGGCGTCGTCGCGTACAACATGCGTTCGGGCGAACTCGAACTCGTGACGGCGAAGGCGACGATCTTCGCGACCGGCGGCCTCGGTCGCGTCTACGCGAAGACGACGAACGGCTACGCCTCCACGGGCGACGGCATGGCGATCGCCTATCGCGCCGGCATCCCGCTCATGGACATGGAATTCGTCCAGTTCCACCCGACGTCGCTCAAAGAGAACGGCGTGTTGCTCTCCGAAGCCGCGCGCGGCGAAGGCGCCTACCTCCTCAACAGCGAGGGCGAGCGCTTCATGTTCAAGTACGCGCCGAACAAGGGCGAACTCGCCTCGCGCGACGTCGTGAGCCGCGCGGAGTGGACCGAAATCCTCGAGGGTCGCGGGATCGACGGGTGCGTGATGCTCGACCTGCGTCACCTCGGCCGCGAAAAGATCCTCGAGCGACTGCCGCAGATCCGCGAACTCGCACTCGACGCGACCGGCAAGGACGCGATCGACACGCCGATCCCGATCCTGCCGGGCATGCACTACGCGATGGGCGGTATCGAAACCGACAAATTCGGCGCCACGCGGATCCCGGGCGTGTACGCGGCGGGCGAAGTGGCGTGCGTGAGCGTCCACGGGGCGAACCGCCTCGGCGGAAACTCGCTGCTCGAGACGATCGTCTTCGGCGCGCGTTCGGCGAAGCACGCGGTGCAGTACATCAAGAGTCAGGGCGACGTGCGCCCCTCGGAGCGGACGCTCCAGAGCGAGAAGGGTCGCATCGCCGAGATCCTCGGCCGCACGAAGGGCGTCCGGCACAGCCAGGTCCGCAAAGAGATGAACGCGGTGATGAGCGACAACGTCTTCATCTTTCGCAACGACGCCGAACTCACGCGGGCGACCGACGGCTTACGCAGCGTCCGCGAGGCGGCGAAAACGATGACGGTTATGGACAAGTCGACGACCTTCAACACGGATCTCGTCGGGTTGCTCGAAACCGAATTCCTCGTCGACGTCGCGCAACCGATCGCGTTCGGCGCGCTCAACCGCACGGAGTCCCGCGGCGCGCAGGCGCGCACGGACTTCCCCGATCGTGACGACGAGAAGTGGATGGTCCACACGCTCATGCACCATACCGACGGCGACCCGCGCGCGGATTATTCGCGCAAGGTCACGTTCACCAAGTACCAGCCGCAAGTGAGAAGCTACTGATGGCCGATATCACGCTCGATCTCTTCCGCTTCGACGAAGCCGTCGACGCCGAACCGCGTCGCGAACGCGTCGCGATCGATTTCGACGAGAACGCGACCGTGCTCGACGCGCTCGAATTCGCGAAGGCGACCGTCGACGGATCGATCTCGTTTCGCCGTTCGTGCCGCTCCGCGATCTGCGGCTCGTGTTCGATGAACATCAACGGCGTCACCGGACTCGCGTGCAAGACGCCGATCTCGACCGTCCTGCGCGACGACCGATCGGTGAAGGTCGACCCGATGCCCAACTTCGAGCCCATGAAGGACATGGTCGTCCACATGGATCCGTTCTGGGATAAATACTCGCGGCTCCAGCCGTACCTGCAGCCGGCCGATCGCGACGAGGATCACGAGCGCGAGCGGCGCGTGTCGCCCGAGGACATGAAGAAGCTCGTCGCCGTCGCCAACTGCGTCATGTGCGCGACCTGCTACTCGCTATGCCCCGTCGTCAGCGTCGATCCGTCGTTCGCCGGTCCCGCGGCGATCGCGTACGCCTATCGCTTCATCGAAGACACGCGCGACTCGAAGCGCAACGAACGCGTCGCGCAGATCAGCGACGATTATCTCTGGCTCTGCGCGCATTGCTACGCGTGCTCGTACTGCCCCAAGCACGTCGATCCGCAAGATCGGATCATCGATACGAAACGCATCTCGATCGAGGTCGGACAGACCGACGCGCCGGGTCCGCGCCACGCGCTGACGATCGCGAAAACGATCAAGCAGACGGGCATGCTCGCCGAAAACGAAGTGATCGTCGGCACCGTCGGTCGCTTCAACATCAAAGGCCTCTTACGTATCATGCCGCTCGGTATCCGGCTGGCCTCCAAAGGAAAAGTACCGCCGCTCTTCATGCATCCGGTCGAGAAGGTCTCCGAGATCCGGACGATCTTCGAAACCATGGAGGTCCCCGTCGCATAATGTCCGTGATCACCGACGTCCTGCCCGCGAAGCATCGCACGAAATCCGCCCAAACGAAGCGCTACGGCTTCTTCCCCGGTTGCGTCGCGAAAGAGTCGTGTACGGAACTCTTCAACTCCACGATGTTGCTCGCCGAGAAACTCGGCATCGAGCTCGTCGAACTCACCGCGGCGTCGTGCTGCGGCGCATCGGTCCTCAACGACGTCAACCGCGACGTCGCCCGCGTCCTCAACGCGCGGACGTACGCGCAGGCGGAAGCGCTCGGCCTCGACGACGTGATCACGATCTGCTCGACGTGTACGGGCCACATGCGCGCGGCGAACAAGGAACTGCTCGAGAACGAAAACCAGATGGAGCAGGCCAACGCCATCCTCGGGAAGTTCAACGCCCGCTACGCCGGCGGCGTCTCCGTCCGCCACCTGCTCTGGCTCCTCATCGACGACATCGGACTCGACACGCTCAAATCGATGGTCGTCAACCCGCTCCGCGGCCTCAAGGTCGCCGCGTTCTACGGTTGCCACATCATCCGTCCGGAATCGGTCAACGGATGGGAATCGGCGCGGAATCCGCACTCGCTCGAGGATCTCATCGCGGCCCTCGGCGGCGAACCCGTCGATTATGCCGGAAAGACCCGTTGCTGCGGCTTCCACATCCAACTCGAAAAGGGCGGCGTCGCCGCGAACATGGTCGGTCAGAACATGCGCATGGCCAAGGATGCGGGCGCGGAAGCCGTCCTCACGCCCTGTCCGCTCTGCCACCTCGCCCTCGACGGGTACCAGGCCGACGCCGTGGCCCGCTGGGGCCGGACCGATCTGCCGACGTTCCATCTCCCGCAACTCGTCGCGCTCGCGCTCGGCGTCGATCCGACGAAGCTCGGCCTCAAACGCCACGTGATCTCGCCCGGCGCGGTCCTGCAGGCGCACGACCTCGCACCGATGCACGTCGCATAATCGCGCTCGGTCCATCCGTCCGAACCCATGCGTGGGTCACGATCTCGAGACGCCCGGCTCTGCCGGGCGTCTTTATTTCGTCACGCGGCTATTGCGACTTCGCCCCCCGGACGATGACCGTAGAGACAACGCTCGCCCCCACTCGAGCCCGAGGTACATGGACGACCAAGCTCCCGCCACGACGCTCACGCTCGGTGAAGCTCCCGACGACGTGACCTTCGGCGTCGACGATCTCTGCCGCCACACGATGATCTTCGGATCGTCGGGCTCGGGGAAGACGACCCGCGGGTACAATCCGATGCTCACGCGCATGCTCGGCGACATGGGCGCGGGCGCGCTCATCATCTGCGCGAAGGCGGAGGCGGTCGGCGAGGTCGTGGAGATCGCGCGCCGCGCGGGCCGGACGGCGACCGTCGTGATGCCGGGATCGCTCATGGGCATCGAACTCCTCTGCGGGAGTCCCGACGTCGACGCGGTCTACTTTCGCGACACGTTCGGACGCGTGAGCGACGACGCGAAGCAATGGGTCGACGCCGGTCTCGCGCGCATGAAAAACGCGCTCCGCATGTTGCAGGCGGCGGGCGACCAGTACTATACGTTCGAGCACCTGACGAGCTACTGCTTCGACGACAAGTTCGCGGCGGTCGCGCGCATCCAGGCGATCGAACGGATGCGCGCGATCCCGCACGACGGCGACGAAGCCTGGACGATCCGCGAGGCGATCAGCTACGAAGACACGCGCTACCTGCAGATGACCCCGGAATCCCGGCGCGCCGTACAGTTCAGCGTGGCGCAGTTACTCGAACCGCTCCGCGACGTCAACATCGCGAAGACGTTCGCGAAAAAGCAGAACCTCATTTCGATGAACACCGTCTTCGACGGCAACGTGATCGTCCTCCACGTGCCCCGCTCGAAGTACGAACGCGCCGCGCAGGCGATCTACACGCTCGCGAAGCGTCGTTTTTTTACCGCCGTCGAAAACCGCCGTTCCGATCGATCGTTGAACCAGACGCGACCCGTCGTCTTCGGGATCGACGAGTACCAGCTCTGCATCTCCGAATCCGACGTCTCGTCGCTCGGCGTCATCCGGTCCGCCGGTTGCATGGTGCTCGGTACGACGCAAGGCGTCGCGTCGCTCTACGCCGTGCTCGCCACGCACCACGTCGACGCCGCGCTCCAGAACTTCACGCAGAAGATCTTCTTCAAGACCGACGACGATGCGACGCTCGCGCTTCTCGCCCGGGCGACGAAGTACAACAAGAACGGCATCGATCCGAGCGTCCTCTTCTCGATGACGCGCGATCAGGCGCTCTGCCACGTGACGGCGGGCGACCGTTCGATCGACGCGGTGTTGCCGATGAAGCCGATGTACGTCACGCCGATGGACAGCGCCGCGGCCGGACTCGTGACACCCGCCGGAGCGGCGTGAACGAGAACCCGGCGGCCCGCGATACGTTTCCCGTCGCACCGATCGTCAAGGAGTAAACAACAAGGCGCCTCGGCCGAAACCGTGACGCCTTGTTGCCCCCTTGCCTCTTGCGGACAAGCTTTTTGCGCGATGCGACCCGACGATGGGTGCCGCGCTCCAGATGATCTTATCCCATGTCCGGGTCGAATACACGTCGGATTCGGTTAAGAATGCTTTGCGGATGCGAGCAGTCGACGGACGCGATCGTGGGGCAACGCGTAATAGGTAAGTCCGCGCGCGCCCGAGAGCGTTCGGGCCGAGAGCAAGGCGTCGATCACGGCCGACTCGGTCGCCTCCGCGGTCGCCGCGAAGAGCGCGTCCATCGTGTCGTCGTCGTCGACGAGCGCGACCGGCAGCGGCGCCTTCGGATCGCGCGGGAAACGATGCGTCGTGCTGAACGCGATGAGCAGATCGCCGCTCGAAACGTGGGACGTCACGCCCGTGCGCGCGAGCCCGAGCGTCGCCCGCTTCGCGAGCTCGCGGAGTTGCCGGGCATCGAGCGGTGCGTCGGTCGCGATCGTGACGATCACGCTGCCGTCGGCGGCGCGACCGTGCGGGAGGTAGGCGGCGGCCGCGGTCTGCGTCGGCAAGAGCTCGTGCTCGAACGCCCGCCCGACCGCGACCCCGTCGATGCGTAGTTCCGCGCGAGAACCCGTGTTCGCGTTGACGAGCACGCCGACCGTGAAGCCGCCGTTCTCCCGCGGCACGACGCGCGAGGCCGTGCCGATTCCGGCTTTGAATCCGAACGCCCGCATTCCGGTCCCCGCGCCGACGTCGCCGCGGGCGAAGGGACCCGGCCGCGCCGCTTCGAGCGCGGCGACCGCGTCGCTCGGCGCGACGTGTCGGCCGACGATATCGTTTATCCCTTGATCGTCGCACTCGGCGACGACCGGGAGCGGGACGTCGTCGTCGACGCCGATCCCGGGGTGCCGGGCGACGAGCCAATCGATCACGCCGTCGTCGACGCGCGCGACGTCGAGCGTGTTCGTCAGCGCGATCGGCACCTCGAGAAAGCCCGCCTCGTCGACCCAGTGCGCGCCCGAGAGTTCGCCGTTTCCGTTGAGATCGTACGTCGCCGCGGCGACGCGATCGTCCCACGGATCGGCGTCGGGGAGGACGACCGTCACGCCCGTCCGGACGGGCCCGACGCCGGGGACGAGCGGGCCCGCGGGCCCTGCGATCTTCGTCACTTGACCCACGCGCACGCCAGCGACGTCCGTGATCGCATCGAGCGAGCCGCTCGGCATGACCCCGACGACGATGCCGTCGGTCCGCGCCGCCGCGGGAGCCGCGACGAGTAAGAGTGCTACGACAAGAGTCGCGGTTCTACGCATCCGCGAGCCTTCTGCCTCCCGGATTTCCTTACTTTTTCGGAAGGCACGAAACGCGAGCGCGCACAACTTTTATCGTCTATCGTCGGAGGTGCGCGGTCATCATAACTCTCCCGGAAATCGACAATCGCTTGCGGGCCCATCTCGAATCCCTCGGGCTCGCGCAAGCCAAGGCGGTGCACCGCAACCTGTCGGTCGCGTCGCTGTACGAACACGCGCTCCGTAAAGGCGAAGGCGAACTCGGCGCGGCGGGCCAGATGGTCGTCGAAACGGGCGAGCACACCGGTCGTTCGCCGAAGGACAAGTTCTTCGTGCGCGAGCCCGGGAGCGAGACGCACATCGATTGGGGCGATACGAATAAGCCGATCGACGCGACGGTGTTCGGGGCGTTATTCGAACGCGTCGCCGCGTATCTCTCGGAGCGCGAGATCTACTCGCTCGACACCTACGTCGGTGCCGACGAACGGTACCGTCTCCCCGTGCGCGTCATCACGCAGTACGCGTGGCACTCGCTCTTCGCGCGCAACCTCTTCCTGACGCCCGACGAAGCGCCGGCCGATTTCGTTCCGGAATTCACCGTCGTCGACGCGGCCGAGTTCGTCGCCGATCCGGCGCGCGACGGAACGCGCAGCGGGACGTTCATCCTGATCGACATGGCGCGCAAGATCGTCCTCATCGGCGGCACGCGCTACGCGGGCGAGATCAAGAAGTCCGTCTTCACGCTGATGAATTATCTCATGCCGCTGCGCGACGTGCTCCCGATGCACTGCTCGGCGAACGTCGGTCCGGGCGGCGACACCGCCGTCTTCTTCGGGCTTTCGGGGACGGGGAAGACGACGCTCTCGGCCGACTCGAAACGACCGCTCGTCGGCGACGACGAACACGGCTGGTCCGCGGACGGCGTCTTCAATTTCGAAGGCGGCTGTTATGCGAAGGTCATCCGTCTCTCGCAGAAGGCGGAGCCCGAAATCTGGTCGGCGTCGCACCGTTTCGGCGCGGTTCTCGAGAACGTCGTCGTCGACGAAGCGACGCGCGCGCTCGATCTCGAGAGCGAGGCGAAGACCGAGAACACGCGCTCGGCCTATCCCGTCGAATTCATTCCGAATATCGTGCCGGGGCTCATCGCCGGTCATCCGAAGACGATCGTGATGCTCACGGCCGACGCCTTCGGCGTCTTACCGCCGATCTCGAAGCTGACGCCCGAACAAGCGATGTACCATTTTCTCTCCGGCTACACGGCGAAGGTCGCGGGGACCGAACGCGGCGTCACGGAACCGACGGCGACGTTCTCGACGTGCTTCGGCGCGCCGTTCATGGTCCATCATCCGACGGTCTACGCGAAGCTCCTCGGCGAGCGGATCGCGAAACACGAGGTCACGTGTTGGCTCGTCAATACCGGCTGGACCGGCGGACCCTACGGCGTCGGCAACCGGATGTCGATCGCGCACACGCGCGCGATGGTGAACGCGGCGCTCGACGGAAGCCTCGGCGGTGCGACGTTCGAGCGCGAGCCGTTCTTCGGTCTCGAGATCCCGACCGCGCTCGGCGACGTTCCGGCGGACGTCCTCAACCCGCGCAACGCCTGGGCGGATAAGGCCGCCTACGACGCACAAGCGAAAAAACTCGCGGGCCTCTTCTTCGAGAACTTCAAGAAATTCGAAGCGCACGCGAGCGACGGCGTCCGCGCGATCGCGATTCGGCCCGCGTAAGCGACGGCGTCCGCGGCGGGCGCCGCGTGGCCTCCGTCATTCGCCCATCGCTTTCACGACGATCCGCTTGCGACGCCGACCGTCGAACTCGCCGTAATGGACGCGCTCCCAGGGACCGAGATCGAGTTTCCCGTTCGTGATCGGCACGAGCACTTGATGGCCGAGGACCATGCGCTTGAGATGCGCGTCGGCGTTGTCCTCGCCCGTGCGATGGTGTTCGTACTCGGGCTTGGCGGGCGCGAGCCCTTCGAGCCACGTCATGATGTCGGACCAGAGTCCCGCCTCGCGATCGTTGACGAAGACGCTCGCCGTGATGTGCATGGCGCTCACGAGAACCATGCCTTCGCGGATCTTCGCCGCGGCGACGATGCGCTCGACCTCGTCCGTGATATCGCGGATCTCGTAACGGTCGTCGGTTTGGACGTAGAGGTAGTCCGTATGCGTCTTCACGACCCGTGCGTTCGCCGTACCGGAAGGCATCTCGTTTCTCACCCGACCTTCACCGCACGCGGCAACGGAGCCCCGCGCGCGCACGTTTTAACGGGTGCACGCTTTGTAAGGAGCCGCCCGTGTCCGACCGCCGTTCGTTCCTCCTTCCCGCATTCGTCCTCTCGCTCGTCACATCGTCCGCGGGCGCCGCTTTCGCGCAGAGCAGCCCGCCGCCGGACGCCATGGCCTCACCCTCGGCGATGTCGTCGCCGGCGCCGGGCGCGCGCATCCGGCACAATCGCATGCGCGCGGCGCTCGCATCGCTCGGACTTTCGGACGATCAAAAGAGTAAGATCAAAGAGATCATGAAGAACTATCGCGCCTCGCGTCGGACCGCGACGCCGATGACGCACGAGCAGGTGCTCGAGCAGATCGACGGCGTGCTGACGCCCGACCAACAGACGCAATTCAAAACGGCGATGACGTCCGCGCGGCGGACCCACCCGGCGTTCCGTCAGGGGCAACCGACGGCGGCGCCAGACGCCTCGCCTTCGCCGTAACCACGCGGTCGGCTCGAGCGCGAGACGCGGACGCGCGTGAAACCTCGCCGCGGCGCCTCCGTGTCGTAGCGGGCGTGCCGAACCTCTTCGATTCCCTGACCGTCCGCGACGTCACGTTTCGCAACCGGATCGCCGTCTCGCCGATGTGCGAATACTCGAGCGAAGACGGTTTCGCGAACGACTGGCACGTCGTCCATCTCGGGAGTCGCGCCGTCGGCGGCGCGGGTCTCGTGCTCACGGAGGCCGCGGCCGTCGTCGCGGAGGGGCGGATCACGCCGGGCGATCTCGGAATCTACCGCGACGAACATTGCGAGACGCTCGCGCGCATCTGCGCCTTCGTCTCGAGCCAAGGTGCCGTCCCCGGCATCCAACTCGCGCACGCCGGGCGCAAGGCCAGCACGTCGGCGCCGTGGACGGGCGGCACGTTTCTCGAACCGGGCCGAGGCGGATGGCAGACGGTCGCCCCGTCCGCATCTCCGTACGCGCCGACCGACGGCGTCCCGCACGCGCTCACCGTCTCCGAGATCGCGGACGTGGTCGGCGCGTTTGCGACCGCGGCGAAGCGCGCGGTCGCGGCCGGCTTTCGCGTCATCGAGGTCCACGCCGCCCACGGCTACCTGCTCCACGAATTCTTCTCGCCGCTCGCAAACGATCGCACCGACGCCTACGGCGGCTCGTTCGAGAATCGCACGCGCATCGCGCGCGAGGTCGCCGTCGCGGTCCGCGCGGCGATCGGCCCGAGCCTCCCGCTCTTCTTCCGCATCTCCGCGACCGATTGGGCCGACGGCGGCTGGACCGTCGACGAGTCGGTCGCGCTCGCGCGCGATCTCGCGAAGCTCGGCGTCGATCTCGTCGACGTCTCGTCGGGCGGTCTCACGTCCGCGCAGAAGATCGAACTCTCGCCCGGCTATCAGGTTCCGTTCGCGGAGCGAATCCGCGCCGAAGCGCACGTCGCGGTCGGGGCGGTCGGGCTCATCACCGAAGCGACGCAGGCGGACGAGATCGTCCGCGCGGGACGCGCCGATCTCGTCTTACTCGCACGCGAACTCCTGCGCGATCCGTACTGGCCGCTCCGCGCCGCGACCGAGCTCGGCGTCGACGTCGCGTGGCCGGACCAATACCTTCGCGCGAAACCGCGACCGGCGCACGCGACGTAACGTCACGCCGACGCCGAACCGGTCGGGCGCTCGTAGCCGACGCGCGCACCCGTTCGCGCGGGGTCGTCATCGGCGCGACCGCGGGCGAAGCGTCGCGCCGAGGCATCGTCAGCGTACCATCGTCGCCGCCGTGATCCCGCGTCGCAGCGCGACCGTTAGCGTGTCGGCGACGAGGACGAGCGCGATCGCCACGAGCACGTACGCGGCGAGTTCGCGGTCGTGAAAGAGTTGCTGCGCGTTGAAGATCGCCTGACCGAGACCGCCCGCACCGACGATCCCGAGCGTCGTCGACGCGCGGACGTTCCACTCCACGCGGTAGAGCAGGTGGGCGAGTAACGCCGACGCGGCGGGCGGAACGATCGCGGTGAGGACGGTCGCGGACGCGGTGCTCCCGCTCGCGACGAGCGCTTCCGCCGCGGCCGTCTCCGCGAGTTCCAAACTCTCGGCGAAGAGTTTCGCGAGCACGCCCGCCGTGTGGATCGCGAGCGCGACGGCGCCCGCTTTCGGCCCGAGACCGACCCACGCGAGCGCGAGGAGCGCGAGCGCGACGGGCGGCGTCGCGCGGGCGATCGCCGAAACGATCGTCGCGAGCGCTTCGAGGGGAAGCGACCACGGACGATACCCCGTCCCGCGCATCCAACCCGACGCGACGAGCCGCGAGAGCGCGAATCCGAGCGGGATCGCCGCGATCGCGCCGACGATCGTCCCCGCGAACGCGACGAACACCGTCTCGACGACGCCGCGAAGCGCCGTCGCCCGCACGACGGGCGTGAACGCGGGCGGAAACGCGCGCGCGAGATAGTGCCCCAGATGCTCGGGCGCGGTACGAAAGGCGGACCACGGCGTGTCGGTCGCGGCGAACGCGGCGATCCCCACGAGCGTGACGAGACCGAGAAGCGCGAACGCGAGCCACACCGGCGCCCGAAGACGGAGTACCTCGCTCGCGCGATCCACGGCGAGCACGAGCGCGACGAGCACGACGACGTAGAGATAGAACGACGGATAATCCGCCACGTTGAGCGTCGACATGAGCGCCGATCCGATGCCGCCCGCACCGACGACGCCGACGACGACCGATGCGCGAACCGTGCTTTCGAACGCGTACGCCGCGAAGCCGACGAGACCGGGCCACGCCGCGGGAACGAGACCGACGAGAAAGCTCGTCGCGCGGGTCGCGCCCGTCGCGCGAAGCGCCTCTTCGGGATCGCGACGGACCGATTCCAATAATTCCGCGTAGAGTCGCGCGACCGTCGCGGCTCCCGAGAGACCGAGCGCGAGCGTCCCCGGGACCGCGCCGAATCCGAGCGCGACCACGAAGACGATCGCGAGCACGAGCTCCGGGATCGCGCGGACCAACGCCGCCGCGCCGCGCACGAGACGCCCGACGACGCCGCCGCGCGCGATCGCGAGCGCCGCGGGTGCGCCGAACGCGAGCGAGAGCGGAAGCGCGCCGCACGCGATCGCGATCGTCTCGAGCAACGGCACGCGCACGTACGCGGCCGTCGCCGCGAGATCTAGAGCACCCACGCGTCGGAGGTTTCCTCCACCCGACCGTCCGCGACGCGCAGGATCCGATCGAAACGCTCCGCGAGTTGCGGTTGGTGGAGCGCGCACACGAGCGCGGCGCCGCGCGCGCGCGCGTCGGCGAGTAACGCGTCGACGATCGTGCTCCCGAGCGCCGGATCGAGCGACGCGGCCGGTTCGTCCGCGAGGACGAGTTCGGCGCGTTGCACGATCGCGCGCGCGATCGCGATCCGCTGCCGCTCGCCGCCCGAGAGATCGGAGGTCCGTGCGTCGAGACGGGACGCGAGCCCGACGCGTTCGAGCGCGTCGAGGACGAGCGGACGATCGAGCGCGGAGAGCCGCGCGACGGCGCGTAGCGACGCGACCGTCCCACGCCGCCCGAAGGTTCCGGCGACGACGTTCTGCCAGACGCGCAAGCGCTCGACGAGTCCGTGCGCCTGGAAGACGACCGCGATCCGCGCGCGGGCGGCGCGGAGCGCCGGACCTCGCAGGACCGCGAGATCCTCGCCCGCGAGCATCACGCGACCCGCCGTCGGTGCGAACGCGGCGTAGGCGAGCCGGAACGCGGTCGTCTTTCCCGCGCCGCTCGGGCCGACGATCGCGACGCGTTCGCCGCGCTCGATCGCGAACGACACGTCGCGCAAGATCGAGCGCGCGCCGTACGCGAGCGACACGTGCTCGAACCGCAGCATCGCGGTATCGTTATTCGGTGGCGCGATGGACGGCGAGCGGACCGAACGCCTGCGTGACGGGCATGAGCTGGACGGAATTGATGTTGACGTGCGCGGGCCGGGACGCGACCCACGCGATCGTCTCCGCGACGTCGTCCGCCGTGAGCGCCGTCGTGTTCGCGTAGACCGCATCCGCTTTCGCGGTATCGCCGCGGAAGCGGACGCTCGAGAACTCGGTACCGCCGCACATGCCGGGCTCGATGTCGGTCACGCGGATCGGCGTGCCCAAGAGATCGGCGCGCAGGTTCAGCGAGAACTGATAGACGAACGCCTTCGTCGCGCCGTAGACGTTCCCGCCGGGATAGGGGAACTGTCCCGCGACCGATCCGAGATTGACGATGTGGCCGCGCCCGCGGGCGATCATCCCCGTCAGGAGCGCGCGCGTGACGTAGGTCAGTCCCTTGACGTTCGTGTCGATCATGTCGTCCCAATCGTCGAGCTCCGCGTCCTGCGCGGGTTCGAGCCCCTTCGCGAGTCCGGCGTTATTGACGAGCAGATCGACGGCCGCGAAATCGTTCGGGAGCGAAGCGACGGCGGCGAAGACCGCCGCGCGATCGCGCACGTCGAGCTCGACCGTATGGACGCGCTCGCCGAGCTCGTCGCGCAGCGCCCGGAGCCGATCCGCGCGCCGACCCGTCGCGACGACGCGGGCACCGTCGCGAAGGAGCCGTCGCGTCGTCGCGTCGCCGAATCCCGCAGTCGCACCCGTGACGAAGGCGATCACAGGAGACCGAGCCGTTTCGCGATCGCGCGCAGGTCGTCGTATTCCCGATCGTCGGCGACGACGTATTTCGTCGCACGGAGCATCGCGAGTAGTTTCGGATCGGAGGCGTGCAAGAAGCCGTCGCGCACGGCGCCGACCGTTTTCGCGTCGAGATCCTTCGAGACGGCCCACACGTAATCGACGAACGGTTCGCTCGTGTGGAAGACGCGCGCTTTCGCCGCGTCGATCGTCTTGTCGTCGACCATCTTGCGATAGACGCTCTCGTCGACCGCGCCCGCATCGACGCCACCCGACGCGACCGCGAGAACGGTCGCCGTGTGGTTGCCCGTGAATCGCGCGTGGAGCGCCGTATCGGGATCGACGCCCGCCGCGACGAGTTCCTTCGCCGGAATGAGATGACCCGAGGTCGAGTTGACGTCGCCGAACGCGAAGTTCTTGTCCTTGAGATCGCCGAGCGCCCGGATCGACGGCGCGTTCGCGCTCGCGATGAAGAGCGTGTGGAAGCGCCGATCCTCGACGCGTTGGACGACCGGGCGCGCGCCGTAACGCGCGTTCGCCTTGAGGTAGGTCAGACCGCCGAAATGGGCGAGATCGACCCCGCCGTTTCCGAGCGCCTCGACCGTCGCCGCGTAGTTCGTCGGGATGATCACGCGGACGCTACGGCCCGTGGCCTTCTGCAGCATGTCGACGAGCGGCTGTTTCTGCGCGTACGAGTCGGCCGTCGTCGCGACTTCCGGGACGACGGCGACGCGCAATTCGTCCGCGGCCCGCGCGCGCGGGGCGACGAGGACCGCGGCGGTAGCGGCGGCGGACGAGAGGAAACGGGCTCGGGTCGCGTGCACGGGCACTCCTTCGGTTTGCGGATACGCTCGACAAGAACGCCGTGCCGCGAACGACGGTTTCGCGCCGTCCGGCAAGACGCGGCGGATCGTCCGAGCAACCCTAACGCGATGCCGCGCCTCCGCGACGAAGCGCTCCGCGACGAGCTCCTCCTCGAAATCGTCGACTACGTGCTCGCGCACGGTCTCGCCGATCTCTCGCTCCGTCCGCTCGCCGCCGAGATCGGCGCGAGTCCGCGCACCATGCTCTATCACTTCGGCTCCAAAGAAGAACTCGTCCGTGCCGTGTTCGGCGAGGCGACGCGCCGGCAAGCGGAGTTACTCGAGACGTGGTACGCCCGCAGCGCCGAATACGACGGCCGCACGCTCTTGATCGGCGCGTGGCAATGGCTCACGGCACCGCGACACGATCGCCTCTTGCGGCTGCTCTTCGAAACGCAAGGGCTCGCGCTCCAAGATCGCAAGCGCCACGGCGCGTTCTTGCGCGCGTCGTCGGCGCTGTGGACGAGCCCGTTCGTCCGAACCTTCGAGCGTCAGGGACTCGGCCGCGAACGCGCCGTCGCGCTCGCGACGCTGCTCGTCGCCGTCGTGCGCGGACTGCTCCTCGACTTGCTCGCGACGGGCGAACGCGCGCGCGTCGATCGCGCGTTTCGCTCGTTCGTCGCGGCGATCGAGTTTTAGCGAAACGCGCCCGCGCGATCGCGCGCGCGTCGGCGAGCGCGAGCTCCGGCGGCGTCGGTTAGCGCTTGAGGACGCGCTCGAGCTTGTCGAAGAGCGCCTCGAGCGTCCGCTCGTTCGTATCTTCGAGGCGACGCCAGAAGAGGCGACCTTCGGTATCGGAGAGCGTCGCCTCGATCCGATGCGTCACGCGCGTCTTCTTCTCGTTCTGCTCGAGATAGAAGCCGTGCGTCCCGTCGAATCCCTCGTTACGAAACCGCCAGACGATGCGTTCCTCGGGGACCACCTCGTCGAGCACGGCGTGCACGCCGTGATGCCACTCTTCGGTCTTGCCCGGTTCGAGCGGGCCGGCGCTACGCAAGAACGGTTGCGCGGCGTACGGCCAGATCGCGTCCGCGGACGTCCCCATCTCCGTCAGCAATTGATAGATCCGTCGACGCGTGCCACCGACGTTTCGGTGATGTTCGACCTTGAGCGGGATCGGCATACCGTTCGTTTTGTCGGAGCGATTCGAATCTCATCCGCCGAGCCACGATTATCGCACGCGACGGATCGCGACGGCGCGCGGTCCCCGTACGCGCGGCGCCCCGCACACCGTCGCGAACGGACGCACGAAAAAAAATCGCGCGCCGTGCGGCACGCGATTTTCGGGACGCCCTCCGAACTCGAACGCTTCGCGCGCGGCGACGGCCTACGCTTTGAGTTCGATGTCGACGCCCGCCGGAAGATCGAGGTGCATGAGCGCGTCCATCGTTTTCGGCGACGCCTGGAGGATGTCGATCAAGCGCTTGTGCGTGCGCATCTCGAAATGCTCGCGCGACTTCTTATCGACGTGGGGCGAACGATTGACGCAGAAGCGGTTGATCTCCGTCGGGAGCGGTACGGGACCGCTCACGAACGCACCCGTGCGTTTCGCGGTATCGACGATCCGCTCGGCGGACTGATCGAGCACCTTGTGATCGTACGCCTTGAGGCGGATGCGAATCTTCTGCTTGGCCATTATTTTTTCGCCGCCGCGGCGACTTCGGTAATCGCGGTGACGACGCCCGCGCCGACGGTGCGACCGCCCTCGCGGATCGCGAAACGCAGACCCTCTTCACACGCGATCGGCGTGATGAGCTCGACGTCCATCGTGATGTTGTCGCCGGGCATCACCATCTCCACGCCCTCGGGCAGCTTGATCGTCCCGGTCACGTCGGTCGTGCGGAAGTAGAACTGCGGACGGTAGTTCGCGAAGAACGGCGTGTGGCGCCCGCCCTCTTCTTTCGAGAGGACGTAGACTTCGGCTTTGAAGTTCGTGTGCGGCTTGATCGAACCCGGTTTCGCGAGGACTTGGCCGCGCTCGATGTCCGTGCGCTCGATGCCGCGCAGGAGCACGCCGATGTTGTCGCCCGCGATGCCCATGTCGAGCAGCTTGCGGAACATCTCGATGCCCGTGACGACCGTCTTACGCGCCTTCTCTTGCAGGCCGACGATCTCGATTTCTTCGCCGACTTTGACCTGACCGCGCTCGACGCGACCCGTGCCGACCGTGCCGCGACCCGTGATCGTGAAGACGTCTTCGACCGGCATCAGGAACGGGCGATCGACCGCGCGCTCCGGCGTCGGAATGTAGGAATCGACCGCATCCATCAGCTTGAAGATCGGCGCGGCATCGGGATCGTCGCGCTTGCCCGACGAGTTGAGCGCCTTCGTCGCGGAGCCCATGATGACGGGGCAGTCGTCGCCGTCGAAGCCCTGTTTCGTGAGCAGTTCGCGGACTTCCATCTCGACGAGTTCGAGGAGCTCCGGATCGTCGACGAGATCGACCTTATTGATGAAGATGACGATGTACGGAACGCCGACCTGCTTCATGAGCAAGATGTGCTCGCGCGTCTGCGGCATCGGACCGTCGGTACCGGAGACCACCAGGATCGCGCCGTCCATCTGCGCCGCGCCCGTGATCATGTTCTTGATGTAGTCCGCGTGACCCGGACAATCGACGTGCGCGTAATGGCGCGTCGCCGTCTCGTACTCTTGGTGCGAGATCGCGATCGTGATGCCGCGCTCTTTCTCCTCGGGCGCGTTGTCGATGTCGTCGACGTTGCGCTTCTGGATGTTCGCGTTCTCGGTGGCGAGGCAATTAATGATCGCCGCCGTGAGCGTCGTCTTGCCGTGGTCGACGTGACCGGTCGTACCGATGTTGACGTGCGGTTTGCTGCGGTCGAATTTTGCCTTGGCCATGTTTTGCTTGATGCTTTCTATTAAGATCGGGGCGGTGACACCCCCCGATGGCCCCCTTCGCCGCGCTCGCGGCTCATCTCCATGAGAGGCTCATCCCCATGAGAGCGGACCAGGGTGGGATTTTTTCGTGTGCGGTGTGCTTAGCGGCGGGGCGGTGACACCCCCCGATGGCCCTCTTCGCCGCGCTCGCGGCCCGAGGGTTACGCTGCGGGTTTGGTACCTTTGGCCTTCGAGACGATCTCTTCTTCGACGGACTTCGGAGCCTTTTCGTAGTGGAGAAACTCCATCGTGTACGTGGCACGACCTTGGGTCGCCGAGCGCATGTCGGTCGCGTACCCGAACATCTCCGAGAGCGGGACGTTCGCGGTGATCGTCTGCGCGCCGCCGGCGACGTCTTCGCTCGCTTGGATCATGCCGCGGCGCTTCATGAGATCGCCGTTGATGCCGCCGAGATAGTCTTTCGGCGTCGTCACTTCGACCTTCATGATCGGTTCGAGCAGGATCGGACCCGCGGCGCGGTTCGCTTCCTTGAACGCCATGGAACCGGCGATCTTGAACGCCATTTCCGAGGAGTCGACGTCGTGGTAGCTCCCGTCGAAGACGGTCGCCTTGAAGTCGAGCACGGGATATCCCGCGAGCACGCCGCTCGTCGCCGACTCGCGGATCCCCTCGGCGATCGCCTTCTGATATTCCTTGGGGATGACGCCGCCGACGACGCCCCACACGAACACGTAGCCCGTGCCGGGTTCGCCCGGTTCGAGACGGAGCCACACGTCGCCGTATTGACCCTTGCCGCCCGTCTGACGGACGAACTTGCCCTGTTTTTCGATCTGTTTCGTGATCGCTTCTTTGTACGCGACCTGCGGTTTGCCGACGTTCGCCTCGACCTTGAACTCGCGCTTGAGGCGGTCGAGGATGATCTCGAGGTGGAGTTCGCCCATGCCGGCGATGATCGTCTGCTGGGTTTCCTCGTCGGTACGCATCCGGAACGTCGGATCTTCTTGCGCGAGACGGGAGAGCGCCGTGCCCATCTTGTCTTGGTCGGCTTTCGTCTTGGGCTCGATCGCCTGCGAGATGACGGGCTCGGGGAACGTGATGTTCTCGAGCAAGATCTGCTGTTTTTCGTCGCAGAGCGTGTCGCCCGTGCGCGTGTCGGTCAGCCCGACCGCCGCCGCGATGTCGCCCGCGCCGATCGAATCGATGTCCTCGCGATGATTCGCGTGCATCCGCAAGATGCGCCCGATGCGCTCCTTGCGACCGCTCCGGGCGTTGTAGACGTAACTGCCCTTTTCGAGCGTGCCGGAATAGACGCGGAAATACGTGAGGTTGCCGTACGGATCGGTCGCGATCTTGAAGGCGAGCGCCGCGAACGGTTCCTTGTCGTCGGCCTTGCGGACGATCGTCTTCGACTCGTCTTTGGGATCGACGCCCGCGATCGGCTTTGCATCGATCGGCGACGGAAGATAATCCACGACCGCGTCGAGTAACGGCTGGACGCCCTTGTTCTTGAACGCAGAACCGCAGAGCATCGGCAACACGTCGCCCGCGATCGTCGCCTTGCGCAGCGCGGTTTTCAGACGTGCTTCGGGGATATCTTCGCCCGCAAAAAACAGCTCGAGCAACTCGTCGTCTTGTTCCGCGATCGCCTCGATGAGTTCCTGACGCCACGTTTTCGCGACGTCGAGCAACTCGCCGTCGAGTTCCTGCGACTCCATCGTGGACCCGAGATCGTCGGTGTAGACGATCTTTTTCATCGTGAACAGATCGACGACGCCGAGGAACTGATCCTCGGCGCCGATCGGCACCTGGATCGGAACCGCGCGCGCGCCGAGACGTTCGCGGATCTTCGCGACGCAGTTGAAAAAGTCGGCACCCATGCGATCCATCTTGTTGACGAAGATGATCCGCGGGACTTTATACTTGTTGGCCTGGCGCCAGACGGTCTCCGACTGCGGCTGGACGGCCGCGACGGAGTCGAAGAGCGCGACGAGCCCGTCGAGCACGCGGAGCGAGCGCTCGACCTCGACCGTGAAGTCCACGTGGCCCGGCGTGTCGATGATGTTGATGCGCGTTTCGCGCCAGGTCGTCGCGGTCGCGGCGGAGGTGATCGTGATGCCGCGTTCCTGCTCTTGGACCATCCAGTCCATCGTCGCCGCGCCGTCGTGCACTTCGCCGATCTTGTGCGTGCGGCCGGTGTAGTACAGGATGCGTTCGGTCGCGGTCGTCTTCCCCGCGTCGATGTGCGCGGCGATGCCGATGTTCCGGGTCCGCTCGAGCGGATATTCTCTAATCAGCGTTGCCATCTTCGATTACCAGCGGTAGTGGGCGAATGCCTTATTGGCCTCCGCCATCTTGTGCGTGTCTTCGCGCTTCTTGACCGAGGCGCCGACGTTGTTCGCCGCATCCATGATCTCGCTCGCGAGCTTCTCTTCCATCGAATGGCCGGGACGTTTGCGCGCGTACTGGATCAACCACCGCATCGCCATCGCCTGGCGACGGTCCGGGCGCACTTCCATCGGCACCTGGTACGTCGCACCGCCGACGCGGCGCGGGCGGACTTCCACCATCGGCATCGCGTTGCCGAGCGCTTGCGTGAACACGTCCATCGGATCGCGACCCAACTTCTCACCGACGACGCCGAGGGCGCCGTAGGTGATCCGCTCCGCGGTCGACTTCTTACCGGCGAGCATGATCTTGTTGATGAAGCGTGCGAGCACTTTGGAATTGAAGCGCGGATCGGGCAGAATCTGACGTTTGGGGACGGCACCCTTACGTGGCATGCGGTGAACCTACCTTATTTCTTCGTGGAGCGCTTGGCGCCGTATTTCGAACGAGCTTGCTTGCGGTTCGCGACGCCGGAGGTGTCGAGCGTTCCGCGGATGATGTGATAGCGGATGCCCGGGAGATCCTTGACGCGACCGCCGCGGATCAACACGACCGAGTGCTCCTGCAGATTATGCCCGACGCCGGGGATATACGCCGTCACTTCCTCGCCGTTGGTCAGCCGGACGCGGGCGACCTTACGGAGGGCCGAGTTCGGCTTCTTCGGCGTGATCGTCTTGACTTGCGTACACACGCCGCGACGGAACGGGTTACCCCGAACTTCGAAGGTGCGGAGCGGGAGATCGGGATGGCCGGGCTTGGGCCCCGTTTGCGCGACGCGCAGGGCCGGAGCCTTGACCTTCTTCTCGATCTTCGCGCGTCCGGTTCGGACGAGTTGGCTGATTGTCGGCACGGAGACTCCACGGACGGCGGCCTCGGGACGGGCACGCACACAAGTTCCGCCCCACCGCGGGTAGGCCGGAACCCCGGAACTATATCAGTTTCGGGTGATCGGAGTCAACGTTCGCCCCCGCGTTCGAACGGTCCGGGACCCTCCCTCGCGAAGGTCAGCGTCCATGTCACCGACATCCCATTCGCGCCGGGCGTCTCGCCCACGGCTGGCCGCGCGCGTCCTCCTCGGCTTGGCGCTCGCCCTCCTCGCGGTCGCTTGCACCCGCGTCGGGAGCGGGCGCGACGGCACGGGCGGAGCGCGACACCCGTGGACGCACCCCGACGAGTTGCGCGTGGGGATGATCGGCGCCCCGAACACCCTCGATCCCATCCTCTCGACGCAAGAGTTCGAGACGCAGGTCATCGCGCTCGTGTTCGATCCCCTCATCGCCGCCGATCCGCAGGGCAACGACGTGCCGATCCTCGCCGCGCGGGTGCCGACGCTCGCCAACGGCGACGTCTCGCCCGACGGCCTGCGCATCGTCTATCATCTGCGCCACGGCGTCTCGTGGCAGGACGGGGCGCCCTTCTCGAGCCACGACGTGGCCTTCACCTGGCGGGCGATCATGAACCCCAATTCGACCGTCTCGTCGCGCCACGGCTACGACGTCATCGAGCGGATCGACACGCCCGACCCGTGGACCGCGGTCTTCCATCTCAAACGCCGCTTCGGTCCGGCGGTACAGACGTATTTCGCGCACAGCGACATCCAGTATTTCGTCATGCCCGCGCACCTGCTCGAACGATACGCGAGCCTCAACGGCATCCCGTTCAACTCGGCGCCGATCGGGACGGGTCCGTACAAACTCGTGCGTTGGGCGCGGGGCGATCGCTTCGAACTGACGGCGAACGACCGCTACTTCCTCGGCAAACCGAAGATCCGCAACGTCGTCATCCATCTCGTCGGCGACGAGAACACGCTCGCCCAGCAAGTCCGCTCGCACGAGATCGATTGGTTCATCGAAGCGACGCCGCGGGTCTACCCGCAACTCCGCGGCATCCCCGGCGTCGACGTCCGGCTCGTTCCGACGAACGCGACCGAATCGATCATGTTCGACACCGAGCGCGCGCCGTGGAACGACGCGCGCGTGCGGCGCGCCGTCGGACTCGCGATCGACAAAGGCGAACTCGTGCGGACGATCACGTCGGGTACGACGATCGCGGCGACCGAAGATCAGCCGCGCTCGCTGTGGTCGTTCGACCCGGGCGCCGGGACGGACGAACCCGACGTCGCCGAGGCGAGACGCCTGCTCGACGAAGCGGGCTGGAAGGTCGGACCGTCCGGGATAAGGACGAAAAACGGACGGCCGCTCCAACTCGAACTCGCCTCGCGCGCGGACGTCTTGACCGAGCGTAACATCGGCGTCGTGGTCGCGTCGATGTTGCGCAACGTCGGCATCGACGTCGCGCAGAAATCGTACCTCACGTCGATCTACTATGCGCCGTACGCCGAAGGCGGCATCCTCGCGCGCGGCAAGTTCGACGCGGGGCTGATGGTCTGGTACGCGGGCATCGACCCCGACGACTCCTCGCAACTGACCTGTCGCGAGCGGCCGCCGCAGGGATACGATTGGTCGCGATACTGCACGGCGCGGATGGACGACGCGCAGCGACTCGCGCTCGATCGCTACGATCGCCCGACGCGCAAACGCGCCTACGCGACGATCCAACGGCTCCTCGCGCGAGACGCACCGTACGTCTATCTCTGGTGGCCGCGCCAGATCGAGGCGATCAACGACGATCTCCACGGCTTCCGTCCCAACGGCATCGTCGAAGACTGGAACGCCTACCAATGGTCGCTCTGACGCGACCGACGCTCGCAGGACCTCACGCGTCGGGCATCGCGGCGACGTACTCGCACGTTCGGCGATCGATGCGGCCGTCGGTCCGAACGCGATTCTCCAGATTCTCCACGTGCATGAGCGCGACGAGTGCGGCGGCCGCGCGATCGTCGTAGGTTCCGACGTCGGCCGAGAGGACGCCGACGCGTTTGAGATTCGCCACGAGGTCGCGGCCGACGCGCGCGTCGATCTCGAGGACGTCTTCCGGCGCGGCTTCGAAATAATAGAGTTTGTGGAGTTCGAGTAAGCGCGCGAGTTCGTCGATGGGACGGCTCGCGTCGTCGACGCGCAGATCGACGTAGCGATCGTTGAAGCCCGCATATCCGCCGTTCGGCTTTTCGATGAAGAGCGCGGCGCTCTGTTGGCCGCGCTTGTCGCCGCCCGCGTCTTGCGCCGCGCGGAGTGCGGCGAGGAGCCGATCGCAGAGCGCGCCGCGCGTCTCGCGGAACGTTTCGGCGAGCGCGGCCACGACGGCGGCGGACGCGAGACAGTTTCCCTGTGCGGCGAAGCCGTCGCCCGCGATCCCGCTCGCGTGATCGATGCACCGCGCGCCCGTGAAGCTCTCGCTCGAGCCGTCGACGCCGACGATTCCGAATTGGCGATCGTCGCGCTCGTCGTCGCCCGAGACGAGTCGTCGCGCGACTTCGGGGGCCGTCGCTCCGAGCGCGAGACCCGCGAGCGCCTCGGGACCGAAGCGCGTGTTCGCGAACGCCTGCGTCGCGATCGCGCCGACGCCCGCCCGCACCCACGGCACGACGGCTCCGACCGACAAGAACTTCGATGCGACGGCGATACCGATCTCGCCCGCCGCACGATCGACGCCGACGATGGAAAAGGTGCTGGGACGTATCACGCGTCCCAGTTTCGCAGCTTCCGGGACGTTAGCCCGCCGCGCGGAACCCGGCGACGGCGCACGGTCCGAAACCGCGAAAGCGACGCCCTTTTCCGCGCTCGCTCAGCAGCGCTTCGCCGAGCGCGGTCAGGCCGTAGCGGATATCGTCGCCCGTCTGCGCGTCGTCGCGCTCCGTGTCGTCGCTCGTGGTCGCGTGCGCGTTCGCATCGGTTTTCACGGATGTTCGTCCTCCAGCGGCGCTCGGCGCGCCCGATCGTTCGTCGTTAGCGATAGACTACGCCGGGCGCGTGCCAGCAGATTGGCATAGCCGTATTCGAGCGCGTCTAGGCGAGCGAGATCGGCGCGACGATCGGAGAGATGGGGACGGACGGCGCCTCGGGAGCGGGCGACGCGACGGGTCCCGACACGGCGGTCGGCGCGTCCTCGTGCGTCACGAGATAGCCGCCGAGATCGACGTCGTGCCCGACGTTCGTGACGTCGACCCCGCCGTCGCCGTTCTTCGCGAGCGTCGTGACGATCGACGCGCCGTCGGTGCCCGCGTCCGCGATCGTCAGGCTCCCGTCGGCGTTTTTCTCGACGGTCGCGCCGTCGCCGAGCGCGACGGCG
>CAZZXB010000028.1:0-11856 GCA_964658025.1 uncultured Janthinobacterium sp.
TAATCGAGACGAAGCATCAGACCGAAACGCAAACCCGAACCCGAACGAAAAACGAGCCCCCGCATACGCGAGGGCTCGTTTCGTTCAGCCGGTGCTCGGGTCTAGCGCTTCGAGAACTGGAAGCGTTTGCGGGCGCGCTTGCGACCGTACTTCTTCGATTCTTTCTCGCGCGGGTCGCGCGTCAGGAGACCGTTCTTGCGCAGGACGCCGCGGAGCGACTCGTCCATCTCGACGAGCGCGCGCGCGATGCCGTGCCGCACGGCTCCGGCCTGACCGGCGACGCCGCCGCCCTCGGTCTTGACCTCGACGTCGAAGCGCGAGCTCGTCTCGGTGACCTCGAGCGCCTGACGGACGATCTGCAGGAGACTCGGCCGCGGAAAATACTGCTCGACGTCGCGCTTGTTGATGCGGATGACGCCCTGGCCGAGCGTCAGCTTCACGCGCGCCACGGCACGCTTGCGACGACCCGTCCCGCCGAAATGCTCGGTCGGTTCGATCACTTAGAAAAGCTCCTTCGGCTGTTGGGGCGCGTGCGGATGCTCGCCGCCGGCGTAGACTTTGAGGCGACGGAGTTGGACGTCGCGCATGCGGTTGGTCGGCAACATGCCGCGGACGGCGCGCTCGACGAGGCGCTCGGGATACTTCCGCTTCACGTCGAGCGCCGTCTCCGTGCGGAGGCCGCCCGGAAAGCCGCTGTGACGGTGGTAGACCTTCTGAAGCCACTTGTTGCCGCCGAGCTCGATCTTGTCGGCGTTGAGGACGACGACGTGATCGCCGTCGTCGATGTGGGGCGTCCAGGTCGGCTTGTGCTTGCCCGAGAGGGCCTTCGCGACGCGCACGGCGAGGGTACCGAGACGCTGGCCCGCCGCGTCGACGACGTACCAGTCGTGTTGGGTTTCTGCCGTTTTCTGCTGATAGGTGCGCATCGGAGCTTTCGGGAGACGAGCGAAAAAGCGGCCCGGTGGGCCGAGAACAACCTCCGGATTGTACGCGCCGGGCGGCTCCGTGTCAACGCGACCCGCGGTCGGCGGCCTCGAAACCCTCTCGCGCGGTCGCCGCGAAAAGCTCCGGATCGACGACGACCATCCCGCGGAGCCGACTCCCGCGAACCATCCCGCGCCGGGCGAAATCGGCGACGATCGACGAGCACGTCTCGCGCGTCGTCGCGGCGAGCCGGGCGAGGTCTTCCTGGGAGAGCGGGAGGTCGAGGCGCACCTCGCCGCCGGGCCCCCGCTCGCCGAAATCGTTCGCGAGCTCCAACAGCGTCGCGGCGACCCGGCCCTCGACGGTCGAGCGGCTGAGGCTCTCGACCTTCGCCTGAACGCGGGCCGTCCGTCGGCAGACGGAATACGCCATCTTGAGGTAGAGCTCGGTCTCCGCTTCCGCGGCCGCGTGCCAGGTCTCGGCCGACAGCAGCAGGATCATCCCGTCGCCGAGCGCCTCGGCACCCGATTCCGCCGGACGCTCCCCGAACGCCGCGCTCGCCGCGAGCACGTCGCCGCGCGCCGCGATCCCGAGCGTGACGTCGCGGACGAACGCGGCGCTGCGGAAGACGCGAAAATAACCGTCCAAGACCACGACGATCGTCGGTCCGTCGAGCGGCACGACGGTGCGCCGCGCGATCGCCTCCACGCGTCCGCGCATCGACAGCCGGTCGAGGTCGTTCGGGTCGAGACCGCGCGTCGTGCGCGGATCGCTCAAGAGGGAAGCTCGTCGCCGAGAGAAAGGCTTGCGAACGACATGTTCGATTCTCCGGATCTCTTCGAACTCTCCGAAGAGGAGATCGATGCCCTACCGTTCGGACTGATCGCGGTCGATCACGACGGCAACATCGAGCAGTACAACAGTTACGAATCCCGACTCGCACGGCTCTCCAAAGAGCGCGTGATCGGTCGTAATTTCTTTTTGGACGTCGCGCCGTGTACGGCCGTGCAGGCCTTCATGGGCCGCTTCCAACGCTTCGTCAAAGGGACGGGCGACGCCGCGGAATCGTTCGACTACATGTTCCCGTTTTCGTTCGGACGCCAGCACGTCAACATCACGTTCCTGCGCTCGACGCGGACCAAACAGATCAAGATCCTCGTAACGCGTTACGACGCGTAGCGCGCTCGCCCGCCGCGCGCGATTCGAAATCCGGATAGACGACGTTGACGAGCGAGAGACCGCAGGCCGGCGCCGTCGTTCCCGCGGCGCGGCGATCGCGCGCCGCGAGCATCCTCGCGACGTCCTCGGGCGCGTAGCGCCCGGCCCCGACGTCGAGGAGCGTCCCCGTCATCACGCGGACCATCCGGTGGAGGAAGCCGCCGCCGTCGTAGTGGACGCGCACGAGATCGCCGTCGCGCTCGATCGCGATCGCGTCGAGCGTGCGGACGGTCCCGCCACGGTCGGGGAGCACGCCGCAGAACGTCACGAAGTCGTGCTCGCCGATGAGATGCGCGGCGGCCGCGCGCATCGCGTCGAAATCGAGCTCGCGATAATCGTGATGCGCGGTACGGCGCAAGACGGCCGAGGGATGACGCCGGTTGAGGATCGCGTACGTGTACTGGCGCGCGAGCGCGGAGTTGCGGGCCGAGAAATCCCGTCCGACGCGCGCCGCGTCGCGCGCGCTCAGATCGTACGGGAGCGACGTATTGAGCGCGATCGCGAGCTTGTCGATCGGAAACGCATCGTGCGAGACGAACGAGATCACCTGACCGCTCGCGTGCACGCCCGCATCGGTCCGTCCGGCGCACGTCACCTTGACGGGCCGATCGAACAGACGCGAGAGCGCGCCTTCGAGTTCGCCCGCGATCGTGCGCAACGTCGGCTGATATTGGAATCCGTGAAAATCCGTGCCGTCGTACTCGACGACGACGCGGTACGTCGCCTCGGTCAGGCGGCGCGCGCGCGTCTCACCGCGCCCTCAGACCGGGTCGCTCGCCGCGACGTACGCGGCGGCGAGCGCTTCGAGCGCGACGCGATCCGCGTCGTCGAAGCGATCGCCGATCGGGCTGTCGCAATCGAGCACGCCGACGACGACGCCCGCGCGAAAGAGCGGGATCACGATCTCCGAACGCGATTCCGCGTCGCAGGCGATGTGCCCGGGGAACGCGTGGACGTCCGGCACGACGAGCGTTTCGGCGCGTTCCCACGCCGCACCGCAGACCCCGACGCCCAGACCGATCCGCGAGACCGCGGTCTTGCCGACGAACGGACCGAGCACGAGTTCGCCGTCGCGCACGAAATAAAACCCGGCCCAATTGAGATCGGGAAACGACTCGTAGACGAACGCCGCGAGATTCGCCGCGTTCGCGATCGCGTCGCGCTCGCCGTCGACGTGCGCGCCGATGCCGGCGAGCAGCGCCGGAAGATCCGGACGCCCGCTCACGCCACCGGCCGCTGTAAGGGGAAGAGGATCACTTCGCGGATCGACTGTTGGTCGGTCAGGAGCATGACGATGCGATCGACGCCGATACCGATCCCCGCCGTCGGCGGCATGCCGTACTCGAGCGCCTCGACGAAATCCCAATCCGGCGGCGGCACCTCGTCGTCGCCCTTCGAACGCTCGACGATCTGCGCCTCGAATCGCTGACGCTGGTCGTCGGGATCGTTGAGTTCGGTGAACGCGTTGGAGAGCTCGAAGTTCGCGCCGAAGAGTTCGTAGCGATCGACGATCTCGGGATCGTCCGGCTTCCGTTTCGAGAGCGGCGAGATGACGACCGGATAATCGTACACGAAGGTCGGATCGACGAGATGCGGTTCGACGATCCGTTCGAAGAGTTTGTCGAGCGCCTGGCCGTGCGTCTGCGACGGTGGGAGGCCGAGCGCCGCGAGCGCGTCCTGGGCGCCGCGCGGATCGAGTAACGTCGCGCGCGAGAGCCCGCCGTGCGTTTCGAGCGCCTCGAAGTAACCGATGCGTTTGAACGGTCGCGCGAACGAGATCGTCTTGCCGCCGTACGTCACGACGGTCGATCCGTGAACCTTCTCGACGAGATGCGCGAAGAGCGCTTCGTTGAAGTCCATCATCTCCGCGACCGACCAATACGCCGCGTAGAGTTCGAGCATCGTGAACTCGGGATTGTGCGTCGTGTCGATCCCTTCGTTGCGGAAGATCCGCCCGATCTCGTAGACGCGTTCGAGGCCGCCGACGATGAGCCGTTTGAGATTGAGCTCGGTCGCGATGCGCAGGTCGAGATCGAGATCGAGGGCGTTGTGATGCGTGCGGAACGGTCGCGCGGCCGCGCCGCCCGCGACGTGCAGCATCGTCGGCGTCTCGACCTCGACGAACTCGTGATCGTCGCAGAAGCGCCGCATCTCGGCGACGATCTTCGATCGCGTGAGAAAGATCGCGCGGACGTCCTCGTTCATCATGAGGTCGACGTAGCGTTGCCGATAGCGCTTCTCGACGTCGACGAGTCCGTGCCACTTATCGGGCGTCGGGACGAGCGCTTTCGCGAGCACCGCGAACGAGGCGACGCGCAGCGTCAGATCGCCCTTTTTCGAGCGGAAGGCGGTCCCCGTCACGCCGACGATATCGCCGAGATCGAGCGAGTCGAACACGGCGAACGCGTCGTCGCCGAGGGCGTCCGCGCGGACGTAGAGTTGCTGGCGACCGCTACGATCCCAGAGATCGGCCCAGATCGCGCCCTTGCCCATCTTGCGCACGCCGAGGAGACGGCCGGCGAGACCGTGCTCGCGCGTCGTCGGGGGCGCGTCGGGCGCGAGGTCGGCGTAGGCCGTCGCGAGATCGGAGGCGCGATCGGTGACGTCGTAGCGCGTCTCGACGAACGGGTCGCGGCCGCGCTCGCGCAGGGCGGCGAGATTCGCCCGCCTCGCCGCCCGCAGTTCCGCTTCGCGCTTTCCGAGATCGCCCGCATCGCCGACCGCCGTCGGCCGTTCGTTCACGATGCTTTTTTCGCGGCTTTTCTCTTCGGCGTCGTATTGGTCGCGTTGATCCCGTCGATCTTGTAGGTCGTCACGCCGCGCGGCGTTTTCACGTCGACCGACTCGCCCTTCTTCTTGCCGATGAGCGCGCTCCCGAGCGGCGATTCGTTGGAGAGGCGACCGTTGACCGGATCGGCCTCCGTCGACCCGACGATCGTGAACTCGTGGAGCGATCCGCCCTTCGTGTCCTTGAGTTTCACGACGGCGCCGAGATGGACTTCGTCCTGCGCGTACTCGGAGGGATCGATGATGCTCGCGTTGCGGATCAGCGCCTCGACCTTGAGGATGCGCCCCTCGACGAACGCCTGCTCTTGCTTGGCGTCCTCGTACTCGGCGTTTTCGGAGATGTCGCCGAATTCTTTCGCCTGTCGGATCCGCTCGTTCACCTCGCGGCGATGGACGGTCTTGAGTTCGTCGAGCTCTTCCTCGAGCTTCACGAGACCCTCTTTGGTGAGCACCAACTCTTTGTCGTTCACGAAACGCTCCGCTCGAGTTTTCTTCGAAAAGTCAAAACGACGCGGGCCATCCACGCGTCCGGCCCGAGTGGTTCGGTCTGCAAGGGCACCGATTCCCCCCGCCGCGAGAATGCGCCCGAGCGCACAGTTCGCATGCGTCGAAAGGCCCGGGCCTCCGGCCGGCGCAACGAGCGGGCATGAAGTCGATTCTGAACGCCACCAACCTCGGCACGGTCGATTACGAACAGCGCCTCCGCCTCGCCCGCCTGACGCTCGGCGTCGCGGTCGCGGGCTTCGCCACGTGCCTGATCGGCCTGGGGTAGACCCCGTAGCGCGCGACGCCTCGGAACGCATCGTTCGCGAGCGGCACGCGAGCCCGCGCGTCGGGAGCCCGAACCCGACGGCACGAACGATCGCGGACGAGAGCGCCTCTTAGCGAGACGTCCGAACGACGCGGGCACGGGTCGACGCCGCTAGCCGTAGCGCGCGACGATCGTCGCGCTCGTGCCGCCCGACTTCAGGGATATCGACGGCGCGCCGCTCGTCTCGCGGCTTCACGTCGGAGGGACGAACGCGCACGACGTTCCTATGGCGAAAGGATCGGTAGGCCTTCGGCTCGGGCGTTGAGCGGGCGAAGATTACCTTCCATCAGCCCGACGAGCGCGACCCCGTTCGCTTCGAGAATATTTGCGATCCACGCATCGTTTCTGGCCGGGGCCGTGCCGAAAGCGAGTACCGGAACGGCGTCGGCGATCTGTGCTTTATAGCGAACGCGGTAGTCGAAGAGCTGCCCCATACCGTAACGCATCCGATCTACGGCGCGGGCCGGATCCGTAAGCGATTTCGCTTCGACGAGGATACGTTGCTCGCCGACTCGCGCATACAGATCGACGTTATTATTGTAAAACCACGAGCCGCCGCGACGGCCCACTTCTGCCGCGATGACTTTGAGGACGTGCTGGTGATCCGCGCGGGCTCGCTCCTGGAGTGCCGCGCTCTCCGCAAGGTTCGGTAGCGCGGCCCCTTGCCAGACGTAGCCCGTACCGTCGGGGATCGTCGGCGCGGTGCGAAACGTATCGATCGGCGCGGCGAGCAGCGGACTCGCGATGCCGTCTAAGAGATCCTCGACGACGGGGAGGGCTCGAAGTTCGCCGAGCGTGACGCCGCCCGCGATCAGCAGCCGGTGATAATCGTACGTCGATAACTCGCGGACCGATGCCTGGAACTGCGGCGCGGTTTCGGAACCGGTTTCGACCCAGGTCGAGCCGCGGACCGGAACCGGCCGAGCAAACCTCTGGAAGCCCTTGATATCGACGAATCGCAACGCCGCATCGTTTGGATCCGGATACGGAACGCCCAAGAGACCAAAACCGAAATACGTGCCCGCATCGCGCGCGCTCGATCCCTTGATCGGGCGATAATAGACGAAATGGTCGTCGGGCAAAACTCGTTTGAAATAGACTCGAGGATAATGATAGATGACGCCTTCGACGTCCCGATACTTCGGCGACGGGTCATCCGCAATAGAACGTTGCGTCAGCACGATCGGCATGCTTCACCGGACTTGCTCGAAACCGCGTCCGCAATCCCCTTCGGAGGACGGGCCCGTGAAGGCGATCGGGAGCGCAGCGATGCTCGAGAAACGGCTCCCCGGTCACGGTCGTAGCCGTTCGAAAAAGATCGTCGGTCGGTCGTTCCACGTCGGCCGACGGAAGGCGCGGTAGCCGCGGCGCTCCGCGAGCCGGATCGAGACCGCGTTGGCCGCATCGATCAGACAGACCGTTCGCGCGGAGGCGAGGTGGGCGTCGCCCCACGCGACGGCGGCCCGCACGGCTTCCGTACCGTAGCCACGACCGTGATGGTCGGACGCGAGCGCCCATCCGAGCTCGGGGACGTCGCGCATCTCCGCGTCGATCTCGCGGTGAAAATCGGCGAACCCGACGTCGCCGACGAAGCGCCGCGTCGCCTTCTCCTCGACGGCCCAATAACCGAATCCCGAAAGCGCCCAGCCGCCGAGATAGCCCGCGATCCGCGACCACGTTCGCGTTTCCGTCGAGGCGACGCCGCCGACGAAGCGCGTCACGCGCGGGTCCGACCACATCGCGAGGGCGTCCTCGAGATCGGCCGCGCGATGGGCGCGTAGTCGTAAGCGCTCGGTTTCGAACGTAGGGATCTCGCTCACGCGCGCGGCCCGCGAAAGTCGAAGAGCGCCGCTCCGCCGCGGTTCGCGCCGGGTGCGACCGACGACGCGCCGCACCCGAGAGGGAACGCGACCGATCGATTCGTACGAACCATCTCTCGCACGGCAGTTCTCGGAACGGATCGGTTCGCACCTTGACTACTTCGTCGTTTCCATCCGATCTCGAAATCGCGCAGCGCGCGACGCTCGCCCCGCTCGCCGAGGTCGCGGCGAAGATCGGGATCGAGGAACGCTTCTTGCGACCGTACGGCTCCGACGTCGCGAAGATCGAACTCGGCGCGATCGAAGCGCTCGCGTCGCGGCCGCGCGCGAAGTACGTCGTCGTCTCGGCGATCACGCCGACGCCGCTCGGCGAGGGCAAGACGACGACGACGGTCGGACTCGGTCAGGCGATGTACCATATCGGTAAGACCGCGACGATCGCGCTCCGCCAGCCCTCGATGGGACCGACGTTCGGCATCAAAGGCGGCGCGGCGGGCGGCGGGTATTCGCAAGTCGTTCCGATGGAAACGCTGAACCTCCATCTGACGGGCGATTTTCACGCGGTCACGGCCGCGCACAACCTGCTCGCCGCGATGGTCGATAACGAACTCTTCCGCGAGGGGAGCGCGCTCGATCCGCACGACGTGACCTGGCGGCGCGTGCTCGACGTCAACGACCGGTCGCTCCGCAACATCATCATCGGCCTCGGCGGGAAGGCCGACGGCGTGACGCGGCAGAGCGGCTTCGACATCACGGCGGCCTCGGAAGTGATGGCGATCCTCGCGCTCTCGAAGTCGGTCGCGGACCTGCGCGAACGACTCGCACGGATCGTCGTCGGTTTCGATCGCGACAAGAAGCCCGTGACCGCGGGCGATCTCCACGCCGCGGGATCGATGGGCGCGATCTTGCGCGACGCGATCATGCCGAACCTCATGCAGACGCTCGAGAATACGCCCGTGCTCGTCCACGCGGGACCGTTCGGGAACATCGCACACGGTAACTCGTCGGTCATCGCCGATCTCATCGGCATCCGCGGCGGCGACTTCCTGATCACGGAAGCCGGCTTCGGCGCGGATATGGGTGCGGAGCGCTTCTTCGACATCAAATGCCGGGCGTCGGGACTGCGGCCCGACGCGGGCGTCGTCGTCGCGACGGTCCGCGCGCTCAAGGTGCATTCGGGCAAATTCAAAGTCGTCGCGGGGAAGGCGTTGCCCGCGGAATTACTCGCGGAGAATCCGGACGACGTCCACGCGGGCGGCGCGAACCTGCGCAAGCAGATCGAGAACATCCGCGTCTTCGGCATCCCGGCGGTCGTCGCGATCAACGCGTTTCCGGGCGATCATCCGAGCGAGCACGCGGCGATCCGCGAGATCGCGGAATCCGTCGGCGCGCGCGTGGCCGTGTCGACGCACTTCGTCGATGGCGGGCGCGGGGCGACGGACCTCGCACGCGAGGTCGCCGCGGCGTGCGACGAAGCGTCGAATTTCCAACTGCTCTATCCCGACTCGGCGACGATCCGCGAGAAGATCGAAACGGTCGCGAAGAAGATCTACGGTGCCGACGGCGTCGACTACGCTCCCGCGGCGAAGCGACAACTCGCGCTCTTCGAGAAGAGCGGCTACGACGATCTCGCCGTCTGCATCGCGAAAACGCACCTGTCGATTTCGTCCGATCCGACGCTGCGCGGCGCGCCGACCGGATGGCGTCTCCCGGTCCGCGAGATCCGCGCGTCGGTCGGCGCGGGCTTCGTGTATCCGATCTGCGGCGACATGACGACGATGCCCGGCCTCGGCACGACCCCCGCCGCCCAACGCATCGCCATCGACGACGACGGGCGGATCAGCGGACTGTCGTAACGAGGCCACCCTCCGACGTAAGCCTTCTAGGGTCGATTCCGACTCACGTCGTTACGAAGCTATCGCAGCGTACCGTTTGTGGCCCTTCACGTCGAAGCGATCGAGCATCATCACCTTGTCCCATGCCTTGACGAAGTCTTTCACGAACCGCTCGTGACCGTCGCTTCCGGCGTAGACGTCTACGATGGAACGCAGTTGCGAGTTCGAGCCGAACACGAGGTCGTTGCGCGTGGCGGTGAACTTCGTCTCGCCGGTCTCGCGCGTGCGGAGTGCGAACGTCGTGCCCGCATCGTCGGCCTTTTCCCAAACCAACTCGGTATCCGTCAGATTGACGAAGAAGTCGTTCGTGAGAACGCCGACCTTATCGGTGAAGATACCGCGCGTCGATCCGTCGTGGTTCGCGTTGAGCGCGCGCAACCCACCGGTAAGAACGGTCCATTCCGGCGCCGAGAGCGTGAGCAAGTTGGCCTTGTCCAGAAAGAATTCCTCAGGGGCCACGCCGAGCGACACCCGTTGAAACGTGTCGTCCGCGTAATTGCGGAACCCGTCGACGATCGGCTTGAGCCATTCGGTCATCTCGATATCGGTGAGTTCTTGCGTCGTATCGACGCGGCCGGGCGTAAACGGAACGCTAACCGCGACCCCCGCATCCGCCGCCGCTTTTTCGACCGCGGCGCAACCGGCGAGCACGATGAGATCGGCGAGCGAGATCTTCTTGCCGGCAACCTGCCTGCCGTTGAACTCCGACGCGACGCCGCGTAGCGCTTCGATGACCGGTGCGGCGCGACGATTGACGGCCCAATCCTTCTGCGGGGCGAGCGCGAGGCGACCTCCATTCGCGCCCCCACGTTTATCGCTGTCGCGATACGTCGTCGCCGCGGAGAAGGCCGTGAAGGCCAGATCGGAGACCGACAGGCCGGTCGCCATCACGGCTCGTTTGAGTTCCGCGATATCGGCGTCGCCGACCAACTCGTAGTCGCGCTCGGGAAGCGGATCTTGCCAGAGCAGACCGTCCTCGATCGTCGCTTCGGGACCTAAGTAACGGTATTTCGGCCCCATGTCGCGATGGGTGAGTTTGTACCACGCCTTCGAAAACGCTTGGGTCAGCGCGTCGAAGTCCGCCAAGAATTTCTCGCAGACCTTGCGATACTCCGGATCGACCTTGAGCGCGATGTCGGTCGTCATCATCATGAGATCGTGCGTCTCACCGGCGACGTGCGCGTCGGGCGTTTTCGGCGCGGTCGGATCGGTCGGCGTCCACTGCAACGCACCCGCCGGGCTCTTCGTCTGCCGCCATTCGAATTTGAACAGGTTTTCGAGGTAGCTGTTATCCCACTGCGTCGGGTTCGGCGTCCAACTGCCCTCGATGCCGTTGGTCATCGTGTCTTTGCCGAAGCCGGCTCCCTGCGGGTTGTGCCAACCGAGGCCCATGGCTTCCATCGGGGCGATCTCCGGCGGCGGCCCGATCTCTTTCGCGGGTACCATGCCGTGGCTCTTGCCGAACGCGTGGCCGCCGGCGATCAGCGCGACGGTCTCCTCATCGTTCATCGCCATGCGCGTGAACGTCACGCGGATGTCGCGTGCCGACCCCATGGGATCGCCGTTCGCGTACGGACCCTCCGGATTGACGTAGATGAGCGCCTGATGCGAAGCGGCGAGCGGATTCTCGAGATCGTATTCCGCGTCGCCGTTCCGACCGCGCCACCGCTCATCGCGCATGACCATCCCGTCGAAGCTCTCGACGGCTTTCGGATTCCAGATCTCCGGGCCCCAATACGTGGCGTTGTCCGCCTCCCACGCGTCGAGCCGTCCGCCGCCGAAACCGTACGTCGGTAAACCCATGATCTCGAGGGCGCAATTCCCCGTCAGAATCATGAGGTCGGCCCACGAGAGTCCGTTGCCGTACTTGTGCTTGATCGGCTGCAAGAGGCGCCGCGATTTATCGGTATTTCCGTTGTCCCACCAACTGCCGATCGGCGCGAATCGCTGCATCGCCGTTCCGGCCCCGCCACGCCCGTCGGCGATTCGATACGTGCCCGCCGCGTGCCACGCCATGCGGATCATCTGCGGGCCGTAATTTTCGTAATCCGACGGCCACCACGCGACCGACGTCGTCAGAAACGCTTTGATATCTCGCTTCACCGCTTCGTAGTCGAGCTTCGCGAACGCGGCGGCGTAATCGAAATCCGCGCCGAGCGGATCGGCGGCCAGACCGTTCTGATGTAAGAGTTCGACGCGGAGGCGATCGGGATACCAGTTCTCGAGCGTCGGCGGCGTGCCGAACGCCCCGCCGACGCGATCGCCGCCGAACGGACACGCGCCCGCCATCTCGAACGTTTGCGTCGAAGTCTTGTCGTTTGCGAACACGCTCATGGATACGTCCTTGGCGGATGGGATCTCCGCATCTCTCTCGATCGGCCCTTCGCAAGCGACGCGCGTA
>CAZZXB010000028.1:11956-21049 GCA_964658025.1 uncultured Janthinobacterium sp.
CGTCGCGAAGGACGGGCGATGAACGCAACGCGCGCCCGACCCGTCGCCGTCGTTACCGGAGCCTCGAGCGGGCTCGGCGTAGAATTCGCGCGCGAGGCCGCCGCCGACGGCTACGATCTCGTCCTCGTCGCGCGAACGCGCGAACCGATGGTCGCGCTCGCCGATCGACTGCGACGCGAGCACGGCGCGACGGCGCACGTGATCGTGCACGATCTCGCGCTTCCCGGCGCCGGATCGGCGCTGGCTGACGCCGTCGCGGAGCGCGGACTCGAGGTCGAGATCCTCATCGACAACGCGGGCTTCGGCTTCAACGGCGCGTTCGTCGAACTCGAGCCCGACGCGCTGACGCGCATGATGCAACTCAACGTCGTCACGCTGACCGATCTCGTGCGGACGTTCCTTCCCGGCATGCTCGCGCGAAAGAAAGGGCACGTCATGCTTCTCGCATCGACGGCCGCGTTCCAACCGGGGCCGAACATGGCCGTCTATTGCGCGACGAAAGCGTACGTTCTGAGCTTGGGAGAGGCGCTCGCCTACGAGACGCGCGGCACGGGCGTGACGGTAACGACGCTCTGCCCCGGCGCGGTCAAGACGAATTTTCAGAACGCCGCCTCGATCGCCGAATCGTCGAACATCATGAAGGGCGCCACGATGCCCGCATCCGAGGTGGCGCGACGCGGCTATCGCGCGATGAAGGCGGGGAAGCCCGTCCTCGTCACCGGCATCGCGAACGCGATCGGCGCGCTCAGCGGACGGCACCTCCCGCACGCGGTCGTCGTGCCGATTGCGGGACGCCTGCTCGCAAAATAGATTCGCAACCCCGCCGCGGTCGCCACGCGAAAAAATCACCGACGGCAGACGCCCGACTCATCCGATACGGCGGACCGGCGGTCGCACGGTCCACGCCGAACGAGACGCGTCGCGATCGCGTCGCCGAGTCGTCGTTCGCGCCGACCTCACACGCCCGGATCCGCGAACCAGCCCGACGGCTCGACCGCGAGATTCACGTTGATCTGTTTCACTTCGGTATACGCGTCGTAGCCGTAGGTTCCGAGTTCGCGGCCGATGCCCGACTGTTTGTAGCCGCCCCAGGGCGCTTCGTTATAGGTCGGGTGGTACGCGTTGATCCAGGTGATGCCGGCGCGTAACGCGCGCACGACGCGATGCGCGCGCGCGGCGTCGTTCGTGAAGACGGCACCCGCGAGACCGTAGACGCTGTCGTTCGCGATGCGGATCGCATCGGCTTCGTCGTCGAAGGGTTGCACGACGAGCACGGGACCGAAGATCTCCTCGCGGACGATCCGCATCTCCGGCGTCGTATCGGCGAAGATCGTCGGCTCGATGTAGAAACCGTCCGGCTTACCGGCGACGCTCGCGCGCCCGCCGCCGCACAGTAATCGCGCGCCTTCCGCTTTGCCGATCTCGATGTATCGCTCCACGCGATCGCGCTGCGTCTCGCTCACGAGCGGGCCCATCTCCGTCGCGCCGTCGAGTCCGTCGCCGACGACGATCGCCTTCGCGCGGCGGACGAGTTCCTCGAGAAATCGCTCCGCGATCGAACGCTGCAGCACGAGGCGCGATCCGGCGGAACAGACTTGCCCCGCGTTCGCGTAGATGCCGAAGAGCGCGTAATCGATCGCGGTCGCGAAATCCGCATCCTCGAACACGATATTCGGAGACTTGCCGCCGAGTTCGAGCGAGATCTTCTTCACGTTTCCGGCGGCGGCGCGCATGATCGTCCGGCCCGTCGGCACGCTCCCCGTGAACGCGATCTTGTCGACGTCCATGCTCTCGGCGAGCGCGGCGCCGACGACCGGGCCCGCGCCCGTCACGACGCTGAGCGCACCGTCGGGCAGGCCGACCGATCGCGCGATCTTCGCGAGCCACAGCGCCGAGAGCGGCGTGAACTCCGACGGTTTGAGGATGCAGACGTTCCCCGCCGCGAGCGCCGGCGCGAGCTTCCACACCGACATCAATAACGGATAGTTCCACGGAACGATCTGCCCGCACACGCCGATCGGTTCGCGGACGGTGAACGTCTGCGATGCGGCGGGGACGTCGAACGTCTGCCCGTGCGGTTTCGTCGCGAGCCCCGCATAGTACCGAAAGCAATTCGCCGCATCGGCGACGTCGTATTCGGCCTCGCGTAGCGGCTTGCCGCACCCGAGCGTTTCGAGCGTCGCGAGATCGGCCGCGTTCGCGTCGACCGCGTCGGCGAGCGCGTTCAGCAGTTTCGCGCGCTCGAGCGCGGGTGTCCGCGGCCACGGACCTTCGTCGAACGCCGTGCGCGCGATCGCGATCGCCCGTTCCGCGTCGGCTTTCGTCGCATCCGCGACGCGCACGAGTTCGTGTCCCGTCGCCGGATCGATGCACGCGCGCGTCGCGCCGTCCGATCCGGCGTGCCACGTTCCGCCGAGCGAGAAGAGGACGACGCCGCCCGCATCGCGTTCGAGGCGATCGAGCAGCGCCTTGTGGGTCGTCGAGAGAGGGTCGGCTCGTACCATCGGAACTCCCGGAAGACGTTACGCGGAGAGACGCGGACGTTCGCGATGCATGGCCGCGAGCGCTTCGCGCAGGACGACGAACACGCGATCGGCGTGTTCGCGGGCGATCGTGAGCGGCGGCTCGACCCGGATCACGCGCGAGTTCACGAGCGTCCCCGCCACGAGGATCCCGTGATCGAACAAGTATTTGGAGGCGGCGAAACCGACCTCGTCGCTCGCGAACTCGAGCGCGATGAGCAGGCCCTTGCCGCGCACGTCGACGACGAAGTCGTCGTACCCGCGCACCGCCTCGCGCAGACCGGCGAGCATGTATTCGCCCATCTCCGCGGCACGCTCCGGCAAGCGTTCCTCGATCAACACGTCGATCGTCGCGATCGCCGCGGCGCACGCGAGCGGGTTGCCGCCGAAGGTCGTCGTGTGCAGGAACGGATTGGCGAACAGGCTCTGGAACACGGCCTCGGTCGCGACGATCGCGCCCGCGGGCATCACGCCGCCGCCGAACGCCTTCGCGAGACAGATGATATCGGGCGCGACGTTCCAATGCTCGCACGCGAACATCTTGCCCGTGCGCCCCATGCCCGTCTGAACCTCGTCGAAGATCAGCAACGCGCCGTAGTCGTCGCAGAGCTTGCGGACCGCGGGGAGGTAGCCGTCGTCGGGGATATTGACGCCGCCCTCGCCTTGAATCGGCTCGAGCAACACCGCGCCGACGTCGTCGCCCGTCATCTTACTCGCGGCGAACGTATCGACGAGCGCGAGGATGTCGTTGAACGGCACGTGTTTGAAGCCCGGCAACATGCGTCCGAACGGCACGCGAAACGCGGCTTTCCCGCTCGCGGAGAGCGAGCCGAAACTCTTGCCGTGAAAGCCTTTCGTCGCGACGATCGTCGTCTGCTTGCGCGGATCGTGGGCGCGCGCGAGCTTGAGCGCGGCCTCCACGGCTTCGGTTCCGCTGTTACAGAAAAACGAATACTTCAGATCGCCGGGCGTGAGCATCGCGAGCGTTTTCGCGAGCATCGCGCGGAGCGGATCGAGCAGATCTTGGCTGTGCAGCGCCTGACGATCGAGTTGCGCGCGGACGGCCGACATCACTTTGGGATGTCGGTGTCCGACGTTGAAGATGCCGAAACCGCCGAGACAGTCGATGTATTCGCGTCCGTTGACGTCGGTGAACGTGTCGCCGCTATCGGACCATTCGACCGCGGCGTCGAGCGTGCCGAGCGCTCCGGCCTTGCGATATTCGAGAAATCCGGGGTTCACGTAATCGCGAAAACCGTCGACGGTTTCGCGGACGATCCAGTCCGCTTGCGCGCGATCGATCGTCTCGGTATGGATGAGTTCTAGGACGGCTTGCGTATAGGCGCGGACGTCCCGGAATGTGTTCGATTCAAGAATTTTGGGCCTCGTTGTGGGAGTGGTGCGATGGGGCGAGCGTGCGCGCGCACGCGCGTTCGAGCGCGGCGAACCCGCGCTCGAGATCGTCGTCGGTCGCCACGAGCGGGACGAGGATGCGCAGCGCGTGCGCGCCCGGACCCGCGGTGAGGGCGACCAAACCTTCCTCGAACGCGGCGTCGGCGACGCGCTTTCCGAGACTGCCGAGTGCGTCCGCGGGCTCCGCGAATTCGATCGCGAGCATCGCGCCGAGACCGCGCACGTCGACGATCTCCGGGTGGCGCGCGGCGAGACCGTCGAGCCTGCGACGCATCGTCGTGCCGAGCCGCCTCGCGCGGTCGAGCAGATCTTCGGCCTCGAACGCGTCGAGCGTCGCGAGCGCCGCGGCGCACGCGAGCGGATTTCCCGCATACGTTCCGCCGAGACCGCCCGGCGCGACGGCGTCCATCAGACTCGCGCGCCCGACGACGCCCGAGAGCGGTAAGCCCCCCGCGACGCTCTTCGCGAAGGTCAGGAGATCGGGTTCGACGCCGGCCTGCTCGATCGCGAACAGCGTGCCCGTCCGGCCGAAGCCCGTCTGGATCTCGTCGGCCACGAGGACGATGCCGTGCGCCGTCGCGATCGCCCGCAGTTCGCGCAGAAATTCGAACGGCGCGGGCACGAAGCCGCCTTCGCCGAGCACGGGCTCGATGATGATCGCGGCGATCCGCTCGGGTGCGACCTGCGTCGCGAAGAGTTCGCGTAGCGCCGCGAGCGCACGCTCGGTCGTCCATCCGCGACGCGCGTCGGGATACGGCGCGCAATACGTCTCGGGCGCGAACGGACCGAAATTCTGCTTGTACGGCGCGACCTTGCGCGTCATCGAGAGCGCGAGGAGCGTCCGGCCGTGATAGCCGTACGCGAACGAAACGACGGCGGCCCGGCCCGTCGCCTCGCGCGCGATCTTGATCGCGTTCTCCGTCGCTTCGGCACCCGTCGTGAGCAAGAGCGATTTTTTCGGAGAATCGCCCGGTGCGAGCGCGTTGATCCGCTCGCACACCGCGACGTAGCCGTCGTACATGCCCACCTGAAAACAGGTGTGCGTGAACGCTTCGAGCTGTGCCGCGACCGCAGCGACCACGGCGGGGTGGCGGTGCCCGAGATTCATCACGCCGATGCCGCCCGCGAAATCGACGTACTCGCGACCGTCGACCGACCAGAGCCGCGCGCCCTCGGCACGTTCGACGACGAGCGGATGCGCGACGGAGACCCCTCGCGCGACGGCGCGCTCGCGCCGTTCGACGAGGTCGTCGGTACGCGAACGGGTCACTGGCACGGTGGAGATCTCCGATGCTGGCGAAGTTATCGCCCATTGTAGCGCAGCCGGTCCTTTCGAGCAACTCGGTAGCGAATGGGCCGGAATCTTAGCCACACGGACGTAGCCGAGGTGGACGTCGCGCGGATACCGTATCGAAAAGCGACGTCACCGCCCGCGGACTACCGCGCGGCGGCTTCGCGCATACGTTTCGGGAGGCTCCGTGTACCAACGCGTTCGCAGCTTTTTCATCGTCGTCGCGCTCGTCGTGTCGTTCGCCCGATTCGGAGAGGCGGGGACGACGGGCGGCCTGCGCGGGCGCGTGGTCGACGGCGGCGGCGCGGCGGTCGCGGGAGCGAGCGTCACGGTAACGTCGGCGTCGGAGACGGCGCACGCGATCACCGCGGGCGACGGCACGTTCGCCTTCATCTCGCTCGGACCCGATACGTACGTGCTGTCGATCGAACGGACGGGATTCGATCCGTTCTCGCAACCCGGCGTGACGATCCAGGCCGACCAAGTGCAATCGGTCGGTCCGTTCGCACTCAATAAAACGCTAAAGACGATCGCGAAGGTCGGCGCGCGGAGTTCGTCCGCGCTCGTCCGTTCCGGGACGACGAGCGACGTGTATTCGGTCAACGCGGCGACCGCCGCCGCCGCCGCGACGGTCGGCGGTCCGGGCGGGCTCAACCAGGCCTACAGCGCGATCGCGACGGTCCCGGGCGCGAACGTGCCGCAGGGCCAACAGGGCTGGAACCAGCTCGTGTACATCCGCGGCGGCGATTACAGCGACGTCGCGAACGAACTCGACGGTATCCCCGTCCAACGCGCTTCCGATTACGCGCCGATCACCACGCTCTCGAGCCTCGGCCAACAGGAAGTGCAGACGTACACCGGCGGCACGCCGCCCTCGGCCGAGGCGTCGGGTCTTTCGGGCTTCATCAATCAGGTCATCAAAACCGGAAGCTATCCCGGATACGAAAACGTCTCGCTCGGCGTCGGGGGACCGTCGTTCTATCACAAGGCGAGTGCGGAGACCAGCGGCGCGACGAGCAATCGGAACTTCTCGTACTACGTCGGCATCGGCGCGGAGAACCAGACGTATCGGTACAGCGATCAGTTCAACGGCGCGGGGCAATCGCTGTTCTTCTATCCGCTCTCGATTCCGACCGGACTCAACGGACAGGTGTACGACGGCTCGGGCCCCGCGCTGTTCTCGCCCGGGCAATCGTACGCGATCGCGAATACGAACGAACGCGATAACGTCGCGAATTTTCACATCGCGTTCCCGCACAAACGCAGCGACCTCAAAGACGACGTTCAGGTCCTCTTCATCGATAGCGACGTGCAGAGCACGTTCTACAGCTCCATCGACGATCTCGGCGGCAACGCGCTCGTCTCGCAAGCGTACACGCCGACGTTCGTCGATCAGTATCGCTATCGCGGCCCGCTCTTCGCCGCGCCGAATCCGAACGCGATCGGCATCGACGTGCAGGCGAGCTCGCCGACGCACACGCCCTTCACGGGCGCGATAAACCCGGAAGAGCGCGACGGCGACGATCACGCGGCGACGATCGTGAAGTTGCAGTATCAGAAAAATTTCAGTCCCGCATCGTACCTGCGCGTCTTCGGATACGGCGAATACAACGACTGGTTCCTCAACGGTCCGGTCAGCGCGGTCACGACGTACGGCGGCGAGCTGCAAGATTACGAAGTGCACGGGAACGCCTACGGCGCGACGATGGTCTACGCGAACCAATTCGACGCGAAAAATCTGCTCACCGCGACGGCATCGTATCAGACCCAAAAACTCGAGACCTACAACGGCAATCTCTTTCAGGGTCAGATCACGACGAACCTCACCGACGCGAAGGGCAACTGCTACAACGCCGCGACCGGTTACTATGCGAGTTGCTACACGCCGCTCTACTCGAGCGGGTCGACGTTCAATCCGACGGGCGGACTCAACTCGTACGGCTTCTTCGGCTCTCCCGCGCCCGGGTTTCCGTCGAGTTCGCTCTTCCCGACGAGCGCCGCGGGAACGCCCCTCACGCCGCCCGCCGGAACGCCCGCCGCGCTCAACGGCGCGCGCAATCTCGTGACCAACGACGGCCAAAACGTCCAGATCGATCAGATCACGCCGTTCTTCAGCGCCGTATCGCTCGCGGACGAATTCCGCCCGAACGCCAAGGTGACCGTCAACGCCGGGATGCGCGTCGAGAACTACACGTACCGCCTCGACGATACGGCGAGCGGCTATCCCGCGCGCCAATTCTGGTTCAACGCGTACGACCGCGAATATTCGTTCGGTTCGGCGGCCACGTCGGTCGCGCAATGTACCGGAACCTACACGGGGCCGACGATCGGCGCGCTCGCGACCGGAAGCACGACCTACGGCGTCGATCCGATCACGGGCGCGTCGCTCTGCGCGCCCGGAACGAACGCGAACCTCGCGAACACGGGCCCGCGCACCGTGAGCTTCACGGCTTTCCAACCGCGGCTGTCGTTCACGTATGCCCTCGGCCGCAACACCGTGTTGCGCGGATCGTACGGCCGCTACGCCGCGCCGTCGCCGACCTCGTACCAGCAGTACAACGTGCTCCAGCAAGACTCGCCCTCGTTCATCGGACAGTTCCTGCCCTACGGCTTCAACACGCCGTTCCACGAGTCGCGGCCGTCGTATTCGAATAACTACGATTTCTCGCTCGAACAGCAGATCCCCAAAACCGACATCTCGTTCAAGCTCACGCCGTTCTATCGCGCGACGCAGGACCAACTCGCGAACATTCCGATCGGCTCGCAGGGCGTGCTCGACGGCCTCAACGTCGGACGCCAGCGCAACTACGGCGTCGAGTTCCAAGTCCGCAAGGGCGAGTTCGATCGCAACGGCTTCGCCGGGCTCCTGAGCTACACGTTCACGCGCAGTCGCGTCCGTTACAGCAACTTCGGCGGCGGCTCGCGCAACGAGATCGACAACCTCAACGACTACATCAAGAACTACAACGCCTACACGTCGACCTGCGCGAAGGATCCGAACTCGCCGCTCTGCGGCACGACCTCGACGGGCGCGGCGGCGGCGAGATGCTACGCGCAGGGGACGACCGGCCCCGTCGCCGATCCGGCGTGCGGCGCGGGGAGCATCGCGAATCCGTATTACGGACTCGCCGCACAGCCGCTCCTCGATCGCAACGGCGAGTACTCGCCGTACGATATCCTGCCGGCACCGTTTCAAGGCGCGAACGGGTACGAAACGCCCGACGTCGCCACGCTCGTCCTCAACTACAAGCACGACCGCTTCGCGTTCACGCCCAGCATGACGTACAGCTCGGGTTCGGTCTACGGTTCGCCGCTCACGTATCCGGGCTACGATCCGCTCAGTTGCGCGGCGACGGCGTCGGCGACGACGAACGCCGCGAACACGCAATCGTGTTCGAGCTATCTCTTCATCCCCGACAAATTCACGGGCAAGTTCGACAGCTTCGGAAGCCTGCGCGAGCCGACGCGCCTCACGCTCAACGCGCAGTTCACCTACGAGGCGAGCCGCAAGGTGAAGATCACGCTCGCGATGACCGATCTCGCGGACCTCTGCTTCCAACGCAAGTACGCGTGGGACAACGGTTCGACGTGCGTCTACGCGCAACTCGCGTCGAACCTCCTCGCCCCGGCCGGCAACTTCGTCACGAATCCGCCCGTGCAGTTACTCTATCCGTACGGAAGCTGGTACAACAACTCGCAGACGGGCTTCGTCGGACAGAAACTCCCCTTCAACGCGTTCCTCACGGCCGATATCCGGATCTGAGCCCTCGGTGAAGACGTCCTTCGGAAGCCGCTTCTCGCGACGCACGTTCTTGCGCGGCGCGGGCACGTTTGCGGCTGCCGCGACGCTACCGCTCGCCGCCCGCG
>CAZZXB010000028.1:21059-25867 GCA_964658025.1 uncultured Janthinobacterium sp.
GTCATCGTGGGGATCGTGGCCGGTGCGCTTGTCGCTGCCGGGACGCTCGTCGCGCCCGCCTTCGGGGCGTCCGAACAGCTCGCGCATGTCGTAAAGCGTGCGCCGACCGCGGCGCGCGCGCCACCGTGTACGAAGCGCAGCGTCGCGTCGGCGGACGGATGCATTCGGAACGCGCGTTCTGGGACGACGGCCAGTTCTCCGAGTACGGTGCGGAGCTCATCGACACGGACCACACGACGATCCGCGCGCTCGCGAAGCGTTTCGATCTCGAATTACTCGACGTTCTCGCGGCGGAGCCGCGCGGCGGCGAACAGACGATCTCGCTCGGCGGCGAATACTATCGCGAGGCCGACCTCTTCCGCGACTTTCGCGCGCTCTATCCGATCCTGAGCGCCCAAGTCGAAGCGTGCGGTCCCCAGACGACCTACGCGCGGTCGACGAGCGCGGGGCGCGAACTCGACGCGACGAGCATCGGCGCGTGGATCGCGAAATTCGTACCCGGCGGTCGCGCGTCGCGACTCGGTCGCTACCTCGCGATCCAATATCTCGCCGAATACGGCATCGACGTCGACGCGCAGAGCTCGCTCAACATGGTGTATTGGCTCGGACGTCAACCCGATTACGATCGCAGGACGGGCGAGTTCAACGCGCTCGGACCCTCCGACGAGCGTTTCCACATCAAGGGCGGGAACGATCGACTCCCGCGTGCGATCGCCGCATCGCTCCCCGCCGACACGGTACGCTCGGGATACCGACTCGAGGCGATCGCGCGTCGCTCCGACGGTCGGATCGATCTCGACTTCGCGACCGATGCCGGGTCCGAGACGAAAACGGTCGATCGCGCGATCGTCACGATTCCGTTCGTCGTCCTGCGCGATCTCGATCTCTCCCGCGCCGGATTCGACGAACGTAAGATGCGCGCGATCGACGAGCTCGCCTACGGCGATCATTCCAAGCTCATCGTCGAATTCGATCGACGTTTCTGGACGGAGACGGGCGCGTGGCCCGGACGAAGTAACGGCGACCTCACCTACGACGGCGCCTTCGTGCAGACGTGGGAGGGCTCGCGCGCGCTCGACGGCGAGAACGGCTTGCTCGTCAACTTCGCGGCGGGCCCCTCGAGCGCGGCGTTCCGCGGCGTCCTTCCGTACACGACGAGCGCGACCGCGGCGACGGCGGCGTATGCCACGAGATTCGCGCGCGAACTCGATCGCGTGCTGCCGGGCGCGAAGCACCGCTTCACCGGCCGGGCGACGCTGAGCCATCTCACGGCCGATCCCTTCGCGCGCGGGAGTTATTCGGGCTGGCTCAAGGGACAGTACGTCGCGTTCTCGGGATACGAAGGCGCGCGTCAGGGCAACGTGCTCTTCGCGGGCGAGCACTGCTCCGTGCGGCTGCAAGGCTTCATGGAGGGTGCCGCGCGTGAGGGGATCCGCGCGGCCGCCGAAGCGCTCGCGTGAGCGAACTCCGCGCCGACTACCTCGAATTCCGCGAAGTCCTCGCGCAATCGATCGCGATGCTCGGGCCGACGATGACGCCCGTGCTCATCGTCCCGCTCATGGCGGGCTCGGCCGGAAACGCGAGTTGGCTCGCCTACGCGCTCGGCACGTTCCTCTTGCTCGCGGTCGCGCTGAACATCCGCGTCTTCGCGACGCGCTCCGCGTCGAGCGGCTCGCTCTACGAGTACGCGCAGCTCGCCTTCGGCGTGCGCGGCGGCATGCTCTGCGGCTGGGCGTTGCTGTGGGCGTACGTGTTCGTCGCCGTCGCGGGCGTCACGGGCTTCGCCGTGTTCGCGAGCGCCCTCCTCGCGTTCGCCCACGTGCCCCCCGCCGCGCTCGAACTCGTCGCGTGCGCCTTCTGCATCGCGGTCGGACTCGCGCTCGCCTATCGCGACGTGCGACTCTCCACGGAGACGCTGCTCTTCCTCGAAGCGGGATCGGTGACGCTCGTCGTGATCTTACTCGCGGTCGTCACCGCGCGCGGCGGGAGCGTCGTCGATCCCGCGCAACTCGCGCTGCGCGGCGCGACGCCGTCCGGGATCGCGCTCGGCGTCGTCATCGCGATCTTCAGCCTCGTCGGTTTCGAGAGCGCGACGTCGCTCGGGTCCGAAGCGAAGGATCCGTTACGGACGATCCCCGCGGCCGTGATCGCGAGCGTCCTGGTCTCGGGGAGCTTCTTCATCGTCGCCGCATACTTCGAGGTCCTCGGCGCGCACGGCATGGGCACGCCGATCGAAAAGCTCGGCACGCCGCTCGACGCGCTCGCCGTCCACGCGGGCGTCGCGCCGCTCGCGCTCGTCATCGACGCGGGGGCGCTCCTGTCGTCGTTCTCGATCACGCTCGCGGCGACGAACGCGGGCGCGCGCATCCTCTACGCGATGGCGCGCGGCGGGTTTTTCTCCGACGCGCTCGCGCGCTCGCATCCCGCGTTCCGGACGCCGAACGTCGCGCTCGTCGCGTTCACGATCGCGACGACGCTCGTCGCGGGCGGCATGCTCATCGGCGGCATCGCGCCGCTCGATGCGTTCAACGACACGGCGACGCTCGGCTCGTTCGGATTCGTCGCGATCTACGTCTTCGTCGCGCTCGGCGCGCCGTTCTATCTCCGGCGCTTGGGAGAACTCCGCAAGCGCGACGTCGCCCTCGCGATCGTCACGCTCGCGCTCTTACTCGTTCCGGCCGTCGGCAGCGTCTATCCGATCCCGCCGCCGCCGACGAACGTCTTTCCGTATCTGTTCTTGGGCTACGCGCTCGTCGGTCTCGTGCTCCTGCGCCTGCGCGCGCCGCGCCTCGCGACGCGCGACGCACGCGGATGACGCGCGCCGCGCGAACGAGTTTCGGCCGCCGATTCGCGGGCGCGGCTTACGCCACGCTCGACGCGTTTGCGGGTTTCGCGAATTCGTAGCGGCGCCGTCCGGCGTGCTTGGCGCGATAGAGCGCGGCATCGGCGGCCTCCGTGAGTTCGCGCGCGTCGGCGCCGTTCGTCGGGTAGATCGCGATGCCGACGCTCGCGCCGACGTCGAGCGCCGTTCCGTCGAGTTCGATCGGTTGCCCGAAGGCCTTGACGATCCGCTCCGCGATCAGCGTCGCACCTTCGCGATCGGCCGGCCCGCCCTGGACGATCGCGAACTCGTCGCCGCCGAGCCGCACGACCATATCGCTCGCGCGGGTGCAATGCAATAACCGTTCCGCCGTGATCCGCAAGACCTCGTCGCCGACCGCGTGGCCGAAGCGGTCGTTGATCGTCTTGAAACGATCGAGGTCGATGTAGTGGAGCGCGAACGGTATCGTGCTCTCGATCGATTCGCTAAGGCGCTTCGCGAAGCGGGTGCGGTTGGGGAGCGCCGTGAGCGCGTCCGTGAACGCGAGCGAATCGAGTCTCGTGATCTGGCGACCGCGTTCCATGATCGTGCCCAGTAACGCGCACGCGAGCCGCATGAAATCGATGTCGGCCTGGGAGAGGTCGGACTCGCGACGTTCGCGGTTCGCGAAGCCGACGGTTCCGTACAGGATCCCCGCGACCGAGATCTTCATCCCGATCACGCTCTTCCATCCGAGTTCGCGGATGGCGGGCGTCGCATACGGCGTCGCGAGAAAGTCGCGCGTTTCGTAATGACTCGGCGCCTCGACCGCGAGGCGCGCGAGCGAGGTTTTCAACGGCCGAACGTCGCCGACGGCGAATCCTTCGGGATCGCCGCACGTCGTCACGATCGTCACGAGATCGTCGGAGATACTCGTCATCACGCCGTAATCGTAGCCCAGCCGCGCGGCGACGAGTTGGATCGCCGAACTGAGGAGTTCCTCGGTCGTCCGACCGTACGCGGACGCGATCTCGTACAGATCGGTGATCCGTCGCATCTGTTCGCGGTTGCTCGCCTCGGCGGCACGGAGCTTGCGCATGTCCTTGGAGACGATGTTGACTCCCGTCGCGACGTCGTCGACCGTCCGCGGAAAGATCGTCACCGACACGTCGACGAGCGAACCGTCGCTCGCGAGGAGTTGGATCTCGTCGCGGACGATCTCGCCGCGGAGCGCCCGCTCGAAGGCGTCGCGTGTCGCCTCGAGTTTCGCCGGTCCGATGAGTTCGGCGAGGTGTCGGCCGACGATTCCGTCGACCGACGTGCCCGCGAAATCGGCACGACTCTGATTCGCCCGGATAAGGTGTCCCGTACGATCGAAGACGGCGATCCCGTCGGGATTGCCCGCGAACGTCGACTCGATCTCCTCGCGGGCGTTGCGGAGTTCGGTGAGGAGTCGGCGGTTCCGTCGCTCGGCCGGCGCCACGATCGAGAGCCACACGCAGACGATGCTGGCGATCTGAAACAACAAGCCCAGGAGTAACCCGCCGACGAGTCGGCGCTGGTGCTCGTTGACGATCGCGACGCGTTTTTCGACGGCGTCGTCGAACGCGCCGAACACCGACGGACGCTGACGGACGACCGCGGCGAACGCGGCGGCGTCGCTCGGATCGCGCTCGACCCGACGGATCGCGGCGACGTACGACGCGCCCAAGCGCGCGATCGACGTCAGGCCGTTGCGATCGCGCGGACCGATGTCGTATTGCGGCTCGCTCAAGATCTCGGCACGCGTCGCGAGCAGTCGTGCGATCGTCGTATCGATCTGTCCGACGACGTTCGGCTCGGCGGTCTTCGTCCGCAGACACAGCGCGAGATACGCGAGCTCTTGCGTGCGCATGCGTTGGGCGCCGCTGATGTCGATGATGTGCGCGCCGTCACGCTGCGCGGTGACGACGAGTTCGATGATGGCCGTTTGAAAGATGGCGACGATCGCGACCACGAGCATCGCCGC
>CAZZXB010000029.1:0-25824 GCA_964658025.1 uncultured Janthinobacterium sp.
CCATCGCGATGCGCTCGCCGACCGAGACGTCGCGGCCCCAGCGGTAGGCGCTGTAGGGCGTGTAGCGCGTGCCGGGCGAGCCCGGAATCCGCAACGACACGTCGTAGACGACGAAATCCTTGGGCGGTCCGGCCGTGACGATGCACTGCAGCGCGAACGGTCCGATGACGCCCGGCGGATTCGCGAGCGCGGCGCTCGCGACGAAGGCCTCGCCGAGCGCGAACGCTTTTTCGAGCATCGACTCCGTGAGCGTCGTCGCGATGTGCCCCGCCTCTTCCATCCGCACGGGGATGCCCGCCGCCGCGCCGAGTTGCGCGGGCGGTAACGAACGCAAGCCGTCGAGGTTCGTCTGCCGCCGCGTATCGGTTCCGAGTAATTCGAGCTCGCCGAGCATCGGCGACCAAAAGAAATTGAGATTGACGCTCGGACCGAGCGCGTATTCCTCGATCCGCGCGGTCGCGAGGCCCTCGCGCGTGACCATGCCCTCGGCGACGAGCCGACCGGCCTGCGCTTCGTACTCGCCCGGCGACGAACAGAGAAAGAAGGCGCGCTCGAAACCGACCGTCGCGTGCGGCGCCTTCACCATCACGAGCGTGTCGATCTCGGCGGGCGACGCGAACGAGCGCGGATGCCGGATCCCCGCGCGCGCGAGCAACGCGTATTGATTTTCGGGTTCGTCGCGTTCCTCGGCGCGGAGCAAGCGACGGTTCCCGAAGAACGGGACCTTCATCCCGCGTTCGATCTCGTCGTACGAATAACGCTCGTGGAGGTAGACTTCGAACGAACGGTTCGCGACGAACAGGGCGTTCGCCGCGAGCAGACGCTCCTGGACCGCGGGATCGAGGATATCGGCGAAGTGCGCGAGCTCGAGCGTCTCGTCGACGCACCCGCGCGGCGGTCCGTCCGCGCGCGCGAAATGACGCGCGTACGTTTTCTCGCGGCCCTTCGCCGTGACGACGAGATTGCGCAAGCCCTGCGCGCGCGCGCCGAACGCGACGTCGAGCGCCGAATGGCTCCCGACCGAGCAGAGCGCGAGCGCGCGTCGATCGTACCGCGCGAGCGCGGCCTCGACGATCGGATCGATCAACGCGGCGTTACGACGAGAGTTGCATCGCCTGCTTCGTCGTCGGATATTCGACGACGAGCAGCGAGCGGATGCGGCGCGAGGCGGCCTTCGCGTTGTCGGTATCGACGCGCACGAGCAGTTTGTAGGTGGAGAGCAACGCCGCCGGGAGCGTGGAATCGCGCGGGTACTGCTTCTGCCAGTCCTCGACCGCGGAGTCGACCTGCAAGGCGTCCGGCTCCATCCGGTAGCCCCAGCCGACGTCGAGATATTTGTTCACGCGGGCGAGTTCGTTCGTCACGCCGATCGGCGAGTATTTGAGATTCCCGAAATATTCGTCGGCGGGCGCCGTCCGCGTCATCTTGAGATCGTGCGGGCTCGAGCTCACGCGCGCGATCACTTGCAGTTCGGGCGTGTGCGCCTTGCGATAGGCGATCGCGCGCGCCGCGACCCGATCGTCCTCGGTGAAACCGGGATCGACGACCGCGCTCGCGGCGAGCGCGAAGAACTCGCCGTATTCGGGATCGGGCAGGCGTTGCAACGGCGTGAGCGGATCGGCGCCGTGTTGCAACGCGAGCGAACGGTAGCGCACGTCCTTCGTCAGGTTGTACGCGCGCACGTCGGCGACGACGAGCGCCGCGCGCGCGTCGTCGTCGGTGCCGAAGGCCTGGACGTTCGCGACGGCGTCGCTCTCGGCCTGACTCGCGAGCACCTTCGGATCGGCTTGCGCCGCGTCGAGCCGCGCGAGCAGGGCGCGCCCCGCGCTCCGGTGCGCGTCGTCGCCCTTCGCGATCGCCACGTTCGCCGCTTCGATCACGTACCAGAGCGAGGCGTCGTTATTCGTGAGCGGATCGTAGTGGAACCCCGTCGCGACGTCGACCGCGAGCAGCGCGACCGCGACGTAGTTCGGATCGTCGGCGCGGAAGAGCGCGTACGATCGCCCGGCGTCGAACACGGTCGCTTGGTAGTACGCCTGACTCGAATACCGCCAGCCCTTGCTCGCGCCTTCGTCGTAGGCTTTCCGCATCGTCGCGTAGAGCGCCGCGGGATCGGTCTCGATGGCCGCGGGCGACGGGACGCGCGTCGCGGCGACCGCGACCAGGAGCGCGCACGCGGCGGCGAGGCGCTTACGGCAAGCCCGAATCATCGAGGACCGACGGGAGGTTGTTGGAGAGGAGGGCATTCTTGATCTCTCGCGCGATGCGTCGCCCCGTCGACATCGGTTCCGAGTAGTTGAGGTACGAATAGGGCGATCCGTCGATGAACGGATTCGTACCGGCGACGATCCGCGCGGAGATCTCCATGATCGAGAACTTCGCTTCGGGCGTGATGATCGTCTCGATACAAAACGCGCCGAAGAGTCCCTTCGGCCCGCAGATCTCCTGACTCACGCGCACGACGTCCTCCCCCATCCGATACGCCTCGGCGAGCATCGATTCGCGCAGGACGAGCGGGGAGTTTCCGACGACGACGTAGCTCGGCTCGATGTTCATGTTCTCTTGCGCGGCGGCGGGAATCCGTCCGAGCGAGTCGACGTTCGTCTCGTAGCGGCGATCCATGCTCATGATCTCGAGCTTGCCCGTCAGGGGCGAGTAGAAATAATGGATGTAGGCCGGCACGCCGATGACGTATTCTTGCAAGATGTAGTTCTGCCGCGCGAGTTGCTCCGCGCGCTGTTCGAAATCGCTCGCGTTGCGCAAGAAGAGATAGCCCTTGCCGCCCTGCGCGCCGTAGAGCTTGACGATGACGGGTCGATCGATCTCGGCGCCCGTGCGGAACTGGCGCGGCACGGTGAGGCCCGCGCGGACGAGCCACTCGCGTTGCAACTCGCGACTCGCTTCCCAGTCGAGCACGGCCTTGTTGCCGAAGTACGGAATGCGCATCTGCTTGTGATCGTCGAGCGAGAGATAGGCGACGAACGAACCGTGCGGGACGATGACGATCTTGCGCTTCTCGAGTTCCGGGACGAGGTTCATGAACTCGCCGTAGTGATCGATCCCGATCACCTCGTCGACGAACGCGTACGCGCGGTAGAGCCGTTCGGTCTCGCGATTCGCGATCGCGAGCGTGCGAAACCCTTCGTCGTGCGCGCCCTTGAGGATCTGGAGCGCCGAGTGCGAACCGAGCGTCGCGATCGTGTAGAAATCGTTCGACGATGCTTGCGCGGGCGTGCGGAGGAGTTCGGGTGCGATCATGCCGTCGTCGCTTTCTGGAACGCGGGGTTGCAGAGCAGGTGCTCGGATGCGGCGCGGACGCGTTCGGAATCGGCGGCTTCGCCGTCGGCCCCGCGCATCCGCCACGAGACGAAACGCGCGACGTGCGTCACGCCCGCGAGAATCCGGCCCGCGGCGCGCGGCGCGGCGCTCGGCGCGCTCGCGGTGTCCTCCGCGACCCAGAGTTCGCCCGTTTCCGGACGCTCGCCCGTCCTGACGCGGAGCGCGTGCTTGCTCGGATTGAAGATCGTCTCGAGACCCCGGACGTCCGTCTCGAGCGCGCCCGCGCGATCGGCGTCGACGTCGAACCGATAGACGTCGGCGCGCTCGAGGGCGCCGAGTTCGACGCCGAGTCGACGGAGCACGGCGAGCGCCGTGCGCGCCTCGTTGTCGGGGATCGTCAGCGAGATTTCGAAATACCGCGAGACCGTCACGCGCGCACCGCCTTCGCGAGACCCGCGAAGAGCGCGATGCCGCCCGAACTCGCGAGCATGGCGCGGGCGTCGCCGCGGGCGCGTTCGCGTAGGTCGCCCGCATCCATGTACGTCCAGGCCGCGCGCTCGGGATGGGGCATGATCGCGAGCACGTTGCCGCGCTCGTTCACGAGCGCGGCCGCGCCAAGCGCGGAGCCGTTGGGAATCGCGGCCTCGGTCGCGGTTCCGTGCGCGTCGCAATAGACGAAGGCCACCCGCCCGTCCTCCTTCAGCCGCGCGAGGATCGCGTCCGTCGCCGCGAGTCGGCCCTCGCCGTGCGAGGCCCAGGCGGGCAGGACCGCGCCGCGCTCGAGGTGCGCCGTGAGCGCGCAGCGCGCGGGTTCGATCGCGAGCCGGACGTACACGTGCGTGGAACGATAGGTGCCGCCCGGGGCGTTGCGGGCGAAGGCCGCCTCGGGTCGCGTCGCCCGATCGCCGAAGGCGGGGACGAGCCCGCTTTCCAAGAGGATCTGCGCGCCGTTACAGATGCCGAGCACGGGCTTGCCCGCGGCCGCGCCGTCGCGGACCGCCGCCATCATCGGATCGCGCGCGGCGATGGCGCCCGCGCGGACGCGATCTTCGTAGGCGAAGCCGCCCGGCAGGACGTACGCCGCCGCATCGTCGAGTCGCGAGCGCGGCGCCGTCCACGGCACGAGATCGACGTCGAGTCCGACGGCGCGGCACGCGCGCGCCGTCTCTTCTTCCGAATTCGTGCCGGGAAAGATCAGGACGGCGACGCGCGCGCTCACGCGTAGAAATCCCGTAGCGGCGCGCTCCACACCTCGTGCAGGTCGCGGATCGAAACGTGGAGTCCGCGCGGATCGCGGAGCACGGGATCGCCCGTGACCGCGCCGATCCGTCGCACGCGCGCACCGCGCTCGGCGCAGATCGTCTCGAAGCGCGCGCCGTCGCGCGCCTCCACGACGAACGCGCCGGATTCCGCGAAGGCGCCGCGCGCGTCGAAGCGTTCGTCGAGCGCGACGCCGCGCGCGCAATCGCTCGCGAACGCCATCTCCGCGAGCGCGACGAACGTGCCGCCGTCGGAGACGTCGTGCGCCGCGTCGACGACGCCCGCATCGATCGCCGCGGCGAGCGCCGCGAGTTCCGCGCGGAGCGCGTCGTAATCGATCGTGGGGAGCGGTTCGGCCGCGAAGACGAGCACGTCCGCGAGCGCGCTTCCGCCGAGCTGGCCCGGCGGCGCGCCTAGCAGGTACACGTGCGAGCCGACGCGTTTGAAGCCCGTCGTCACGCTTTGCGACACGTCCGCGAGCGTGCCGACGCACGCCACGATCGGCGAAGCCGGAATCGCGCGTCCCGCGGCCGACTGGTTGTAGAGGCTCACGTTTCCCGAAACGAACGGGACGGCGAGCTCGCGCGCGGCGCGGGCGATGCCGTCGACGCCCGCGACGAGTTCGCCGAATTGCTTCGGTACCTGCGGATTTCCGTAATTGAGGCAATCGGTCAGGCCCGCGGGGGTCGCGCCGACCGCCGCGACGTTGCGCACGGATTCGACGACCGCGAACTCCGCCGCGCGCTCGGGATCGACGAGGGCGTACCGCGGATTCCCGTCGACGGCGAGCGCGCACGCGAGCGGCGCGCCCGGGATCGGCACGATGAGTCCGGCGTCGGCGTACCCGCACGGAATCGACGTCGCGCCGCGGACGACCGAATCGTACCGCTCGTAGATCGGGCGGCGCGAGCAGACGTCTCGGTGCGCGAGCACGGCGCGCAACGTCTCGGCGAGATCGGCTTCGAGCGACGCGAAAGGGTGCGGCGGCGCGCTCGCGCGCAACGGTTGCGGGACCGCGATCTCGCGCTCGTAGCGGATATCGCCCGTGAGAAAATCGAGCGCGACGTCCATCACGATCTCGCCGCCCGCTTCGAGCACGTAGCGCCGTTCGCGCGTGACGGTGCCGATCCGCGCGGCGCACGCGCCTTCGGCGACGAGCGGGAGCGAGAACTCTTCGTTGTACACGGCGAGGAGCGTCGCCGTGAACTCCGGCGGCACGACCCACGCGAGGCGTTCCTGCGTCTCGCCGACCGCGACGACGGCCGGCGGCAGGTTCGGTTGCGACGTGGGACAGCGATCGAGATCGACGCGCGCGCCGAAGCCGCCGCTTCCGACGAGTTCCGCCGTGCAGCCCATGATGCCGCCGGCGCCGAGATCCTTGAACCCGACGACGAGCCCGCGCTCGCGGAGCACGTCGAAAACGCGATACGACGCGCGCATGACGACGTTTTTGAGAAACGGATCCGGAACTTGTACGGCGCCTTTGTTCTGTTCCGTGTCGCGATCGTCGAGCACGAGCGACGAGAACGCCGCGCCGCCGAAGCCGCTCCGATCGGTCGCCTTCCCGACGAGCACGATATCCCATCCGTCGGCGTCGGGCGGCGCGGCGGAATGGATGATGTCGGGTTCGGCGACGACGCCGAGCGCCACGACGTTGACGAGACAGTTGTCGCGAAAGCCTTCGTGAAAGTAGACGTCGCCCGCGATGTTCGGCACGCCGAGCGCGTTGCCGTACGCGGCGATGCCGTCGACGACGCCCTGCGCGACGTAGCGACTGTGCGGATCGTCGCGCGGTCCCAAGCGCAGGGGATCGGCGATCGCGATCACGCGCGCGCCCATGCAGAGCACGTCGCGGACGATCCCGCCGACGCCCGTCGCCGCGCCCTCGAACGGCACGACCTGCGAGGGATGGTTGTGCGACTCGTGCGCGATGACGATGCCGTAGCGCACGCCGTCCCACGATCCGAGATGGACGATGCCCGCATCTTCTTGCGGACCCTGCATCACGGTCGGTCCCGTCGTCGGGAGCCGCTTCAGTAACCAGCGCGAACTCTTGTAAGAACAGTGCTCGCTCCACTGCGCCGCGAACGCGTGCAGTTCGACCGCGGTCGGTTCGCGCTCGAGCGTCCGCGCGATCCGGCGGAGTTCGTGCGGTTCGAGCGCGACGCCGCGCTCGCGTAACCACGTCGCGAGCCGCGCGTCGTCCATCTCGAGCAACTCCGGCGCCGTCTTCACGCTCCGGTCACGCCTGCGCGGGTACCGGGGCGTTGATCTGGGCGTCCGCCTGGATGACGGCCGAACGCGCGTTGGCCTGCACGAGCATCACGCGTCCGAACATCACCGAATCGTCGAGCGAGAACGTCTTCGCGACGACGAGCGCGAGCTCGCTCGCGTCGTATTCGGTCGCGTCGAAGACCGGCGTCGGCGTCGCCGCCGCGAGCATCGCCGCGAGATGCGGACCCGACGCGACGTAGACGATCCGCGAGAAGCTCGCGTCGAGTTGCTGGACCGCTTGGAGCACGAACCCCGGGAGCAGATGCGTCGAGACGACGCGCCGGAGCGCTTGCAGGCCGAACGTCGCGAGCGCGCGCGCCGGTTCTTCGAGGATACCGAGGCTCTCGCTCCCGTCGGCGACGAGCGCGACCATCCCCGGCCGGAGCGTCGGGAAGCCGCCGACGAATTCGGCGACCGTCTCGTAGTTGTCGCGCACGCGCTCGAGATCTTCGGTCGTCACCGTTTCGAGATTGCGGTACGCCTGTTTGTCGAGCATGAGATCTTCGCGACCCTGCGGCCAGATGCGCCACGAGTCGTTATCGATCACGTCGGCGATCACGAGCGAGCCGCGCCCTTCGCCGCTCTGGATCCGACCGAACTCGAGCTTGAGATCGACGAGCAGCGTCTCGCGCTTGCGCCACGCGTGCGCGAGGATCTCGAAGGCGATGCGCGCGATCTCGCCCATCGCGCCGATCTCTTGCGGCGTCGCGATCCCGCGACCGACGATCTCTTCGGGCTCGATGAGCGGATCGTGATTCGCGTCGTCCTTGAAGAAGTATTCGACGAGCCGTGGGACGAGGATCGAGCCGCGTTGCACGCCCGGTTTGCGTTTCACGAACGAACCCGCGGCGACGCCGCGCACGACGACCTCGAGCGGGATCATCGTGCAACGACGGACGAGCATCTCGTTGTCGTCGTCGTCTTCGCCGCCGGAGAGATAGTGCGTCGGCAAGCCGCAGAGATTGAGCAGACGGAAGACGCGCGCCGTCGTCTTCGCCGCGATCCGGCCCTTGCCCGCGATCTCGTCGCGGCGCGCGCCGTCGCCCGCCGTGATGTCGTCGAGCGCTTGCACGATCAGCACGTCGGCTTGACCCGGCTTCTCGTACAGCACCTTCGTCTTGCCGCGCGTGACCTCGAGCCCTTTGTTCACGACGCGACCTCCGCGAGCGCACGCTGTCGCGGGAACGGCGCGAGCGTCTTGATGCGCGACGCGAGCGCGCGCGCGCGTTCCGGCGCGTCGCCGATGTGGTCGGTCGGGTCGAGCAAGGATCGAATCTCCGCAGGGTCGAGCAAACCCGCGAGCGCGTCGTCGTCGACGAGCAGGCTCGCGAGCGGATTGTCGCCGCCTTGCGCGAGCCGCTCGTACGCCTTCATCGACGCGTCGCGGATCGTCTCGTGCAGGGCTTGGCGATCTCCGCCCGCTTTCACCGCCTCCATCATCACGGCCTCGCTTCCGGAGAAGGGACCGTACGTCCGCAGGTTCGACGCGACGCGACGTTCGTCGACCCGGAGCCCGCGCACGATCTTCGTCGCGAGCGCGAGCAGTTCGTCGGCGCAGAGAAACGCCTCGGGCAGGATCGTACGCCGGTTCGCGCTGTCGTCGAGCGTCCGCTCGAGCAGGTTCGTCGCGGCGTTCTGCCAGGCGGCATCGGCGTAGCCGACGAGGAGTCGCGCGAGCGAGTCGATCCGCTCCGACATGACGGGATTGCGTTTGAAGGGCATCGCGGAACTGCCGACCTGCTTCGCGCCGAACGGTTCGAACATCTCGCCGAATCCGGGCGACGAGAGCACGCGCACGTCGGCCGCGAATTTCGAGAGCGACGCGCCGAGTCCGGCGAGCGCGGAGAGGACGAGATAATCGAGTTTGCGCGGATACGTCTGCGTCGCGACGTCGCGCGCGCGCAAGCCGAATTCCGCGAGCACGTCGTCTTCTTGGTCGGCGGGCGTCCGTCCGGTGCCGCGCAACAATCCCGCGTACGACGCCGACGTGCCGACGGCGCCGCGGATCCCTTTCGCGGTGAGCGCTTCGAACGCGGCGCGCAGTTGCTCGTCGTCGATGACGAGATCCTGCGCGTAGACCGCGAGCCGATAACCGACCGTCGTCGGCTCGGCGAACTGTAAGTGCGTGTAGCCCATGCACGTCGTGTCGGCGTAGCGTTCGACGCACGCGGCGAACGCGCCGAGGAGCGCGTGCAGGCTCTCGCCGAGCATCCCGAGCGCGACGCGCATCCGATACGTCTCGACCGTATCCTCGACGTCCATCGACGTCGCACCGAGATGGATCTTGCCGCCGCCGATCTTCGCCTGCGAGGCGAAGACGCGGATCTCGGCCATCAGATCGTGCCCGATCTCCCGTTCGATCGCGAGCGCCGCCGCGAGATCGATCTCATCGCGATGCGCGACGAGATCGGCGACCTCTTCGGGACGGACGAGTCCGCTCGTCTGCTGCGACCGCGCGAGCGCGATCCACACCCGACGCCAGAGTCGGCGCCGTTCGCGCTCGGAAAACAACTCGCGCATCTCGGGGCGACCGTATCGCCACGAAAATGGCGACGCGTAGGTCGTTTCGTCCATCGAGCGTGCGATTTCGTGGGGCGTCCGAACGCGCCCTCGCCCGATGCGGCGACGACCGCGCGCCCGGTGCCGCTAAAACGCGAGACCCTCGGCGTAGACGTAGTCGACCTCGAACGTGCTACCGGTCGCGCCGGACGGAATCGCACCGCCGAGCGCGTTCCGTTCGTCGACGACGAGATACAGGGTCGCCGCGTTTCCGAAAGTCGGAGCGGGCGTGCTCGTCGTGCCGACCGTCACGGTGCCGGGGAGCGCGGTCGAGCCGGGCGTGAAGACGCCGGTCGCCCCCGGGTACACGCCGTTCGCGATCGTCGGCCCGACGTACGTCGAACTCGCCGCGAACGTCGTCGCCGAGAGTTTCGTCGCGTACGTTCCCGAGACGGCGCCGTACGACGGAAGCGCGCAGATCTCGCGCACGAACGAGGTCGCGCCGATGCTCGCGCCCGTCGCGCTCGGAGCCTGGAGATCGCTCGGCGTGCATTCGATCCGAACGTCGAAGAGCGACGGGCCCGAACCGCCGGTGATCTCGACGTCGTAGCTCGCGGCGGCCGTCGATTGCGCGAGCGTCGCGCTCGCGAAGAAGACGATCGCCGTGTAGACGGTCGGCGACGTTTGCGCGACGCCCGGCGCGACCGCTAACGCGACGGGCGTGACGCTCGTCGCCGATCCGAACTGGAAGATCTGTTGCGAGAGACCGTTTCCGCGAAAGGCGAGCAGGTGCGTCCCGACGGGGTTCGCGGGGACCGCGTACGGCGGCGGTGACGCCGAACCCGTCGCGGCCACGCCGTCGAACAGCGAATCGGAACCGGCGTTATCGGTCGTTTCGGATTCGGTCGACGCGACGTTCGTGCCGGTGTAGGCGTTCGGCGACGTCCCGCCGTCGATGAGGATCGCCGGAAGGCTCGATTGCGCCGGAGCTTGCGACGTCACGGGAGACGTCCCGCCGCCCGATGCCGGCATCGCCGATCCGCCGCCGGAGGCGCACGACCCGAGCGACGCCGACGCGATCGCCGCGAGTAACGAACCGAAGACGATCTCCGAACGCATACGAATCTCCCGTAAGGCAAAATGCCGGACGCAACCCCCGCGACCTTGCCTCACCGAGCGGAGCGCTCCTGGTAGCGATTAAGCCTTGCTTAAGAGACGGAACGTGCGCCGCGCACGCGCGCCGCGGCCGCCGTCGCGACGTCCACGACGACGCGCGGATCGTCCGCGCGTCCGGTCACGACCGCTTCAAATCCGCGGATCGCGCGTTCGAATCCGGCGCGCGCGCGACGCTCGCCGATCGCACGGGCGACGGCGACGAGATCGCGCTCGCGCCAGCGCGCCTTCGCCGGGAGCGAGCCGCCGGGACGCGCGGCCTCCCACACGAGTTGGTATTCGGCGGCGAGCGCCGCGAGGAGGGGCACGGCCGCGCCGCGATCGGTCGCGAAGAGTTCGTGCGCGATCGCGAGCGCTTCGGGCGCGCGACCGGCGACGGCCGCGCTCGCGTACTTATAGGCACGCATCTCGGCCGTCACGAGCGTCTCGCGCTCGACGTCTTCGAGCGTTATCGTCTTGCCGCCGAGTGCGAGCTTGTCGAGATCGGTGCGCAGGCCCGCGAGATCGCCGTCGACGAGCGCGAGTTGCGCGAGCGCGCTCGGTTCGGCGCTCGCGCCGAGCGTCTCCAACGTCTCGCGCATGAAGCGGTGGCGTACGTCCGCGCTCGGCGTCGTATCGATGCGCGTCGCCGCGCGCCCGAGGAGTTTCGCGATCGGCTCGGGGCGCTTGCTCGTCGGCGCGACGAGATCTTCGATCACGAGGACGTTCCCGTCGGGGACGCGTTCGGCGACGGCGACGAGCGCGCGCCGCGGATCGGCGCGCAGGTCGTGCGCGCCGCGGACGATCGCGACGCGGCGCGTTCCGAGAAACGGAAACGCCTGCGTCGCCGCTTCGACGACGGAGAACGAGGCGACCTCGGTCGCGACGAACCGGTCGACGTTGAGATCGCGCTCCGCTTCGGGGACGAGGCGCTCGACGAGGAGCGCGAGCGTTCGCTCCGCGAGCAATCGCTCCACGCCTTCGATCACGACGACCTTCGCGAGCTTCGGCGCCTTGTCGACGAACTCGTAATACTTCATGCCCGAACCATCGCGAACGCGGGACGCGTCGCGAGATCGGGGATCGAGTCGTCGAACGGCGGTCGCGCGACGCCGTACTCCGTCACGATCCCGGCGATCAGTCGGCCGGGCGTCACGTCGAAGGCCGGATTGAACGCCCGGACGTCGTGCGGCGCGGTCGCGACGCCGCCGAACGAACGGACCTCCGATGCCGACCGCTCCTCGATCACGATCCCCGAACCGTCGCGGAGCGAGAAGTCGATCGTCGACCGCGGCGCCGCGACGTAGAACGGAATGCGATGGTACGCCGCCGCGAGCGCGACGCCGAACGTGCCGATCTTATTGGCGGTATCGCCGTTGCGCGCGATGCGATCCGCACCGACGACGATGGCCCGCACGTCGCGCAGCGCCATCGTCGCCGCCGCGGCGCCGTCGACGATGAGCGTCGCCGGGACGCCCGCGCGTTCGAGTTCGTACGTCGTGAGGCGCGAGCCCTGGAGCAACGGACGCGTCTCGTCCACGTAGACGTGAAGCCTTTTGCCCGCGCGGTGCGCCGCGACGATCACGCCGAGCGCCGTCCCCAACCCGCCCGTCGCGAGCGGCCCCGTGTTGCAGTGCGTCAACACGGCGCCCTCGTCCGGCATCAAGGCGGCGCCGTGACGGCCGATCGCTTCGTCGACGGCGCGTTGTTCCGCGTGGATCGCGCGCGCCTCTTCGAGCGTCGCGCCGCCCGCGAGCATGCGGTCGACCGCCCACGCGAGATTCACCGCGGTCGGTCGCGCCTCGCGGATCCGCGAGGCCGCATCGGCGAAGACCGCGTCGCTCGTCGCGATGCGACGCGCGAGCGCCACGCCGTACGCTCCGAACACGCCGATCGCCGGAGCGCCGCGAACGGCGAGCGTCGCGATCGCATCGACGACCGCCGCGACGTCGCGCGCGCGTTCGCGGCGCAGGTCGTGCGGGAGGGCGCGCTGGTCGACGTACCCGACCGTCCCCGCTTCGTCGTCCCACCACACCGGCTCGAAATCCATGCGCTCCGATTCGAGTCCTCGGCTTATGGAGCCTCGAATCGTCTCGCGCGGGATCCACCAACGGTTCGCCGTCGCGATACGTTAGCGTGGCAGAAAGCATTTTCCACGAACGCCGCGAGCAGAGGATAAATTCCTCGACGACACGGAAAACGATTCGCCGTATCATCGCACCCGCGACAACGCTAACGCGTCGGAGAACTTGCTTTGAACCTCGACGACTCCACGAACGAACGCACGATGACGCGCGGCGGCATGCTGCGCGGGATGGCGGCGGCCGCGGCCGTTGCGGGTACGGCCCCGCTTCTCGGCGCCGCGCCGAGCGGTCCGCTCGCGGAGATCGCCCGACTCCTCAAAGTCGAACCGAAGTATGCGGGCAAGGGCCTGAACATCGATCTCGGCGGCGTCTTCCCGCTCACGGGTCAGGGCGCGATCTTCGGGAACAAATTTCAAGACGTGCCGAACCTCGCGTTCAAGCACATCGCGGCGATGGGCGGCCCGACGTTCAATCTCGTGATGAAAGACAACAAGTCGGGCGATCCGCAGGCGGGCGTCGATGCGGTGCGCGAGCTCGGTTCGGCGCACGTCGGCATGGAGCTCTCGTCGTTCGCGGGCGATCTCGGCGCGATGATCCCCGGCATCAAACAGTACAAGATCCTCAGCCTCGACGGATCGGGCGGCACGTCCGTCTTCGCGCAGAACAAACCGTACTATTACGGTTCGATCGCGATCACGCCGAACGACGCGATCCCGGGTCTCATCAAATACCTCAAGACGAAGATGCCGACCGCGAAACGGATCGCGTTCGTCGGCTGGGATCTCGGATCGCTCAGCGATCAGGTCGCGAAGAGCATGACGAAATATCTGCAGGCCGGAACGACGCTCGTCGCGGACGAGCGCACCGCCGTCGGCGAGACCGACTACGGCGCCTCGCTGCAAAAAGTCAAAGCCGCGAGTCCCGACATCGTCTTCCTCGCGGTTTATACGGAAGACGTCGGTTACTTCATGAAGCAGTACGTCACGTCGGGGATTAACAAACCCGTCGTCGCCTTCACGCACACCGACGCCGCGCTCAAGATCGCCGGTCCGGCGTACGACGGACTCTACTTCTCCTTCGATTACTTCGATGCCGAACGACCGCGCAATCCGTGGGCGAAGTATTTCGTCGAAGAATTCAAGTCGATCGAGAGCGGGACGCTCCCGGATTACTACAGCGCGAACACCTACGAGGACGTCTTCACGTTCTGGCAGTGCGTCATGCGGACGCTCAAGGCCGGCGGGAATCCCAAGGACGGCACGGCGCTCGACAAGGCGCTCCGCTCCGATCCCGCCTTCCCGAGCATCTACGGCGGGAGCGATACCGCGGCCGGTACGATCGCGTTCGATCTCCAAACCCACTCGGTGAAATCGCGCCCGATGGCGGTGTTGCAGTACAAGTCGGGCAAAGTGAATCCGCTCGCGTATTTCAACATTGGGGGCGACGGCTTCCGGCTCGCGTAAGGGTCGGTCATGAGCGACATCAGCCTCGCGAACATCCTGCAGCTCACCGCGAACGGACTCGCGGCGGGGAGCGCGTACGCGCTCCTCGGCGTCGCGTTCAGTTTGATCCTCGGCGTCAGCGGCCGCTTTCACGTGGCGTTCACGGTGAGTTACACGCTCGCCGCGTTCGTCGCCGCGTGGGCGGGCGCGACCCCGGGACCGGGACTCTCGTTCTGGAGCGCGCTCGGACTCGGTGCGGTCGCGGCGGCGGCGGCGGGCGTCGCGATCGAACGACTCGTCTATCTCCCGCTCTCGCTCACGGGCGCGCGCGTGGGGACGAACGTCTTTCTCATGGTGTTCGTGGCCTCGCTCGGCGTCTCGATCGCCGGGCGCAACCTCCTCGCGCTCACGGCGTTGCAGAATCCGAGCATCCTGATCTCGGGCTTCAATAACGTCGGCGTCGACGTGGGTCCGACGACGATCACGACGCTCAATATCGCGATGGTCGTCACGTCGTGGGCGCTCATCGGTCTGCTGGCGCTCGTGCTCTCGCGCACGACGCTCGGACGGATGATCCGCGCGGTCCGCGCGAACCCGCAGATGAGCCTCTGCGTCGGGATCAATCCGCGCGCGATCTATCTCGTCGTGTTCGCGATCGGCTCGTTTCTCGGCGGCGTCGGCGCGGTGTTCCAAGCGACGTCGACCTCGGCGACGCCCGACATGGGACTCGTCCCGCTCTTCTACGCGCTCGTCGTGGCCTTCGTCGCGGGACTCTCGTCGCCGCCGCTCGTCGTCGGACTCGTCGGTCTCGGCGTCGGGCTCGTGGAGAGTTACAGTTCGCTCTTCCTTCCGACGCAGTGGACGACGCTCGTCGTGTTCGGCATCCTGTTCGTGTACGTCGCGTGTCGGCCGCTCGTCGAGAACGGCGCGTTCGCGCGTCGCGCACCGAAGCCCGCGCGCGCGAAGGCCGAGGCGTAAGTGGAACTCGCGTTCGGATACGTCGACCAGATCGTCATCTTCATCATCTTCGCGCTCTCGCTCAATCTCTTACTCGGCTATGCCGGCCAGATCTCGGTCGCGCACGCCGCGTTCGGTGCGATCGGCGGCTACACGCTCGGATACCTCACGCTCAACGGTCACGCGCCGACGATCGCGTGCGTCGCGCTCGGAACGGCGTTCGCCGGGCTCGCGGGGATCCTCGTCGGCATCCCGGCGCTCCGGCTCAAAACGGAGTGGCTGATCTTACTGACGCTCTCGGTGCAGATCATCGTGTTACTGCTCGTCGTCACGTCGCATCCGCTCGGCGGGAGTTACGGCCTGCAGGGCATCACCGATCTCACGCTCTTCGGTCACGATCTCGCGGTGCCGAGCCAGATGTTCGTGCCGTTTCTCGTCTGCGCGATCGTCGTGTACGCGATCTGCTGGCGGATGGGCGAATCGCCGTACGGTCGCGTCCTACGCGGTATCCGCGAGGACGAGATCGCGTGCCGCTCGCTCGGCAAGGGCGTCTTCGTCTACAAACTCGCCGTGTTCGGCGTGAGCGCCGCGATGGCCGGACTCGCGGGTTCGCTGCTCGTCATCGAAGCCTCGATCGCCTCGCCCAAACAGTTCACCTTCGATCAATCCGCGGCGATCATCGCGATGGTCGTCGTCGGCGGATCGGGGAGTCTGCCGGGCTCGATCGTCGGCGTGATCGCGCTCTCGCTGCTCGCGCCGATCCTCGAACACGTCCTCAACTTCAGCGCGAACGCGGCGTTCGTGTGGCGTCTCGTCGCCTACGGCGCCGCGCTCGTGGCGGTCGTCATGATCAAACCCGCGGGTCTGCTCCCCGACGCGACGACGCGCCGGTTGCAGAAGTCGCTACGCACGCTCAAGAACGCGCCGGACGCCTCCGTTCCGGTACCCGTTCCCGACGCTTCGACGAACGGGAGCACCTCGCTCGAGCACGCGCGCGCGATCGCGCCCGACGCCGCGCCGCCGCGGGGCGAGGTCGTCCTCGAAGTCGCGGGGCTCGGCAAACGTTTCGGCGGCATCACGGCCGCCGAGGACCTGACGATGCAGTTGCGCTCGCATTCGATCACCGCGCTCGTCGGCCCCAACGGCGCGGGAAAGACGACCGTGTTCAACCTGCTCACGGGCGCGATCCGCCCCGATTCGGGATCGGTGAAACTGCACGGTGCGGAGATCACGGGGCTCACGCCCGACGCCGTGACGCGTCGCGGCATGGTGCGCTCGTTTCAGAACGTCCGCATCTTCCCGCGACTCTCGGCGCTCGACAACGTGATCCTCGGTATCCAAAATCAGCCGGGCGAACGACTCGTGCCGTTACTGGTCCGACCGATCACCGTCTCCAAAGCCGAACGCGCCGCGAAGGAGCGCGCGCACGAGTGGCTGTCGTTCGTCGGCATGGACGCGCAGGCCGACGTCCCCGCGGGCGCGCTCGGCTTCGGGCAACAAAAGCTCGTCGCGCTCGCGCGCGTGCTCGCGACCGAGGCCGACGTCGTCCTGCTCGACGAGCCGGCGTCGGGGATCGATCTCGCGTGGGTCGACGCGATGCTCCATCTCATCGAGACGGTACGCGCGCAGGGCCGCACGGTCTGCATCGTGGAGCACAACCTCCACGTCGTCGAGCGTCTCGCCGACTACACGTACTTCATGGAACTCGGACGGATCACGGCGCAGGGGAATTTCAACGAACTCACCTCCGACCGTCGTCTCGCGGAGGCTTACTTTGGAACAACCTAGTCTCGTTCGCATGACCGACGTGTGCGCCGGCTACGGGCGCAAACGGGTCGTGTTCGATCTCGACATGCGCGTGGACGAGGGCGAGATCGTCGCGATCGTCGGCCACAACGGCGCGGGGAAGACGACGACGCTCCATACGCTCTTCGGCATGCAGGGCGCGCAGGGCGGAACGATCACCTATGCGGGCGAGAACGTCGCGCGTTCGACGCCCCGCCGCAACGTCCGCCGAGGCATGTCGCTCATTCCGGCGGAGCGTTTCGTCTTCGCCGATCTCACCGTCCGCGAGAACTTGCAACTCGGGGCGCTCCATCAGAAATCCGCGGTCGCGCGCAAGAAGCGGTGGGATCGCGTGCACGAGCTGTTCCCGATCCTCGGCGAGCGCGAGACGCAGATCGCCGGAACGATGTCGGGCGGCCAGCAACGGATGCTGAGCCTCGGGCTCGCGCTCATGTCGGAGCCGAAGTTATTGCTTCTCGACGAACCGTCGCTCGGTCTCGCGCCGACGATCGTCATCGAGATCTTCCGCGCGATCCGCAAACTCGCCGACGAAGACGGTCTCTCGGTGTTGTTGCTCGAGCAGAACATCGGTCAGGCGCTGCGGATCGCGGATCGCTTCTACGTGATGCGGAGCGGCCGCGTGATCCTCGAGGAAACGGCCGCGCAGATGGGCGCGCGCGAGGATTATTGGGATCTCTTCTGATCGCGCGACCTCGCGACGCGCGACCGGAAAAACGAAAACGCCCACGTTCCAAGACGTCGGCGTTTCGTCGCGCGAGCACGCTCGCGTCGTTCGCGTCTAGATGATGTAGGTCGAGTCCGGCAGGTTGGGGTTGATCTTGAAGTCGCTGAAGACTTCGTGCTCCTGGTGCGTGCCGCCGGCGTAGCAGTCGTGTTCGACGGGCAGGTGCGTCGTCGTCGAGAGAAAGAGCTGTTCCGACGTGCATCCGCGATCGGCTTTGGGATTGAGCGGGATCATCGTCTCGAGCGTCGTCGCCTCGCCGCCGATCGTCGGACCGGGCTGCTCGTAGATCTTCCCGCCGCCCGCGAGTTCGAAGCCGTTGATGATCCACGGGAAGAATGCCGCGACGATCGTCTTTCCGGCGAGATCCATCGCCTTGGGATCGTTGATCGGCAACACGGCCTTGAGCCCGAGCGCGTTGTGCCCGCGCACGCGATTCCCGCCGTGCCACACGGCCGCCTGACCCGCGCCGTTCCCCGAAACGATATCGTTCCAGCCGAAGAGCGGTTTGCGGTACGCCATGTGATAGAGACGTTCTTCCGTCCGTCCGCCGAACACGACGTGCGTTCTCACCGTCATCGAATACTCGTTCGCCGCCTTGTCGGCCGCGATGAACGCGTTCCAGCCCGTCAGGTTCGGGATATCGTCTTCGACGTAGGTCGTCGGGACGTAGGTCGACGCCGTGACGTCGGGCGGGACGGTGGGAAGCGGGGTCGCACCGACCGGAACCTGACCCGTGACGACCCCGGCACCCGTAGGCGCCCCCTCACCCGCCGGAGCGGCGGCGCCCGCCGGCATGGGAGCGGCGCTCGCCATCGCGGGAGCGGGCGATGCCTGTGCCAGCGCGACGAGCGGAGCCGCCGCGATCGCGGCGCACGCCGCGGCCGCGGTCAGAAGAAGATGCCTCATTCCGTATTCCTACCTCACCTTTGACGCGTGTCGTGGGGCGCTCGTGGTTATCGCGTTCGCGCGTCCCATCTCTTGATGAAACGTACTTACACGCGCCTCCCGTTCGATTCCGCGCGCGACGCGAATGTATATTCTGCGTTACCGACCCACGGCGAGAACCGCGAGCGCGGCGACGGCGGCCTCGTACCCCTTGTCGCCGCGCGCGGGATCGGCGCGTTCCTCGGCCTGCGCGAGCGTCTCCGTCGTCAGGACGCCGAAGGCGACCGGCACGCGCGTCGCGAGCCCGACGTCCATGATCCCGCGCGCGCACTCGCCCGCGACGTAATCGAAATGCGGCGTGTCGCCGCGGACGACGACCCCGAGCGCGACGACGGCCTCGAAACCCGCATCGATCAAGCGACGCGTGGCGAGCGGGAGCTCGAAACAACCCGGGACGCGGACGAACGTCCGCGCGTCCGGCGCGACGCCGCAGTCGTCGAGCGCGCGACGCGCGCCGTCTTCGAGCCACGTCGCGAGATCGTCGTAGAACGACGCCGCGACGACCGCGACGCGGTAGCCGCGCCCGTCGGGCAGGCGGGAGCGATCGCGCTCCGTCGTCGTCTTCACGCGCCGCGTCCGATGAGATGACCCATCTTCTCGCGTTTCGTCGCGAGGTAGCGCGCGCTGTGCGCTTCGGGCGGCGTCTCGAGCGGGACGCGATCGACGATCGCGAGACCGAAGCCCTCGAGCCCCGCGATCTTCTTGGGATTATTCGTGATCAAGCGCATCTCGCGAACGCCGAGATCGACGAGCATCTGCGAGCCGATGCCGTAGTCGCGCTTGTCGGCCGGGAGACCGAGCGCGAGATTCGCCTCGACCGTATCGGCCCCACGATCTTGCAGTTCGTAGGCGCGCAATTTGTTGGCGAGCCCGATCCCGCGGCCTTCCTGATGCAGGTAGAGGAGCACGCCGCGACCTTCGCGCGCGATCATCTCGAGCGCGGCGTCGCGCTGGGCGCCGCAGTCGCAACGCAACGAATGCAACGCGTCGCCCGTGAGACACTCCGAGTGGACGCGCACGAGGATGTCTCTTCCGTCGCCGATCTCGCCCATCACCATCGCGACGTGCGCCACGTCGTCGATCGACGTCTCGTAGCCGATGCCCTTGAAACGCCCGTGGATCGTGGGTAGGTCGAACTCCGCGATGCGGCTGATCAGCTTCTCGTTGCGCATCCGATACGCGATGAGATCTTTGACCGTCACGAGTCGCATGCCGTGCTTTTTCGCGAAGTCGCGCAACCCCGCGAGGCGCATCATCGTGCCGTCCTCGGCCATGATCTCGACGATCACGCCCGCCGGATAGAATCCCGCGAGGCGCGCGAGATCGACGGAGGCTTCGGTCTGTCCGGCGCGGACGAGCACGCCGCCGTCGCGCGCGCGGAGCGGAAACGTGTGCCCGGGACGCAAGAAATCCGACGGCCGCGCGCCCGGATCGAGTAACGCTTGGATCGTCGCGGCACGATCCTGCGCGGAGATGCCGGTCGTCGTGCGATTGCGCGCCTCGATCGAGACCGTGAACGCGGTTTCGTGGACCGCCGTATTTTCCGAGACCATGAGCGGGATCTGCAATTCGTCGAGACGCTTGCCGATGAGCGAGACGCAGATGAGACCGCCCGCCTCCTTGCGCATGAAATTGATCGCTTCGGGCGTGATCATCTGCGCGGCCATCACGAGATCGCCTTCGTTCTCGCGGTCCTCGTCGTCGAGGACGATCACCATCTTGCCCGCGCGGATATCCGCGATCGCATCGGAGATGCGGTCGACGACGCGCTCCGTGTCGGCGCTCGGCGCGATCGGATCCGCGAACTCCGGAAGCACCTTCGCGAGCGCGCGCAACGATCGAAACGAGGGCGTCCGACGGCCGGAGCGCAGGAGGCTGATCGCGCTCTCGGTCAGCCCCGATCCCGTGGCGAGATCCGAGGCCGTCATCCCGGCCCGGTCCATCGCCTGTTGGAGGGTGGTCGCAAAGGTGGTCACGAGATACAGTAAACGCCCTGCCTTTGCATCCGTCAAGCACCTTGAATGGCTTGACGGATGCAAATCTACCCGGCGAGCACTTCTTCTCGAGACGCCGCGCCGTCGCCCGATCGGCCGACGGCGGGGAACGTGACGATCGCCTTCACGATGCGATTCTCGCGCATCGCGTCGTAGGCCGCCGCGACGCCCGGAAACGGATATTCGACCGCGTCGAGCCGCTCGGCCGTCACGACTCCGCGCGAGATGAGATCGAGCGAACGCCGCGTGTCGTCGGGTCCGCACGAGTACGACGAGACGATCCGGACGTCGCGGAAGTACGCCTTGCTCTGATCGAAGATCACGCGCTCGGTCGGCTCGACCGGCGTGAACATGAGGAGCGTCCCGTCGGGACCGACCGCGTCGAGCGCCGCTTCGATCGCCGCCGGCGCCCCCGGACCGCAGATCACGGCGTCGGCGAGTCGGCCGTCGGTCGCGCTCGCGAGCGCCTCGGCGGCCTCCGAGGGGTCGAACGCCGCGACGGCGCCGAGGCGACGCGCTTCGGCCCGCCGCGCCGGGTTGAAATCCGAGACGTAGACGGTCGCGCCGAGCATCGCCGCGACCGCGACGTGCATGAGTCCCATCACGCCCGCACCGACGACGAATACCGTGCGACCCTCGACGCCCTCCGCGAACGGATCGATCCCGAACGCGCGTCGCAGCGATTTCACGACGCACGCGAGCGGTTCCACGAGCGAGCCGTCGGCGAACGAGAGCCGGTCGGGGAGGACGAGCGTGTCGCTGAGGTTGACGCGCGGAACGCGAAAGTACTCGGCCATCCCGCCGGGATCGAGCGCGCTCGAGCGCCACGTCGCGCACTGCACGTACCGCGCGTTGCGGCACTCGTGGCAGAAGAGACACGGTGCGTGATGGTGCGCGAACACGCGCGAGCCGATCTCGATGCGACGCCCGAGGACGTTGACGGCCTCGTCGATCCCCGCGCCGAAGGCGACGACCGTTCCCGCGGGCTCGTGTCCGAATACGAAGGGCGCCTTACGACGGACGTACCACGGCATGAGATCGCCGCTGCACACGCCGCTCGCGCCCGTGGCGACGAGCAGATCTCCCGCCTCGAGGACGGGGAGCGGCCGCTCCTCGATGCGGATATCGGTCGGATCGTACATCGTCGCGACGCGCATCGATCGAGGTAACGTTTGCATCGAGGTCACGGTGAGACCCTCGTTTTCACGGGTCGCGTGCGACGCGCGCGATCGTTGCGGAGATACGTTCACGGAACGCGCGCCGCCTCCGGCGCGTCCGCATCCGAGATCGCGACCTTGAGCAACTCGCCTCGGTCGAGCGCGGCGAACGCATCCGCGAGACGCGCGAGTTCGAAACGCGCGCCGATCAGACGCGTCGCGTCGAAGGCGCCGCCCGCGAGCAGTTCGAACGCGCGCGCGACCGCGCGCGGCGTGAAGTGGAACGGCGAGCGGATCGCGATCTCGTCGTAGTGGAGGCGCGCCGCGTCGAATCGGACCTCGGTCCCCGTCGGTAAACCGCCGAACAAAATAACGGTGCCGCCGCGACGGACGTACGACGGCGCGCGTTCCCACACGTCGAGCGCGCCCGTCGACTCGATCACGGCGTCGGCGCCGCGGCCGCCCGTTTTCTCGCGGACCGCCGCGACGGGATCGCCCGCGCGCGCGTCGATCGTCTCCGCGATCCCGAGTTCGCGCGCGAGCGCGAGACGCGCGTCGCGTCGACCCACGAGGATCGGTCGCAGGCCCGACGCGCGCGCGACGAGCGCGTGCAGGATGCCGAACCCGCCGTCGCCGACGATCGCGATCGCGTCGCCCGCGCGCGCGTCGAGATCCGTCTGCGCGTGCACGACGCACGCGAGCGGTTCGAGAAACGCCGCGGTCTCGTACGTCACGTGCGACGGAACGACGAAGGCGTTGCGCGCGACGACGTGCGCGGGGACCGCGATGTACTCCGCGTACGCGCCGAGAATCTTCGTGTCCATCACGCGCTCGCAGAGTTCCTCGCGCCCGCGCAGGCACCAATAACACGTGCCGTCGGGCGCCGAATGGACGCACGCGATCCGGTCGCCGACGGCGAACGCCGTCACGCCCGCGCCGACGGCCGCGACGTCGCCCGAGAATTCGTGACCGAAGCGCGTCGGCATCGGCATCTGCGGATGGCCGCGCCGGTAGGCTTTGAGATCGGTCCCGTCCGAGAGCGCGACGCGGACGCGGACGACGACGCCGCCGGGCTCCGCGCGCGGGACGTCGATCTCGCGCACGACGATCTCGCGCGGCGCGACGAGGTATCCCGCCTTCACGCGCTCAGCGATCTCGTCGCGGCACGCGCCGATGCGACGCGCGCTCGCGCGGTGCGACCGCGCGCGACGCGGACGTTCCCGTGCGCCGCACTAGATCTCGTACGCCCAGGCGATCTCGTCCGTCGTCGTGCTCGTCGTTCGATAGGCGGTCGCCGCGGCGAGCGCGTACCGTGCGATCGGATCGATCTCGAGATTCACGACGTCGCCGACTCCCTTGGGCCCGAGCGTCGTCCGGGCGAACGTCTCGGGGATGAGCGCGACCTCGAAACGGCCGTTCGCGACCGAGGCGATCGTGAGACTGATCCCGTCGATCGCGAGATACCCTTTCTCCACGACGTACGGAACGAGCGCGTCCGGGAGATCGAACGCGATCCGATGTCCCTGGCCCTCGCGTTCCTTCGAAACGATCCGCGCGGTACCGTCGACGTGCCCGTAGACGAGGTGGCCGCCGAGCCGATCTCCGAGTCGCAGCGACAATTCGAGATTCACGGGCGAGCCCGGCGCGAGCGAACCGAGCGCGGAGCGTTCGAGCGTCTCCGGAACGACGTCGAACCGCACGCTCCGCGCGTCGTGCGAGACGACCGTCAGGCACACGCCGTTCACCGCGATCGAATCCTTCGGTGCCACACCTTCGGCGATCGCGCTCGGGCTCGTCACCGTCAGGCTCGCGCCGCCCCCGGCGAGCGTTTCGAGCGCGGCGACCGTACCGAGGTGCGCGATGAGTCCGCTGAACACGTTCTATCCTCTCTCGACGGGGACGGCCGAGACGAGCACGTCCGGTCCGAGCCATTCGACACGGTCGAAGCGTAGCGTGGTTCCGCCGAAATCGCGCGCGAGCACCGGAACCGCTCGTTCGCCCGAAAGCAGTGCCGGGGCGAGAAGCCAATCGCAGCGGTCGACGAGCCCGTCCGCGAGCAGATGCGCCGCGAGCGTCGGACCGCCCTCGCAGAGGACGCTCGTGACGTCGCGCGCGCGCAACGCGACGAGCGCGTCGGCGAGATCGAGCGCGCGCGCGTCGGTCGCGCCGACGTAGAGGACGTCCGCGATCTCCTCGAGCGCGGCGAAGGCGTCGCGCATCCCGGCGGGCGCGAGGACGATCGTTTGCGCGTAGCCGTCGAGTCGTTCGAAGATCGCGCGCTCGCGCGGGACGGGTGCGCTCTCGCAGGCGACGACGCGCCGGTACGGCGTCCGTCGCGAACGCGCCGGGCGGACGCAGAGTTGCGGATCGTCGATGCGTACGGTCCCGGCACCGACGAGCACCGCATCGTGACTCGCGCGTAGGTCGCGCACGTACGCGCGCGCCTCGTAGCCCGTCAACCAGTGGCGATCGCCCGGTTCGGGCGCGACGTAGCCGTCGAGCGACGACGCCATCTTCAACCGGACGTACGGCCGCGCGGTCGTGACGGCGCGCGCGAACGCCTCGACGAGTCCGAGTGCGAGCGCGTCGTTCGCGACGTCGACGGAGATCCCGGCGTCGCGTAAGCGGCGCACGCCGCGACCGGCGGTACGCGGATTGGGATCCATCGCGCCGACGACGATGCGGCGAATACCCGATCCGACGATCGCGCGCGTGCACGGCGGCGTCGCGCCCGTGTGATCGCAGGGTTCGAGGCTAACGTACATCGTCGCGCCGCGGACGTCGGCGCCGCGCGAGGCGGCATCGCGCAACGCCTCGACTTCGGCGTGCGCCTCACCGCGCGCGTGATGGAACCCCTCGCCGAGCGTCCGCGTGCCGTCGACGATCGCGGCGCCGACGGTCGGATTCGGCGAGACGCTCCCGCTGCCGCGCGCGGCGCAAGTAGAGCCGGTCGAGCGCCGAGAGCTCGGCTACGGCTCGACCTGCACGCCCTTCCAGAACGCGACGTGATCCTTGATCTGCTTCGCCGCGTCCTTGGGCGCCGGGTAGAACCACGCGGCGTCGGGATTCTCTTTTCCGTCGACGACGATCGTGTAGTAGCTCGCCTCGCCCTTCCACGGGCACGTCGAACGCGTCGCGCTCGCTTTGAACGCCGACCGATCGATCGAGTCGGGCGGAAAATACAGATTTCCTTCGACGGTCTCCGTCGCGTCGCTCTGCGCGATCGTCGCGCCGTTCCAAGTTGCCTTCGCCATAGATCCTCCTTCGGGATACCGTGTCGTCCAACCCGGCCCGACGCGCGATGGCTTCACCTCGCGTCGCCGTCGCGCCGCCGGTTCCTAATGCACGAGATTCGTCACGAGATTGACGCCGAACGCGATGATCGACGTGTTGAACGCGAACGAGAGGAGCGCGTGCCCGAGCGTGACGCGCCGGAGCGTTTCGTCCGCGATCGAGACGTCGGAGACCTGATACGTCATGCCGATCACGAACGAATAATAGAGAAAATCGTAGTCGTCGGGATCCGTGTCGTTGGCTGGAAAGATCAAGCGCGGCGGGTGTTTCGGGCCGATGTAGTAGAGATGCGCGTAACGGAATGCGAAGAGCGTGTGGATCAGCGACCAGCCGATCACGACCGACGCGATCGCGAGCCCGATCGCGGTCTCGCGTTCGAGCGCCGTCGGGACCTTCGGACCCTTGCCGAGGATCGCGATCGCGGCCGCGAACCCGACGGACACCGTGACGAGCACGACGAGCAGGACGATGTTTCGGCCGGGATCGGCGCGTGCGGCGCGTTCGCGCGTGAGATCCGCGTCGTCTTGGACCACCGTGACGAGCGCGGCGACGAGATACGCGAGCGCCGCGCCGTCGTACACGGCGACGGCGCGGACCGTTCCGTGAAGCCACGTCGGGCCGAAGAACGAGACGACGAGTCCGACGACGATCGCGGAACCGAATCCGATCGCCCGACCCGCCCAGGCGGTACGTGCTTTTCTCACCCCCCACGCTAACGAATCGGATCGCGCGTTCCCTGCAATGCGGCGCGACGCGCGCGGGCGCGACGGCGCCTCACGCGCGGGCGAGCACGACGGCGCGTTCCACGATCGCGCCGCAGCGGCGTAAGACGATCGCGCAGTCGGCGAGCGTCGCGCCCGTCGTCACGACGTCGTCGACGAGGACGACGCGCCGTCCCGCGACGGCCGCCGGCGACTCGCACGCATAGCGCGCCGCGGCGAGAAGGCGCTCCGCGCG
>CAZZXB010000030.1:0-13458 GCA_964658025.1 uncultured Janthinobacterium sp.
CGACGCGAACGCGAAGCGCGCGAACGCGAACGCCACGGCGGACGCGAAAGCGAGGGACAACGCGCGCGTCGTCGCGCGCGATGCGCGGAACGGTCGCGCACCCGGCGCGATCGAGGAGACGTTCGCGCGGCGGCTCGTCGAGCGGACGGCGCGCGCGGCGCGGGCCGACGCCGTCGATCGCGCGCGCAGCTATCCGTCGTTTCATTCTTCGCTCACGATCGGCGTCGACGGCGAACGCGTGCAGCTCGTGCTGCGCCGTCGCGGCCCGACGCTCCACGTCGTCGCGGTCTGCACGCGTGCGAACGTCGCGCTCGTCCGTCGGGCCCTCGCCTGCGCGGACGCGCATCTTCGCTTGCGTGGAGAGTCCGTGCGCGCCTCGGTCGTCGCGTCGTGATCGATCCCGCGATATCGAACGCGCTCGACCGGATCGCGGCGCGCGACGCCGACGCGCGCGGCGCGTACGTTCCGGGGTTCTCGCCCGCCGCATCCGACGTCGCGTCGCGCGCGCAGATCGTGCGCGACGACGATCCGCTCTCGGTCGCGCTCCCCGAAGGCGCGTTCGCCCTGACGTCGGGTCCGGGCGGCGAGATCCGGTACGGGCGCGCCGGGGCGTTCGCGTTCTCCGACGGCCGACTCGTCGCGGGGGACGGAAGCCCCGCGCTCGGATTTCCGCTCGGCTCTCGCACCTCGCTCGTCCCGCTCCGGATCGATCCGTACGACGCCGCGACCGGCGGCGTCGCGCGCCCGCGGATCGAGGCCGACGGCACGATCGTCTACGATCGCACGGCGATCGATCCGCGCACCGGAGCGCGCCGGAGCGAACGCGTCGCGGTCGGTCGGCTCGCGCTCGCGCGCTTCCCCGCCGGCACGCAGCCCGAGCGGATCGACGCGATGCACGTCCGGCCGCCCGCGGGCGTCGCGGCGCGACTCGGCGTGCCGGGCGAAGGCGGCTTCGGCGCGCTCGCGACGCGCGCGCACGACCTCGGTCGCGTCGACGTCGTCGTCGCGCTCGACAAGATGAAAGAGGCCTACGTCGCGTTCGAAGCGCTCCGCGCCGCCAAGCACGGCCGAGACGGAACGGTGAGAACCGCGATGGATCTCGTCAAGTGATCGCGGTGCTCGCGTTCGAATCGCCGCGACTCCTCGCCGACGGTCGCGTGACGCGCGAGTGCGCGTTCTCGCCGCGTTCGACGCTCCCGTTATCGGCCGCGTGCCTCGTCGCGAACGGCGTGCGCGAGCACCTCTCGCGCGCGCTCGGCACGGAACTCGACGTCGATCTCGTCGCGCCCGTCGTCCCCGGATCGCGCGAGCGACGCATCCTCACGGACGACGCGCTCGTCTATCGCGTCCGCGGTCGGATCTGCGACGGCTTCGTCGTCGTGCGCGCGGCCGACGCACGCGCGCTCGCGGCGGCTGCGTTCGGCGAACCCGAGCGACCGCCGACCGACGCGCTCTCGGAGATCGAGCGCGCGACGGTCGATCGGATCGCGCGCGGGCTCGTGCCGCTCTGCGCGACGCTGTGCGGCACGCTCGGTCCCGTCGTCCCGGAATCGAACGAGCGCGCGGCGTGCGACGTCGTGACGTATTTCGAGGTCCGCACGACCGGCGGTCCGCGCCTCGCGATCGGCTTCGGCCTCACGCGCGATCCCGCCGAGGAGATCGAGGAGCGCATCGAACTCGCCGATCTCGTCGACGTCGAGATCGAGGGTCGCGTCGAGTTCGCGCGCGGCGCCCTCGGCATCCCGGCTTTCGGCCGGCTCGCGCCGGGAGCGACGATCGCCTTCGATACCGCGCTCGGCACGCCCGGACGCCTACACTTCGGCGACGTCGTCTTCGGACGGGGCGCGTGCGGGACGCGCAACGGTCGCGGCGCGATCGTGTTCGGCGACGCGACGGGCGGCGGCGCGTGAACGGCGACGACAATCTCGATCTGCTCATGAACGTCTCGCTCGTCGTCACGGCCGAACTCGGCCGTTGCTCGATGCGCGTCGGCGAGATCCTCAAGCTCGGTCGCGGATCCGTCGTCGAACTCGACCGTCTCGCGGGCGCGCCGATCGACGTGCTCGTCAACGCGCGACTCGTCGCGCGCGGCGAGACGATCGCGGTCGACGATCGATTCGGCGTGCGCATCACGGAAGTCGTCGCCCGAAAGGTGCCGCGCGCGTGAACGCGGGCGATCTCGTCTCGCTCGCGTCGTCGCGCGGCGCGCAGCCGGCACTTCCGCTCGACGTCCTCGCCGGACTCACGGCGATCGCGCTCGCGCCGTTTCTCGTGATCATGACGACGTCGTTCGTGCGCATCGTCGTCGTGCTCTCGCTCGTGCGCTCGGCGATCGGGGCGTCGTCGCTTCCGCCGAATACCGTGCTCACGGGACTCGCGCTCGTCCTCAGTTTCGTCGTCATGACGCCGACGCTCGAGCGCATCTCGCGCGACGCGCTCGAGCCCTACGCGCGCGGCGCAATCGCGCAGCCCGCCATGATCGCCCGCGCGTTCGCTCCGCTGGAGTCGTTCATGCTCCGTCAGACGCGTGAAAAAGATCTCGCGCTCTTCGCGCGGATGGCGCGCGAGCCGCGTCGCGCGGGCGTCGCGCCGTCACCGGCGGTCGTGCTCCCCGCCTTCGTGGTCGGCGAATTGCGCAGCGCCTTCGCGATCGGCTTCGCGCTCTATCTGCCCTTCGTCGCGATCGATCTCGCGGTCGCCTCGATCCTCATGGGTCTCGGGATGTTCATGCTCAGCCCGCCGATCGTCTCGCTCCCCTGCAAGCTCCTGTTGTTCGTGATGGTCGACGGTTGGGCGCTCGTCTGCGGTGGCGTCGTTTCGAGCTTTCGTTGACGCAAAGAAATGGCGACGGCACGAGGCGAGACGAGCGAGACGACACGGCACGGGACGGCGCGCGACGATGCCGCGCGGACGGACGGCCCGCGGAGAGGACGAACGGGTGCGCGCGAGAGCGCATCGAATAATCCGCGAGCATGCGTATCTCCGAGATCCTGAAGCGTCGCGACCCGAGCATCTCGTTCGAATTCTTTCCGCCGAAAACGGATGCGGGCGTGGAGAATCTCATCGAGACCGTGCGGTCGCTCCGCGTTCTCGATCCGGCGTTCGTCTCGGTGACGTACGGGGCGGGCGGGTCGAGCCGCGCGCGGACGCTCGAAGTCGTCAAGCGGATCAAGAGCGAGCTCGAGATCGAGCCGATGGCGCATCTCAGTTGCGTCGGGAGCTCGGCGGGCGAGATCCGCGAGATCGTCCGCGATCTCGCGAGCGCCCGCGTGGAGAACATCATGGCGCTCCGCGGCGACCCGCCGCAGGGCGACGCGCGGTTCGAGGCGACCGCCGACGGCTTCCGATACGCGACCGATCTGATCGCGTTACTCGAACGCGAGTTCTCGTTCTGCGTCGGTGCGAGCGCCTATCCGGAAAAGCATCCCGAGGCCGAGAGTTTCGACGCCGATCTGCGCGTCGCGGCGGCGAAGGTCGCGGCGGGCGCGGAATTTCTCGTCACGCAGTTCTTTTTCGATAACGACGACTATTTTTCGTACGTCGAACGCGTCCGCGCGCTCGGCGTCGACGTTCCCGTGATCCCCGGCATCATGCCGATCGTGAATTACTCGTCGGTCGAGAAGATGTTGTCGATGAACGGCGGTCGGATGCCGGAGACGCTCCGGCGCGAGCTCGAACGCCGACGCGATGAGGCCGACGCCGTCGCCGAACTGGGCATGGCGTTCATGGCCCTGCAGTGCAAGGATCTGCTCGAACGCGGCGCGCCCGGATTACATTTCTACACGCTCAACAAATCGACGGCGACGCGCGCCGTCGTCTCCGCGCTCCACGCGACGCAGGCGCTCCGCGTCTCCCTGACGCGCTGATCGCCCTCGCCTCCGTCGATGCGGCGCGACGGACGATCGCGCCCGTCGCCCGGCCTCGCGCCGGGCGCGAAGACCGCGGCGCGGCGCCCGTCGCGAAGACCTAACGCGCCGTCCGTCTGACGGTAACATCTCGCGCGTAGCGTTCGCGCATGGACGCACTCTCCGCGATCATCCGCGAGGCGCTCGTCGTCGTCGCCGTGCTCTGCCTTCCCGTGCTCGCGCTCGCGACGGCGATCGGAACGTTCGTCGCCGTCGTGCAGGCGGCGACGCAGGTGCAGGAGCAGACGCTCACCCTGCTTCCGAAATTACTCGCGGTCGGTGCGCTCGTCGCGCTCGGCGGCGGCTTCGGGCTCGGACTTTGCGGCACGCTCTTCAGCGAGGCGATCCGGGCGTTGCCGCAGATCGTGCGCGGCGGCGCGTGATCGCCACGGCGTTCGGCGAGATCGGCGACGCGCAACTGCTCGTCTTCGCGCGCTGTGCGGGCTTCGCGTTTCGCGCGCCCGGCTTCTCGCATCCCGACGTCCCGGCACCCGTTCGCGCGGGGTTCGCGTTCGCGCTCTCGTTCGCGCTCGCGCGCGTGGCGGCGACGCGCGTGCCGGTCGATCCGCGCGCGCTCGCGTTCGCCGTCGCCGCGGAAACGATGGTCGGCGCGGCGATCGGGATCGCGGCGTCGCTCCTTTACGACGGCGCGTTCGCGGGCGGTCGGACGCTCGACGATTACGTCGGCATCCGCGCGAGCGTTCCGAGCGCGCAGGTCGAGGCGAACGCGGGATTCGGTCGCCTCTGGTCGCTCGCGTTCGCGACGGCGTTTTTCGTGTTCGGCGCGTATAGGCCGGCTCTACGCGGTTTCGCCGAGACCTTCGTCGCGTTACCGGCGGGCGCGCTCGTGGCGGCCGGCGGGCTCGCGACCTTCGCGATCGCGTTGCCGACGACGCTCGTCCGCGCGGCACTCCTCGTCGCGGGTCCGCCGCTCGCGATCGCGTTCGCCGCGCAACTCGCGCTCGCGGCCGTCGCGCGCGTCGTGCCGCGCTTCTCGACGTTCTCGCTCGCCTTTCCGATCGTCTTCGCGTGCGTCATCGTCGCGACGATCGCCGAGTTACCCGTCGTTCTCGGCAGCGCCGCGACGCCGTGGATGGATCTCTCGCCGCTACGGGCGCGCTGACGTGGCCGATGCGGACAAGAGCTTCGATCCCACGCCGTCGCGTCTCGCGCGTGCGAAACGGGAAGGCGACGTCGCCCGTTCGCACGATCTCACCGTCGTCTGCGCGTTCGGCGCGTCCGCGCTCGCGACGTTCGCCGCACTCGGACCGCTCGGGTCGGCCGCGCGACTCGCGATCGCCAACGCCGCGCGCGGCGATCTCTCGCCGTGGCCGTACGCGTCGCTCGCGTTCGGCGCGCTCGCCGTCATCGCGAGCGCGCTCCTCGTCGCGGTCGGCGTTACGATCGCGCAGGGCGGAGGCATCGCCGTCCGCGCGCCGGGGGTGAAGCTGCAGAAGCTCGATCCGGTCGCGGGTCTCAAGCGCATGCTCGGACGCGATGCCGCGCTCGGCGCGGCGAAAGCCGTCGTCGTCGCGGGCGTCGTCTCGCTCGCGGTCGCCCCCGCGCTCGCCGACGTATTCGGCGCGCTCACGGCGACGGCGTCACCCGGCGCGCTCGCGGCGTTCGCGCTCGGCGCCGTCGTGCGGGCCTTCGCGACCGCGCTCGCCGTCGCGCTCGCCTTCGCATTCGGCGACGTCTTGCTCGAACGCAAGAAGTGGATGCGTCGCTTGCGCATGTCGTTCGACGAGATCAAGCGCGATCACAAGGCGACCGAAGGCGATCCCGCGATCCGCGGCCGCCGACGTCGCGCGCACCGCGACCTCGTCCGTGGCGCGCTCGGACGCGTCCGCGAGGCGGCCGTCGTGGTGGCGAATCCCACGCACGTCGCGATCGCGCTCGATTACCGACCGCCCGCGGTCCCCGTCCCCGTCGTCCTCGTGCGCGCGATCGACGCGGGCGCGCTCGAGGTGCGCAGGCTCGCGCGCGAGGCGCGCGTCCCGATCGTCGAAAACGTCGCGCTCGCGCGCGCGCTGCTCGCATCGACCGAGGTCGGCGAGCCGATTCCGGTCGACGCGTACGGCGCGGTCGCCGCGATCGTCGCGTCGCTCGGACGCCTGCGGGCGATCGCGTGAGGACGATTCCGTCCGCGCGCGGCGCGATCGTCGCTTCCTTCGAGCCCGAGCGGTCGTTCGCGTGAAGACGAATCCGTACACGTACGGCTTCGCCGCGATCGTGCTCTCGATCGTCGTGATCCTCGTCGTTCCGCTTCCCCCGCTCGTACTCGACGCGTTGCTCGCGTGCAACGTCATGGGTTCGGGGATCGTGCTCTTACTCGCGGTCACGCTGAACGATCCGCTCGAGTTCGCCGCGTTCGCGCCCGTGCTGTTGATCGCGACGCTCTTCCGGCTCGCGCTCGACGTCTCGGCGACGCGGCTCATCCTCACGCAGGGTCACGAGCCGGGCGGCGTCGGCGCGATCATCCCCGCGTTCGGCGAACTCGTCGTGCACGGCAACCTCGTCGTCGGACTCATCGTGTTTGCGATCCTCATCACGATCCAATTCGTCGTCATCGCGACGGGCTCGGGCCGCGTCGCGGAAGTCGCCGCGCGCTTCACGCTCGACGCGATGCCGGGCAAACAGATGGCGATCGACGCGGAGTTGCACGCGGGTTTGCTCGACGCCGAGGGCGCGCGCCGCAAACGCGCGAGCGTCCAACGCGAGGCCGATTTCTACGGCGCGATGGACGGCGCCGGCAAGTTCGTGAAAGGCGACGCGATCGCGGCGCTCGTGATCGTCGTGCTCAATCTCATCGGCGGCGTCGTCGTCGGGGTCGCGTACGACGGCATGGCGCCGCTCGAAGCGCTCGACGTGTTCGCGATCCTCTCGATCGGCAACGCGCTCGTGACGACGTTGCCCGCGTTCTTACTCTCCACGTCGATGGGCCTCATGGTCACGCGCGTCGCGGGCGACGGATCGCTCGGCGCCGACATCGCGCTGCAGGTGCTCGAACGACCCGAAGCGCTCCGCGCCGCGGGGATCTTCGCGCTCGTGCTCGCCGTCGTCCCCGCGCTCCCGCATCTGCTCTTCGGTGCGCTCGGATGCGCGCTCTTCGCGATCGAGCGGTTCGCCGTCGTCCGGCGCCGCGGGCGTAGCGAAGCGCTACGCGCGTCGCACGACGCGGCGCGGCGCTCGGCGATCCGGCGTCCCGAGATGGCGCTGGCACTCGTCGGAACCGACGCGCTCGCGATCGACGTCGGCGCCGATCTCGCCGCGCTCCTCGCGCCGCCGCTCGCCGACGCCCTCCTCGATCGGATCGGCGATATCCGGCGCGCGCTCGCGACCGATATCGGGATCGTCATGCCGGGCGTCCGGCTCCGCGACGATCTCGCGAGCGACGCCGGCGGGTACGCGATCCGCGTGCGCGACGCGGTCGCGGGTCGCGGACGCGTCCGACTCGGCGGCGTCCTCGCCGTCGCGGACGAACTCGTCCTCGATCGCCTCGGCGGCGAACGCGTGCGCGAGCCCGTGTACGGTCTGCCCGCCGCGTGGCTCGCCGCGGACGCGCGCGAACGCGCGGTCGATGCGGGCGCGCTCGTCTTCGATCCGATTTCGGTGATCGGCTCGCATCTCTCGGAGATCGTGCGCACGCACGCGAGCGCATTACTCGGTCGTCAGGAATTGCAGACGTTGCTCGAACATCTGCGCGCGAGCGTTCCGTCGCTCGTCAAAGAGATCGGCACGGATGCGTTGCCGTTCGCCACGGTGCATCGCGTCTACGAGGCGTTACTGCGCGAGCGCGCGTGGCCGCGCGATCCGATCGCCACGCTCGAAACGCTCGTCGATGCGGCCTCGGTCACGCGCGATCCGGGCGAACTCGTCGAGCGCGTCCGGCGACGGATCGTCCCCGAAGCGTTCCGTCGCCGCGCGATCGACGTGCTCGAACCGATGATCGTCGCGCCCGCGTTCGAAACCGAACTCGTGTCCTGGCTCGTCGAGGGGACGCTCGCGCCGCAACCGGAGATCGCGTCGTGGTTGCGCGGTGCGTTGCAACACTACGTCGCGTCGATCCCGCGCGAGCGCGCCGCGCTCGTCTGCACGGCGCCGCTACGACCGGCGCTCGCGGAGTTCGTCGTACGTTTCGGTCTGCGGCTCGACGTCGTCTCGTACGGCGAACTCCCGCCCGAACTGGAACTCCGTCCTCAGGTCGTGCTCGCGCCGCCCGCCGCCGTCACCGCGGCGTGAGCGCGACCGGTCGCGTCAGCGACGCGTGCAGGTCGGGCAGCGGCCGACGATCGTGAGCGCGCCTTCGACGTCGGTGAAGCCTTCGCGCTCGGCGATGTCCGCGGCGACTTCGGCGAGCGCGGGCGCGGCGACGTTGGCGATCCGGCCGCAGATCGTGCAGACGAGATGGTGGTGCTTGTCGAGCGAGGCCTCGTAGCGCGCGGCGGCGCCGTGATGCGTGAAGATCTGCACGAGTCCGATCTCGCGCAAGATGTCGAGCGTACGGTAGATCGTTCCCAGGCTGACGCCCGGTTGGTCCGTTCGCACGCGATCGAGGATCGCTTCGGCGGAGAGATGGTGCCCGTCGCCGAGCGCGCGCAGGACCGCGGCACGCTGTTTCGTCAGTCGATATCGCGACTGTAGCAGGCCCGCATCGACCGCTTTCCCATCCATGCCGGACGCCTCTCCGCAGCGCGGCAGTCCGTTGCGGAATACCGGCCGCTGTCCCGTTTGACGGGCACAATCGACCCTGCTACAATGCGTGGGTTCTCCCCTTCCTTGGGGTCTTTTTCGTCTATGTGGCAACGACTCAAACCCTGGCTCACGGGCCTCTTCATCGCAGCGATCGTCGGGCTCTGTCTCTACCTCGTACTGCCGATCCAGAACAAGATCAAACTCGGCCTCGATCTGCAAGGCGGCGTTCGCGTGCTCTTGCAGCTCAACACGAGCCCCGAAGTCCCGACGATCACGCCGCAGATCCAGGGTCAGGTGCAGCAGGTCATCGACGCGCGTATCAACGGTCTCGGCGTCACGGAGCCGCAGATCACGAGCGTCGGCAACGACCGGCTTCTCGTCGAGTTGCCGAACGTGAAGAATCCCGACGAGGCCGTGCGCTCGCTCAAGGAAGTCGCGAAACTCGATTTCAAGATCATTCCGGAGGCCGTCAACGAACGAGCCGCGCGCGATAAAAAATACTCCGACGATCCCAACGGCGCGTTCAAAGACAGCGGCCCGATCGTCTATACCGGTGCGGAACTCAAGAGCGCCGCGTCGTCGCCCGATCAGAGCGGCGCTGGATGGCAGATCGATTTTCAAAATAAAGATCCGCAAAAATTCGGGCGCCTGACGCAACAGAACATGGGCAAGTTGCTGGGCTTCTTTCTCGACAAGAAGTTCGTCTCGGCCGCGACGATTCAAGGCGTGATCACGGATCAGGGTCAGATCACGGGCAGCTTCACCGAAGACGACACGATCCGGCTCGCGAACGATCTCAACGCGGGCGCGCTCCCGGTCCCCGTCACCGTGATCGAAAACGACACGGTCGGTCCGATCCTCGGCAAGGTCGACCTGCAGAAGTCGCTCTACGCGTCGATGGCGGGTCTCGGCCTCGTGTTGATCTTCATGCTCGTCGTTTATCGCCTACCGGGATTTCTCGCCGACATCGCGCTCATCGTGTACGTGCTCATGTTGCTCGGACTCTTCGCGGGCGTGCATGCGGTCCTCACGCTGCCGGGCATCGCGGGCTTCGTCCTGTCCGTCGGTATGGCGGTCGACGCGAACGTGCTGATCTTCGAACGGCTCAAAGAAGAGATCTGGGCGGGCAAGTCGCTGCGCGCGTCGGTCGACATCGGCTTCCGTCGCGCGTGGACGGCCGTGTTCGACAGCCACTTCACGACGATCGTCGGCGCGGGCGTGCTCTTCTTGCTCGGCACGGGCACGGTGAAGGGCTTCGCGTACACGCTCTTCTGGGGCACCGCCTTCTCGCTCTTCACGGCGACCTTCGTGACGCGCTTCCTCGTCGATCTCGTCGTCAATAACGACGTCACCGATAATCCGAAGGTCTACGGGGCCTGATATGTTTTTCCGTCGTCTGAACTGGAACGTCGTCGGATGGTTCCGCACCGTCTCCGCGATCTCGTACGCGATCATCGCGCTCGGCGTCGTCGCGCTCTTCTGGCACGCGACGCACGCGCCGGGCGGCGGCTTCCAGCCCTCGCACGCGCTCCGTCTCGGTCTTTCGTTCACCGGCGGTACCGACGTCACGGTCACCTATAAGAAGCCGACGACGACCGCGGACCTCCAGCGGGCGCTCGCGACGATCGGCGTGACCGACGCGCGGATCAACACGCTCGGCGGCGCGAACGTCCCGGCGAACGAACGGTTCTCGATCGAAACGCAGACCGACTTCGGCAACGACACCCCGCGCGTGTGGACGGCGCTCGGGACGGTCGGCCAAGTCGATCGCACGCAATCGCAGATCGAGGCGGTGGGACCGTCGCTCGGACGCGAGTATCTCCTCAAGGCGGCGGAAGCGCTCGTCATCGCGATCGCGATCCAATTCCTCTACATCGCCTTCCGCTTCGGCTGGAATTACATCTTCGGCCTCGTCGTCGTCATCGCGCTCGTCCGCGACGCGGCGATGATGGTCGGCATCTACGCGATCGCCGACCGTCGCGCCGACGACGCGTTCCTCGCCGCGGTGCTGACGGTCATCGGATACTCGGTCATGGACACGATCGTCATCCTCGATCGGATTCGCGAGAACGTGAAGATCATGTCGGGCGAGAAGTACGCGACGATCGTCAACACGTCGATCCTACAGACGATGACGCGTTCGTTCAACACGCTCGCGACCGTCGTCATCACGCTCGTCGCGCTCGTCGCCTTCGGCGGCGCGAGCCTGCAGAATTTCGCCTTCGCGCTGCTCGTCGGCATCTGCTCGGGCGGCTATCACTCGATCTTCTATTCGGCACCGCTCGTCAACGTGCTCCGCGAGCGCCAACTGCGGAGCGCGACGACGCGGCGCGACCTCGAACGCGCGGGCGAACAGGATCGTCCGCGTACGGTCGCCGAGGCGCGCGCGCAGGCCGCGACGCTCGCCTCGCGCGAGGACGTCATGCGCGCGCGCAAGGAACGTCGCGCGCGTGAGAAGGCCGCGTCGTTACGGCAGAGCGGCGGTCCGGCGCGCTACAAGCGCCGCCGGTCGCAAGGGGTCGACGGCGCGGTCGGAGGCGGAGCCGCCGAGTACGACGCGATCGACGAGAGCGAAGAATACGAAACCGGCGTCGATCACGAACCGCACGATCGCGAATTCGCCTACGAGATGGATCCGCTCGACGCGCAGAACTCGGGCCGACACGATCGCGATTACTCGCTCGGGCACGAAGAGATCCGGCTGAATTTCGACGACGAGCCGGAGCCCGGAACGACGCCCGAACACCCGACCTCGGCGAAACACGAGTAATCCGAACCGCCGACTTCCGGCGCCGACGGCGTCGGAAGCGGCATTCGAGCGGCTTCTCGAAGACTTCGACGCGATCGACGAACGCGCGCCGCAAACGACGCGGGTCGCGCGATCGGAGCCCGAACACCACGCGGCTCACGGCGATCGGGCGAATGCGAACGCGAACGAGGGCGTCGGCCCGCGACCCGGCGGCGCGCCGGCCGACGTCGGATCGCCGGACGAGCCCGCGTCCGACGCGTCGCGGGCGCCCGAGGCGGAAGCGGATCTCGACGACGCGGCGTTTCTCGATCGACTCTTCGATCGGCGCGAGAGGTATCTCGCGCGGGATCGTTTCGCGTCGATCGGCGAGGCCGACGCGTTTTTCACGAAGATCGTCGGCGTCACGTTCGAAGGTCGACAGGACGTCGTCGCGGGTTTGAGCGCGGGACAACCGCTCGCGCTCGTGCGCGACGCGGAGAACGCCTACGACGGCAACGCGATCGCCGTGCGCTTCGGCACGTTACCGCTCGGCTTCGTGCGACGCGAGATCGCGAAGCATCTCGCGCCGAAGATGGACGCGGGAGATCGCTACGAGGCGCACGTCGCGAGCGTGACCGGCGGCGGCGATCGCAGCGTCGGCGTGAACGTCTTCGTGCGCCGAACGCGCGCACGCGCGCCTGCGGCGCGGGCGCGGGCGGAAGCGGCGCGCGAGCTCGCGTCGACCGATGCGTTACGCGTCGCGCTGATCGGCGAGCGACCGGTCAGAGAGGCACAACGCGCGGTTCTCGACCGCGTGGAAGCCGGGCACAACACGCTCGCGATCCTCGGCACGGGTCGCGGGAAGTCGTTCTGCTTCCAACTCCCCGCCGCGCGCGCGGCGCTGGAACGGGGCGCGAAGACGCTCGTGTTCTATCCGCTCCGCGCGCTCGCGAACGATCAGTTCGAAGCGCTGGTCCGACGCCTCGACGGCTTCGGGCTGCGGATCTTTCGGGCCAACGGGTCGATCGACGCGGGCGAACGCGCGGCGCTCGACGACGCGCTCGCGGACGGCGCGTGGGACGTCGTCCTCGCGACGCCCGAATTCGCGACGTACCATCGCGACGCGTTCGTGCGGCCCGAAAATCGCCCCGCGCTCGTGGTCGTCGACGAAGCGCACCACATCTTCGAATCGCGCCATCGGCCCGCATATCGCGCGCTCGGCGATCTCGTCCGCGAGCTCGGCTCGCCGCAGGTGCTCGCGCTCACGGCGACCGCGAAGGAGGACGCGTTCCGCGAGATCCGCCGCGCGCTCGCGATCGACGCGTGGGTGATCGATCCGACGGTCCGCGAGAACCTCCATCTCGTCGACGCGCGCAACACCACGGACAAGCACGCCTATCTCGCGCGCGAACTCGACGGCGAGGGCAAGGCGATCGTGTACTGCAATTCGCGCGCGGAGGTGACGAAGCTCGCGGAACGTCTGCGCGTGCGGCTCGGTCCGATCGTCGGCTTCTATCACGCCGGCATTCCCGCGCCGGAACGCGCGCGCGTCGAGGCGCTGTTCCGTAGCGGCGCGATCCGCGCGATCGTCGCGACGTCGGCGTTCGGCGAGGGCATCGATCTCCCCGACGTGCGCGACGTCGTACTCTATCATCTCAATTTCGACTTCACGGAATTCAATCAGATGTCGGGTCGCGCGGGGCGCGACGGGCTCGACGCGCGCATCCATCTGCTCTACGGCGAGAGCGACCGCCGGATCAACGACTTCATCATCGGGCGCGGCGCGCCGACGCTCGAGACGTTGCGCGAATGCTACCGCGGCATGCGCGGTCTCGCGCGCGGCGGCGTCGTGCGGGCCACGTTCGAGGATATGGCGCGCACGCTCGATCTCGACGCGGCCGACGGTTCGACGATCGGCGCGGCGACGCGGATCTTCGAGGAAGCGGGACTCGTCGAGACGGGCACGGACGACGACGGACGCTTCGTCCGTTTTCTCGAACGCAAAGAGCGAGTCGATCTCACCGCGACGTCGCGTTTCGCCGAAGGCCAAGCCGAACGCGACGGCTTCGAGCGTTTCTGCGAGCTCGCGTTGCACGCGGAGGCGCTCGCCCTCGAACAGATCGTCAATCG
>CAZZXB010000030.1:13558-24933 GCA_964658025.1 uncultured Janthinobacterium sp.
TCGTACCAGGACCCTCGCGCTCTCCGCGCGGACGTAGCGCGCATGAAGCTTCGGGGCAAGGTCGTGTGGATCACCGGTGCGTCGTCGGGGATCGGCGAGCAACTCGCGTACGCCTACGCGCGCAAGGGCGCGCGCGTCGTGCTCGGCGCGCGCCGCCGCGACGAACTCGAACGCGTGGCGCGGGCGCTGCCGCGCGGTGCTGCGTCGCTCGTCCTTCCGGCCGACGTCACCGACTACGCGGCGATCCCCGCGCAGATCGCGGCGATCGAAGCGACCTTCGGCGGCGTCGACGTGCTCGTCAATAACGCCGGCGTCTCGCAACGATCGCTCGTGGCGGACACGTCGCTCGAGACGTATCGGCGTCTGATGGAGGTCGACTATTTCGCGACCCTCGCGCTCACGAAGGCCGTGCTCCCGAGCATGCGCGCGCGCAAGTCGGGCGCGATCGTCGTCACGTCGAGCGTCGCCGGAAAGATCGGCACGCCGCTGCGCTCGGGATACAGCGGCGCGAAGTTCGCGCTGCACGGCTTCTACGACAGCTTGCGCGCGGAGGTCGCGCCCGATCGCGTGAGCGTGACGCTCGCCGTGCTCGGCTTCATCCGCACCGACGTCTCGAAGAACGCGCTCACGGGCGACGGCTCGCCGAACGGCAAGATGGAACGCGATACCGATCGCGGCGTCGCGCCGGACGTCGCCGCGCGCGCGATCGTCCGCGGCACCGAACGCGGCGCGCGCGAAGTGACGGTCGCGCGCGGCTTTCCCGCGCTCGCGCTGCGGCTCGCGCGCTTCGCGCCGGGCGTGCTCGCGCGTGCCGTGGCGTTGAAGTAACGTGTCGGCCGGCCCCTCCGCGCGACGGAGCGCACCCGAGCCCAAGTTCTCGACCGAAACGGCGCGCCTCGAAGCCTTCAGCGACGGGGTGATCGCCGTGATCATCACGATCATGGTGCTCGATTTGAAGGCGCCGCACGGGACCGATCTCGCGGCGCTCGGCTCGCTCGGCCCGACGTTCGCCGCCTACGTCCTGAGTTTCGTTTTCGTCGGCATCTATTGGAACAACCACCACCATCTCTTACGCGCCTCGCGCGGGATCGACGGGCGAGCGATGTGGCTGAACCTCCATCTGCTCTTCTGGCTCTCGGTCGTTCCGTTCACGACGAGTTGGCTCGGCGAGCATCCGGACGCGTCGATTCCTACGGCACTGTACGGTTTCACGTTGCTCGCCGACGCGATCGCGTACGTCGCGCTCGAGCGGGCGCTCGTCGCGGTGAACGGAAGCGCTTCCGCGTTCGCGCGCGCCGCGTCGTCGAGCACGAAAGGGAAGATCTCGCTCGTCTGCTATCTCCTCGCGATCGCGGGCGCGTTCGTCTCCACGAAGATCTCCGACGCGCTCTTCGTCGCCGTCGCGGTCATGTGGTTCGTGCCGGATCGTCGCTTCGAACCCGTGATCGCAGAACGCGAGCGCGCTTAGCGGCGCTCGGCCGCGACGACCTCGAGCTTGGGGGCGGTCGCCACGATCTTTCCGTCGAGCAGCTCGATCGTGCGGCTCGCGAGCCGATTGAAGCGTCGATCGTGCGTCACCATCACGACGGTCGAGCCGCTCCGATGGAGTTCGGAGAGGAGCTCCATGACGTTCCGTCCGTTCTCCGTATCGAGGTTCCCCGTCGGTTCGTCCGCGAGCAAGACGGCCGGCTCGCCCGCGATCGCGCGCGCGACGGCGACGCGTTGTTGTTGGCCGCCGGAGAGCTGCGCGGGATAGTGACGCGCGCGATGTGCCATCCCGATCCGTTCGAGCGCGTCCGCCGTCCGTCGTCGGCGCTCGCCCGCGGAGAGGCCGCGATACGTGAGCGGGAGTTCGACGTTCTCCGCGACCGTGAGATCGCCGATGAGGTTGAAGTTCTGGAAGATGAAGCCGATCTCGCGATTGCGGATCCGCGAGCGTTCCGCCGGCGGAAGGTTCGCGACCTCGCGTGCGCCGAGCGCGTACGACCCCGTCGTCGGCGTGTCGAGTAAGCCGAGGATCGAGAGCAAGGTCGACTTCCCGCACCCCGACGGACCCTCGATCGCGACGTACTCGCCGCGTTCGATCGAGAGCGAGACGCCGCGGAGCGCGTGCGTCTCCACGTCGACGGTGCGGTAGACTTTGTCGATGGCGCGGATATCGATCAACATCGGGTGCCGTTACTCCTGAATCCGGATCGCGGGTGCGGTGAGAGATGAGGTGTCGGAGACGATGACGCGGTCGCCCTCGGCGAGACCCGAGAGCACGCGGACGCGCTCGTCCGTTCCGCTTCCGACGGCGACGCTCGTCCGATACGCGCGCGTCCCGCTCGCGTCGAGCCGATAGAGCGCGACGTGCGAGTCGTCGCTCGCGCCGACCGGTCGCGCGACCGATAACGCGCGTGCGACGCGGCCGAGCACGACGGTTCCGGTGAGGCTCTGCGAGGGACGCCACGATGCGGGGACGCGGGCGAGGGCGACGTCGACCGCGACCGTTCCGCCCTCAGCGGCGGGCGCGAAGCGCACGACCGAACCCGCGACCGATCCCGCGTCGCTCGAAACGAGACGGACCGGCATACCGACGAGCACGCCGCGGACGTCGCTCTCGGGGATCGCGAGCACCGCTTTGAGATCGCGGTCGGCCGCGACGCGCGCGAACTCAGCGCCCGCGGCGACGCGCTGCCCCTGATCGACGGCGACGCTCTGCACGGTCCCCGACGTCGGTGCGGTGACGACGAGCGTCGCGAGTTGGGCGCGCTTCGCGTCGAGCGCGGCGCGCAATTGCACGACGCGCGCGCGCGCGCCCGCGATCTTCGCGTCCGCGTCCGCGTCGCCGACCGCGATCTTGCTCTCCGAGATCGCGGAGAGATCGCGCGTCTCGCCGCTCTTGATGACGGCGTCGCGATATTCGAGCGTTCCGATCAACCCTTTTTCGTAGAGCGAACGATACGAGATCACTTGCGCCTGGGCTTGACCGTCCTCGGCACGCGCGGTCCGACGGGCGGCGCGCGCGTCGAGCGCCGCGGCGGCGCCCTCTTCGCGGACGCTGTTGAGGTCGGCCGACGCGGCATCGAGTTGGGCCGCGGCATCGGCGACGGCGACGCGGAGATCGGGATTGTCGAGTCGGGCGATCGTGCTCCCGGCGCCGACGTGGGCGCCCGCGCGAACGAGGACGTCCGTGACGATGCCGTCGGCCGCGGTCGAGGCGATCGAGATGCGATCGGGCTGGAGCGTGCCGGCGGCCGTGACGGAGCGCTCGAGCGCGCCGCGCGTCACCGTGTCGATTACGAGCGAGTCGCGCGAGACCGCCGGTCCCGCATCGTGGTGCGTAAAGAGCGCGGGGACGGCCCAAGCGGCGGTGCCGACGATCGCGACGACGATCGCGATCGAGCGTGCGATGCGCGTGGTGCGCGCGATCTGCGGGCGGCGACGTTCGCGAACGACGTCCACGTTATTCGTACCTCAAAGCGACGATCGGATCGACGCGCGTCGCCCGTCGCGCGGGAACGAGCGCCGCGAAGAGGGCGAAGGCGATCATGATCGCGGCGACGCCGCCGAACACGGCGGGATCGAGCGGCTGCGTTTCGTACAGCTCGTCGACGAGCAGACGCGTCCCGATCCCGGCGAGAACGAGTCCGAGTCCCACGCCGACGAGCGCGATCCGCGCGGCGCCCGAGAGGACGGTGACGAGGATCTGACGTGCGTCCGCGCCGAGCGCCATCCGAATGCCGAACTCGTGCGTGCGTTGGGTGACGCCGTAACTCATTACGGCGAACACCCCTGCGAGCGAGAGCGCGAGCGCGATGAAGGCGAGCGTCCCGAGCGAAGCGACGGTGAGGCGTTGCGCCGCGACGTCCCCGGCGAGTAACGACGAGAGCGGCGCGGAGTCGGGCTTCGCGATCAGTGGATCGACGCTCGCGATCGCCGCGCGGACGGCGGTCGTCACGTCGGTCACGGAACGGATCGCGAGGTACGACCCGACGATGGCGAATTGCGCGGAGGGGACGTAGATCGTCGGCGGCGCCTCTCCGACGAACTGCGGTCGCAGGTCGCGGACGACGCCGACGATCGTGCGTTTCGTGGGTCGCGCGTCGCCGAGCGCGATGTCTGCCGTGACGTGCTTTCCCAAGGCCGATCCGTGCGGGAAGAACCGCCGGACGAAGGTTTCGTTGACGATCGCGACCGGCAACGTCGCGGCGGTATCGGACTCGGCGAACGCGCGGCCCGCGAGCATCGTCGCACGCATCGCTTCGAAAAATCCCGTGCCGGTCGGCGCGAGGGTCGAGTCGGGCTCGTGGCTCCGATCGACGGTCGTCCCGTCGACGATCGTGCCCACGCCCATTCTGGAATGCGTGAACGGAACGGATAAGCCCCAGCCCGCGCTCTCCACGCCGGGGACGGCGCGGACCGCGCGAACGATGCGCCCCATCATCGCGGCCTTCGCCGATTGGTTTGGTACCTGCGCTTCCGAGATATCGACGGGACCGACGATCGCCACGCGATCTCCGTCGAAGCCGAGCGGTTGGGTCGTGAGCGCGTAGTAACTCCGGACCACGAGCCCGGCCGCGACGACGAGCGCGAGCGTGATCGCGATCTCTCCCGCTACGAGCGCGCCGCGCGCGCGACCGCCGCGCGACGTATCGCCGCCCCGCCCCGCGCTCTTGAGCGCGGTCGCGACGTCGCTCGTCGACGTCGTGAGACCGGGAACGATCCCCGCGGCGAACGTGCAGAACGCGACGGCGCCGAGCGTGAAGAGGATCGACGGCAGATCGACCGTCACGAGGTCGGCACGCGGGATGCTCTCGAGTTTGATCCGTTCGAATGCCGCGATCGCCGCGTACGCGAGTCCGATGCCGACGATGCCGCCGGCCGCCGAGAGCGCGAACGCTTCGACGAGGAGTTGGCCGACGATCCGTCCGCGCGACGCGCCGACGGCGATCCGGATCGAGAATTCGCCGCGCCGCGCGGCCGCGCGACTGAGGAGTAAGTTCGCGACGTTCGCGCAGGCGACGAGCAACACGGCGCCGACCGCCGCGAAGATCGCGAAGATGACGGGCTTGACGCGGCCGACGATCGACTCGTCGAGCGAGCCCACCGTCATGGAGAGCAGGGCGTCGTCGTTCGGGTAGCGCGCGCGAAGAAGGCCGGCCGTCGCGCCCGCGGTCGCGTTCGCCGCTTGCAACGAAACGCCGTCGGGCAAGCGCGACACGGAGCGAAACGAGTGGAATCCGCGATCGGCGAACGCCGTTCCGGCGCCGTCTTCGGCGACGAACTGCCAGAGATCGATCGGATCGATCCCCCCTTGCGGCACGGGCTGTCGGAACGAAGCCGGCGCGACGCCGATCACCCGGCGGGGCACGCCGTCGACCGTGACCATCCTGCCGACGACGTTCGGATCGCCGCGGAAGCGCGAGCGCCAGAGGCCGTCCGAGATCACGATCGTTTTCGCGGCACCGCGCCGCACGTCGTCTTCGGTCGCGAAGCGACCGAGTTCGGGTTCGACGCCGAGCACCTCGAACAACTTCGGCGTGGTGACGAGCGCGCGCGCGCGCATCGGCTCGCCGTCTCCCGTGATCGTCGCGCCCGCCTGCACGAATGCGGCCGATGCCGCGAACGTCGACGGATTGCGGCGGACGAGATCCGCAAAATCGGGAAGCGAAAAAACGCTGCTCTCTCCTTCGGCCGTGCTCGAATAATCCGCGACGAGCCGATCCGCATGCGGATACGGAAGCGGCGCGAGCACGACGGTGTTGAGGATGCTGAACACCGCGGCGTTCGCGCCGATCGCGAGCCCGAGCGTCGCGACGACGACGGCCGTGAACGAAGGCGTCTTACGCAGCGATCGGAGCGAGAACACGAGATCGCGAACGAACATGGCGGCGTACTCCCGAAAGGCGGTCGCGAAGAGATCGATCGTCGCTTCGCAGGCGTAGACGGCGGCGGCGCTCGGTCCGCGAACGGCGCGTTCCTCCGCGAAGGCGATCGCGAAATCGCTCGCGATCGCGCCGCCGTATTCGCGGCGAAAGCCGGGCGGACACAGCGCGAGCGCGAGGCGGAACAGCGCCGCGATGACGGGCACGATGCGTTAGCCGACGGCGAGCGCGGGGAGCAGACGACGCTCGCGCGCCATCGCGACGAGATCGTCGAGTCGTCGCGCTTCCGCGCATGCGATGTCGCGCCCGCGCGCGCTCAGTTTATAGTAACGACGGCGCTCGTCGTCGGCCGCATCGTCGCCCGCGCTTTCGGTGATCCACCCGTCGACCAAGAGCTGCTTGATCAGCCGATAGAGCGTTCCGGGACCGAGCTTCACGGCGCCGTCGGTCTGCGCTTCGACTTCTTTGATGATGGCGTAGCCGTGACGATCGCCGCCCGCGAGTGCGAGCAAGATATAGAACGTCGAGGCCCCGAGCGGCAGGGACGCGCGGACGTCGGCCGAGCTCATCCGAGCTTCGGGCCCCAGCCGACGTGCATGCCGCTCGTGCGGCGCAACGGTGGCGTGATGGTCCGGGGCCGGGGCGCCTCGGCCCCGAGATCGTAGTCGTTCCGTTTGGGATCGAATTTCATGTGTTTGCTCCAGTCGGGTTATAACTGAAACGAGTATATCCAAGATGGATGCAAAAGTCAAGCCTCCCAGACGCCGTCCGTCGACGTTGGGTTATGTGGGCGCGCCGACCGTCCGGGTTCGCCGCCATCCCGCCGCCTCGCGTCGGCGCGGCGCTACGCTTCTCGGGCTGCCAAGCCGCCGTCGGCGATCGCTTTCGCGAATCGTGCGTGGTCTTCGATGGCTCGGTCCGCGTAGCGCGTCGCGAAGGTGACGAGCGCTTCGTCGAACGCGTCGCCGCGGCCGAGATACCCCGCGATGTGTGCGGCTTTCCCGCTCCGCGCGTGCGCGCCCGCGAGCGTGCGCCCGCAGAAGCGGGCGAACTCCGAGAGTTGATGGTCGCCCATATCCTCGAGGTCGGGCACGCCTTTCATGTCGCGCAATTGTCGGATGTAGTAATCGCGGCCGCCTTCGCTCGCGTATCCGAGAAAGAGATCGCTCGCGGCTTGCATCGTCCGTTGACCCGCAACGACGCGCATGCCGTGCGACGGATAGGTCGAACGATCGAGAACGTCTTCGAGTACCGACGGCCCCGCTTCTTTCATCTGTAAGATGAGCGGATCGTCGTCGTCGGCGAGAAACAACGCCGCCGCGCACCGCGTCCCGACGCTCCCGACGCCGACGACCTTGACGACCCAATCGACGAGACGGTACCGCGCGAAGAGCGATCGCACGTCCGGCGAAAGCGAGGCTCGATACGTATCGAAGAGCTCCGTGACGTCGAAGAACCGGTCTTCGTGCGCTCCGACGTGATAGACGATCGGCACCTCGTCGACGAAGCGCCGACGACCGTCGCCGTCGACTTCGGTCATGTCGTCGAACGCCTTTCGGATCGTACGCCGACCGACACCGTCCACGTAGGTTCTGCGCTCCTTGCGGAGCGTCTTCGATCCGGCGGCCGCGAGGATATCGCGGACTTCGACCCGCGCGTACCACGTGTCGAGCGTCGACATCGTCGCGAACGCGAGCATGTTCTCGCGATACACGGAGACGGCGTTACGCACCGCGTCGCGCGCGTCGCGAGCGCTGCCGTCGATATCCTTCGACGCCAGGACGAGACTCGCGGCCAAGCGTTTGAGATCCCACTCCCACGGACCCGGAAGCGTTTCGTCGAAATCTCGGACGTCGAAGATCAGATTGCGTTCGGGCGTGGCGAACGCGCCGAAATTTCCGCAGTGCGCGTCGCCCGAGAGTTGCACGTCGAAACCGCTAACGGGCGTGGTCGCGAGATCGAACGCCATGAGCCCCGCCGTACCGCGGAAGAAGGTAAACGGCGACGCGGCCATGCGATGACGTCGGATCGGAACGAGCGACGGCACGCGATCCGCGTTGGCACGTTCGACGAACGCGAGGACGTCGAACGACGGCGGACGATCGGGCAAGCTCGCGTGCGCGGAGCGCGGCACGCCGGCCCGAGCGGCTTTGCCCTCGGCGATCCGCCGCTCGCGTCCGATCGAGTCGAGAATATCCGTCTCGTCGGGAACGGGAGAGAGGTCGCTCACGATATCCTTTGCGTTTCGAGGATCGTCGAATCGCGTCGCCGCCGTCCGTCGTCCGATTCGTTTCGTCGAGGAGCGTTCGTCGGAAGGAACGTTACTCCGTTGCGGATGGTGGGCGGCGAGGTTCGTGCGACAGCGCGAACCTCGGACCGTAGGAACTTCACCTCGCGTCACGTAGTGCGTCGCATGACTTCGAGCGTACGTTCGGCCGTTCTCATCGCATCCGCGTTCGCGTTACTCGGCGGTCGCGCGGGAGCCGTCGATTCGCAGCAGACGACGATCGTCCCGAATTTGCACGCGGTCTCGTGGGCGCCGGGCCCGGCCACGTTGCCGAAGGGCACGCAGATCGTGCTCGTCAGCGGCGATCCGAGTAAGACGGGGCCGTTCGTGCTCCGACTCAAGCTCGCGCCGAATACGACCATCGCCGCGCATCGCCACGCGACGGCCGAGAACGTTACGGTCCTTACCGGATCGTTCCGGCACGAGGTCGGCGAGCGCGTCGACAAGACGAAGGGAACCGAAGTCGATGCCGGCGGATTCGTGTACCTACCCGGGATGACGCCGCATTCGCTCTGGACCGGCGACGCCGAGACGATCATCCAAGTCGCGGGAACGGGTCCGTTCGGATTATTGTACGTCGATCCGGCCGACGATCCGAGCAAGGGACACTAAGTTTCGTTCGCCCCGGGAGGATCGATCTGCGAGGCGATCGTTCCCGACGGGACGACGTCGCGCGCGATCGGCGCGTCGTTACTTGGAGTCGATATCCGGTCCTCGCGCGTGCGATTCCGAGCCGACGAACGACGACGACGCGTTCGGGGGCTCGTTCGTGTCGGGCGGACGACGTATCCGTGCCTGGCACCGTCGTTCGTGCTCCTTATGCGCGCGCCGGAGGCTTGACGTCGAGCGCTCGGGCGACGCGTTCGAGGCTCGCGACGACGACGGGATCGAGGGCGACGCCGTCGCGCTCGCTCACCACGGCGCGCGCGCGTTCCGGATCTCCCGCGACTTGCACCGACGTCCGACCGGCGGCCGGAGCGCTCGCGCGAACCTGCGAGAGTAACCGCGAGACGTCGTGCTTGAACGCATCGACGTCGCGAAACGTATCGATCCGAATCGCCGCGAAAAAGTGGCTCGTGATGCCGGGTTCGAGGATCTGTCGCGAGGGAGGCATGTCGGGTACCGTCACGCCCCCACCGAGGACCGCGCACAAGATCTCGGCCAGGAGGCCCAAGCCGTACCCCTTGTGACCGCCGTTTTCGGTGCCGAATCCGCCGAGCGGAAGGAGACCTCCGGCGATGCCGGCCGCGGCGTCGGTCGTAGGATTTCCGGTGGCGTCGATCGCCCATCCCGGACGTAGCGCTTCGCCGAGTCGCTGCGCGATCTCGAGCTTTCCGAGGGCGACGGCCGTCGTCGCCATGTCGAGCACGAACGCATCGCCGTCGCGTCCGGGGACGGCGTATGCGAAGGGATTCGTGCCGAGCATCAATTCGCGGCCGCCGGTCGGCACCGCGAGACGTCCGGCGTTCGTCGAAGCGATGCCGATGCAATCGTGTTCGAGCGCTTGCAACGCGTAGTATCCCGCGAATCCGAAATGATTCGAATGGCGCACGGTCGCGACGGCGCAGCCGATCGCGCGCGCTTTTTCGATCGTGCGTCGCATCGTGCGAACGGAGACCGGATGTCCGAGCGCGTTACGCGCGTCGATGGCGAGCGACGTCGGCGTTTCGGAAACGATCGCCTCGCGCGCCTGCGGGTCGATGATCCCGTCGCGAATACGGTCGACGTAGAAACGCTCGAGTCGCGCGACGCCGTGCGATTCGATGCCGCGCACGTCGGAGGTCACGAGCACGTCCGCCGCGAGGCGCGCGTCTTCGCCACGCACGTTCACCGCTTCGAGCGCACGCGCGACGAAGGCGCGGAGTTCCGCCGGCATGAAGCGCGTGCGTTCGTCGCCCGCTTCGGGCTCCGCGCGCACGCGCGTTTCGCGTTCGTCCGCATCCGTCTCGATCGCAGTCGACAAAAAGTCCGCGTCGCTCAACCGTTCGTACCTCGCTCTTCATCCCGTCGCCCGGGCCCGCTCCGTACATCGCTTCCAGCGTTCGCACGGACGACACCTCCCCGTGAAGCCCGACGGAGTGCGTGCGCGATGCGCCAAGCAGAACGACGCGCAACCGATGCCGCCGCGTGGTGAACGGAAAGACACGAGCGTCGCGCGACGGTCGTCGATCTTCCGGTGCCGAGCCCTCCGCGCCGGAACCTCCACGCTTTCGTTCGGTTCATGCCGCGCATGAAAGCAATAGCGATCGAGCGGAACGGCGGTCCCGAAGTCCTCGAGATGCGCGAGCTCGCGACACCGGAACTCGTGGCCGGAGAGGCGCTCGTGCGCATGGAGGCGAGCGGCGTCAACTTCATCGACGTCTATTTCCGCAACGGCACGTACGAGGCGCCCGGATTCCCGTTCGTGCTCGGTCGCGAGGGCGCGGGCGTCGTCGAGGCCGTCGCCGACGGGGTGACGTCGGTCGCCAAGGGCGATCGGGTCGCGTTCGCGATGGTCGCCGGATCGTACGCGGAGTTCGCCGCCGTCCCGGCCGACCGACTCGTCCCCGTGCCGGAGGGCGTTTCGCTGCGCGACGCCGCCGCGCTCATGCTCCAGGGCATGACGGCGCACTACCTCGTCAACAGCACCTATCCGCTGCGTTCGGGCGACGTCGCGCTCGTCCACGCGGGCGCGGGCGGCGTCGGCCTGCTCCTGACGCAACTCGCGGTCGCCAAAGGCGCGACGGTCATCACGACGGTTTCGACGCCCGAGAAAGCGGCGCTTTCGAAAGCAGCGGGCGCGACGCATACGATCGACTACACGAGCGAGGATTTCACGGCCGAAGCGCGTCGGATAACGGACGGTCGGGGCGTCGACGTCGTGTACGATTCGGTCGGCAAGACGACGTGGGACAAAAGCTTGGATGCATTACGACCGCGAGGATATCTCGCGCTCTTCGGCGCGTCGAGCGGACCCGTCCCTCCGATCGATCCGCAAATGCTCAACCAAAAGGGTTCGCTGTTCTTGACGCGCCCCTCGCTCGCCCATTACATCGCCACGCACGACGAACTCCGGTGGCGCGCGGGCGAACTCTTCGCGAGCGTTCTCGATGGTGCGCTGAAGCTACGCGTCGAACACACCTATCCGCTCGCCGGCGCCGCACGCGCCCACGCGGAGATCGAAGCGCGGACGACGACCGGAAAACTCTTGCTGTTACTCTGAGCGACGACGTCGCGTG
>CAZZXB010000031.1:0-24820 GCA_964658025.1 uncultured Janthinobacterium sp.
CGGATGAAAATGTTCCTTCGAGCGCCGATCGCGTCGGCTCAATTCTTGAGAGAATTTGCGCGGATGTCGGCGGAGAATACGACGGATTCGAGCAACCGCTACCGCCCACGACTTTGTAGCAACATCTCGCGAGAGTTACGGGTGACGCAGCCGAAAAATGACGAGACCGAGCTAAATTTGACCTAATGCGATCTTTCTCAAGTAACGCTTCAAACCGATGGCGTTGGCTTGCCAGCCTGATTTCTGCAACTTTTAAGATCCGGCAATTTGTAAACCGGACACGAACTTTCGTGTTCGCGCTTGGAGGACACCCCGAAAACTGCGGCAGCGAACCACGATTTCGATCCGCCTAAACGGCCCGCACGACGGAGATTCCCATGGCCCGCAAACGGCACTTCCGCGTATCGATCGCAAAGGTGCTGCGGCAAGCCGAATCCGGCAGCTCGATCGCTGACCTCGCGCGCAAGGCCGACATTCACGCAATACCGTTCGAATTTGAAAAAAGGAAATTTGGGTCGCTGGGTACACCCGAGATCCGTGCGATAAATGAATCATGCGACGTGAACACGCGGCTTGGACGACTCGTCGCTGATCTCACGCTCGATATAGTCTTGCTATAACCGTGGGTCGTCGTGCTCCGGCACGGTCGACGCTCCTCTAGCGAGCATTCCTCGCGTCGTGATGATGCGGACGTGGACCGCGCGCGAATCGTTGTTCCGGCGGCAGGCTTCGTGCTCGGCACGCTTGCCACTCGCTTCGATCCGTATTTCGTTGCGTTCGCTTACGTTGGAGCATGCGCGATCGCGTTCGTTACGCGTGCGCGGCTCGTCTCGATCGTCGCGCTGCTCGCGTTCGCGTGCGGCGTCGTCGACGCGTCGCTCCGCCATGCGCCGACGCCCGTCGGCGATTCGCGCATCGTGCGATACGACGCGCGAGTCCTCGACGAGCGCGTCGTATCGCCGGACGCAGTCGCCGCGACGCTCCGCTTCACCGACGGAAGCCTCGGAACCGCGACGCTTCGGACGGCACCGCTCGCCGTGGGGACCGAACTCGTACTGCGCGGAAAACGCGAGCCGTTCGACCTAGCGCGCAATCCGGGCGAACCCGTGCCGCGCGAGATCGAGGCGGAGCGCGGACTCACCTGGCATCTCGCGCACGCGCGCATCGTCGCGACCGGTCGGCCGGACGAACGCGACGCGTCGTTCTGGATTGCACGCGCGCGAGCGTGGGCGTCGGAACGCGTACACGCGCGACTCGGCGAGCCCGATGCCACGATCCTCACGGGGATTCTCTGGGGCGAACGCGGCTCGCTCGCGCCCGCGTTACGCGACGAATTCCAGGATACGGGAACGGTGCACGTGCTCGTCACCGCGGGTCTGCATCTCGGGGTCGTCGCGGCAATGGCCTACGGGCTCTTCGCGCTCCTCGGGTGCGGCCGCGCGACGGCCTCGCTCGCGACGATCGGCGTCGCGTGGGGATACGCGTTCGCAAGCGGCTCGCATCTGCCGTCGATGCGTGCCGCGACGATGCTCTCGTTCGCGTTACTCGCACGCGCGACGGGGCGCGCGTCGTATTCGTGGAACGCGCTCGCAGCCGCGGCGATCGTCGTCGCGGCGCTCCGTCCCGATAGCGTCGGATCGCTTTCGTTCGATCTCTCGTTTTCGTGCGTCGCCGCGATCTTCGCGTTCGCGACGCCGCTCGCGGAGCTCGCCGAACGGATCGGGATACCGGATTGGTTGCGCGCGCCCTTCGGCGTGGCGCTCGCGACGCAACTCGGCACGTGGCCGCTCACGGCGTACGCGTTTCTCGTCATCGCGCCGTATGCGCCGCTCGCGAACGCGGTCGTGATCCCGCTCGTCGGCGTGGCGATGCTCGGCGGGTTCGCGCTGCTCGCCGCGACCCCGCTGCCGTGGCTCGCCGCACTCGTGGCGAACGTCGAACGGACCGTCCTCGATGCGATGCTCGGCGTCGTCGCGTGGGTCGGCGGCCTACCGTTCGCACATATCGTCGCGACGCCGCCGCCGATCTGGACGATCGTCGCGTACGACGTCGCGCTCGTTCTTGCGGCGATCGCACTGCGACGCGAACGCATGCGGATCGCGGCGATCGCGATCGCATGCGCTTCGGCTCTCTGCCTGTGGCCGCCGCGTGCGACCGATCGCACGCTCCGCATCACGGCGATCGACGTCGGCCAGGCCGACGCGCTCCTCGTGCAAACGCCGAACGGCCATACCTTTCTCGTCGACGGCGGCGGACGACTCGAACGTGGCGGTGCAGCGGGCTCACCGTCGACGGCGGAAGACGTCGGCACGCGAACCGTCGTCCCGTTTTTGATTCGATCCGGAATCCATCGACTCGACGAGATCCTTTTATCGCATCCACATGGAGACCACGTCGGTGGTTTTGCCCCGGTGCTTCGCACGTTAACGGTTAGCGGATTCGCCGACGGCGGCCGAAGGTACCCGGGTCGCGCCTACCGCGACGCACTCGATGTCGCGCGCGAGCGCGGCGTTCCGATGCTCGAGCCGCGGACGGGCTCCATCTGGCGCACGGACGACGGGGTGACGTTCCGCTTCTACGGACCGAGCGTCCCGTACCTCGCGGGCACGCGCAACGACATCAACGAGAACTCGATCGTCTTCCGCCTCGAGTACGGCGACTTTCGCATGCTGTTCACGGGCGACGCCGGCGCCGCGACGGAAGCGCGCTTACTCGCATCGGGTGTCGATCTGCACGCCAACGTCCTCAAGGTCGGTCATCACGGCAGCGCCTACGGCACGAGCGAGGCCTTCGTGCGCGCGGTCGCGCCGCGCGACGCGATCGTCTCGGTCGGTCGCGACAACCTCTTCGGCCATCCGTCACCGACGACCATCGCGACGCTCGAGCGGGCCCACGTCCGCGTCTACCGGACCGATCGCGACGGCGCGATCGCGGTCCGCGCGACGGAACGCGACTATCGCGTGACGCCGTTCCTCACGACCGACGCCACCCCGCTTCGGCCGATTTCGCCATAATCGGCGCCGAAGACGCCCCGTCGGCGACGCGAAGCGCTAGGATAAGAGACTCGGTGCGAAGCGCCTTAGGCCGTTTCTTCTTCGAAGCCGAAGGCGACTCGCTCGACAACAACGTTGCACGCGTTCGAGGCGGCTTCGTCGCCGTCGTCGGTGGCTTAGCCGATGCGGTGTATTGGCCCGTGCGACCGAGCGGATGCCGGTAACCGCAAAGTAATCGGTAATCAAAATCGACGCTCAACGAAAAGCAGTGCATGAGACTGAGTCCTCGAACGAGAGGCTAACGTGACGGCGCGAGGCGGTACGGCGGCGTATCCGCGCGCCGAACTCGGGCCGTCGTCGCCCGCCACAGCGAACTACCAGCATCCGCCGATACGATACGATCATGTCGTCCGCCGCCCGTTCCGTCGTCGTCGGTAAGCGCCGTTCCGCCGTTTCCGCGACCGCGTTGCGACTCGCGCACTCCTACGTGAGCGCGTTCATCGCGCCGACGATTCTCTTTTTCGCGATCAGCGGCTCGCTCCAAGTGTTCGGCCTTCACGAGCCGCACGGATCGACCAAGCCGAACGCGGTGATCTCGGCGATGGCGCGGCTCCACAAAGATCAGAGCCTCGCGCCCGAACCGGAGCGCGGCCCGGGGACGGGCGGCCCGCCGGGCGATCGGCTTCCGCCGGGAGCGCCGGAGAATTTCGCCGTGCCGGGAGGCGCGAACGCTCGGCCCCCGGAGCGGCCCCCGCCGACGCCGGCCGCGCTCGTCCTCAAAGGCCTCGTCGTGTTCGAAGCGCTGGCGCTCGTGTTCGCGACGCTCCTCGGCATCTGGATCGGCGTCACGCATCCCAAGCGTGCGCGCGCGTTCCGAATCGTCCTCGTCGCGGGAACGCTCCTCCCCGTCGCGTTGATCGTTCTGTAACCGCTAACGGGACGTATCGGGCGGTCGTCGCGGCCACGCCGCACGCGGCGCGAATCCGTCGCGGCCCGCCCGCACCCCGCGTCCGTGCGAAGGCGGCACGACCCGCATTCGATGACGCACGTCACGTTTTCGGGCGCGCGTGCGACGCGCTCGCGTCACACTTCGGTCGATTAGCGTTTGGCCTAACGTCCGGCATGTCGCAACGCCGAAAATCCATCCATATGGATATCGTTTTCGTCTCCGCGCATGCGACGGCCGCTTCCGTCGCGGTCGCCTGACGACCGCCGCGCGCGGCGCGGCGCATTCCCGCGCGCGCGGAGTTTCGGCGTGACGCCGTCCGAGCAGTCGGTCGCGGCCCGGTCGGGCGTGATCGAAGCGCGGCCGAGCGCGGCCCGCGCGGAGGAAACGACGATCGGCGACGTCGTGCTCTCCGTGACGGATCGCACGCGCGTCTTCCGTCGCTCCGGCACGCACGGAACGATGATCGTGAAGCAGGCGCTCGGCAGCGGCGGCGCGTCGCGCGCGCGCCACGAAGTCGAGATCCTCGACGTCCTCGCCGACGTTCCCGGCATCTCGAAAACGCTGACCGATCGTCACGGATACGAATTCGCGGCCGATTCGATCGCGCTTCGGGACGATCGCGGAACGCCGCTCTCGACCGTCATCCTCGGCGCGAAGTTGGACGTCGGAGAACAACTCGTCCTCGCGTCGCGCTTGGCGAAAACGCTCGATGCGATCCATCGGCTCGGCGTCGTCCATCGCGATATCAATCCCGGTAACATCCTCCTCGTCGAAGGGACGATGGAACCGATCCTCATCGATTTCCATCTCGCGAGTCGCTCCGCCGAAGAACGCGCGGCCTTCGCTCCGCAAGACAAGCTCGTCGGGACCCTCGCCTACATCGCACCCGAGCAAACCGGCCGCACGGCGCGTCCGATCGACGAGCGCGCCGACTTGTATTCGCTCGGCGCGACGCTCTACGAGGTCGCGACCGGCCGCACGCCGTTCGGCTCCGGCGACGCGCTCGACGTCGTGCGCGATCATCTCCTGCGCATCCCCGTCGCACCTGCGGTCGAAGATCCGACGATCCCGCCGGCGTTTTCCGACATGATCATGCGACTGCTCGAGAAGGAACCGGATCGTCGGTATCAGAGCGCGCACGGATTCGCGATCGACGTCGGACGGCTCATCGATCGTCGCGCGAGCGGATCCGACGCGCCCTTCCCGCTCGGCGAACGCGATTTTCCGTTACGACTGATGCCGCCTTCGCGACTCGTCGGGCGCGATCGCGAGCTCGCGGAGCTCCGCGCGGCTTTCGACGACGCGATGACGGGCGAAAAGAACGCATTGCTCGTCGCGGGTGCTCCCGGCGTCGGGAAGACCGCGCTCATCGACGAGTTGCGCACGATGGCGAGCGCGGACGGCGGTTTTTTCGTCACGGGAAAATTCGACCAATATCGCCGCGACGGCGAGGGCAATGCGGTCAATCGCGCGTTTCGCGACCTGCTGGCGCTCTTACTCGCCGAGCCCGAAGAAGCCATCGCACCGTTGCGCGAAAAGATCGTCGCGGCGCTCGGCGATCGCCTCGACGTCGCGATCTCGCGCGTTCCGGAATTCGGCGCCCTCCTCGGCGCCGCGGCGAACCCGACCTCGCTCGCCGAAGATTCCGCGGCGAAGCTCGCGCAGATCACGGTCTCGTTATTGCGCATCATCGCCTCGGGATTGCGACCCGTCGTGTTCGTCGTCGACGACCTGCAATGGGCCTCGGAGACCGCCCTCGATATCTTCGATATCGCGATCAACGAAGATCCGACGCCGGGCCTACTCGTCGTCGGCGCGTATCGCGCTTCGGAGGTAACCGAAACGCATGCACTCTTCGGTATCCTCGAGCGCTCGAAATGGGCGGACCGCGCTCCGCGCCGCTTGGCCTTGGCCGAGCTTCCGACGAACGATCTCGCGACGCTGATCGCCGGAATGCTCCGCCTCTCACCGCAGCGCGCGGCCGAACTCGCGGCGGTCGTCGGCGCCCGAACGAAGGGCAACCCCTACGACACGGTCGAGCTCGTCAACACCCTCCGCAACGACGGCGCGCTCGTGCCCGGCGAGCACGGCTGGACGTGGGACGCGACGAACATCCTCACGCACGTCGGTCACGGAAACGTCGTCGATCTCCTGAGCGCGCGCATCGCCGCGCTCCCACCGCCGAGCGCGCGGCTCCTCGAAACGATCGCGTGCATCGGCAACGACGTGCCGATCGAACTCGTCGCCGCGGCGACCGGCCTCCCGGCGGCCACACTCGAACGACGCATCGCACCGGCGCTCGCAGACGGTCTCGTCGTGCGAACGCAGGGTTCGGTCGATTCGGTTCGCTTCCGGCACGATCGCGTGCAACAGGCCGCACACGGGCGACTCGAACCGGACGTCCGTCGGCGCATCCATCTCGAAATCGCGAATCGTCTCGCGACCGTCCGGCGCTATCGCGTCGTCGCCGCAGAGCAATATCACGCGGCGATCGAAGAGATCGCGGGCGATCGCGAGACGGAACGGGCGATCGCACTCTTCGAACACGCGGCGGCGCACTCGAGTATCCTCGCAAACTACGACGCGGCGGAGCGGTTCGCGACTGCGGCACTCTCGCTCGCACGACGTCACCCAACGTCGAACGAAACGCTCATCGCGAAACTCGAAATTCAACTCCACCGAGCGCTCTACAACCTCGGTCGCCTCGCCGAAGCCGACACCGTTTTCGCCACGATCGACGCGCGTCCCGAATTCGCCGTCGCGGCCGTGGACGCGCGCGCGCTCCAGATCGACAGCCTCATCAAGCGAAACATGTCGAGAGCCGCGCTCGACCTCGGCTTGCGATGTTTGCGCGAACACGGCGTCGCGTATCCGAATCCGGAAGACCTGCGGGCGTCCATCCTGACGCGTTCGGCACGAATCGCGCGTTGGAACGCGGACGAAGCGGGTCGGCACGCCGACGAGTACCGCCCGGAACCGACCGATTGCGACATCGTCGCGGCGGCGAAATTACTCTCCCACATCGCGCCCGCCGCTTTCTTGTGCGATCACGACGCGCTCGCCTGGATCGAGGTCACGAGTCTCGATCTCTGGACGGACCACGGACCGCAGCGCGCGCTGACCGGCGCGATCGCGCACGTCGCCTTCGTCGAAGACAGCGCCTACCTTCCCGCGTATCGCGCGACCATGCGGATCCTCGCCGCTTGCGAAGCGCGCGGATACGGCCCGGAGACCGCGCACGCGCGCTTTCTCTTCGGTCACTCCATCCAGCAGTACTACGAACCGTTCGAAGCCTGCATGACGCAGCTTCGCCTGGCGTACGAAGGCCTGCTCCGCGGCGGCGATCTCCAGACGGCGTCGACGACGTTCTTCGGAACGATCGCTTTGCTCGTCACGAACTCGAGTACGATCGACGAGTTCTCGCTCGAAGTCGATGCGGCGATTTCGTTCTGCATCCGGACGGGGAACGATCAAGCACGGCAATCGTTCGCCCCGTTCCGTCAGCTCGCGAAGTTCCTCCGCGGTTCGATGGCGTCGCCGACCGACTTCGGCGACGCCGATTTTAACGCTTCTTCGTACGAGACGACGGCGAACGAACATGCGAAGGGCTATTTCGCGATCGCGCGCGCGCTCGGCGCGGCGGTCTACGGCGACGAACCGAATCTCGTCGAATTCGCCGAACGCGCGATGCGACGCGTCGAGCAGTTCGGCGGAGGGCTCACGCCCGTCGCGTATTTTCTCCACGCGTTCGGGCTCGCCGTCGGGCTTCGCGACGCGCGGCCCGACGCGCGCGCGCGCGCGCTACGAGAATTCGCCACCTGCCGGGCATGGCTCGTCCGGCGAGCGGACGACAATCCCGAGCCGTTCCTGCACTTCGTGAAGCGCATCGATGCCGAACGCGCGTGGGCGGTCGGCGATTTCGATGCCGCCTTCGAAGCTTTCGAGGCCGCCCTGCGCGAAACGCGGATCAAACGATCGCCCCGACACGCCGCGCACGCGGCGGAGCGCGCCGGTCTTTTCTACATCGAGCGCGGACTCCACCACTGCGGTCGCGTCTTACTCGCCGAGGCACGGGAGGCGTACGCCGCATGGGGCGCCGTCGGCAAAGTACGGCAGTTGGACAAACTCCATCCGTTTCTCGCCGACATGCTCCCGACGCGACGCGACCGCGGCTCGTCGAACGCGATGTCCTCCGAACACATCGACATGGTCGCGATCGTCCGCGCGTCGCAGGCGCTGAGTTCGCAAACGACCATCGCGTCGCTCGAAGCGTGCGTCGGGACGCTTCTAGCCTCGTTGACCGGAGCGACGTCCGTGCGCCTCGCGATCGCGCGCGACGGAGGCGATTCGTGGGTCGTCTCCGCGCCCGGCGAGGGCGACGCGACGACGACCCTTTCGATCGCCGAAGCCGCGCGCCGCGGGCTCGTACCGCTGGGCGCCTTCCGTTACGTCGAACGGACGAGCAAACCGTTACTCGTGGAAGACGCGGTCTCCGACGCGCGGTTCTCCCGCGATCCGTACTTCTCCGATTGCGAACGATGCTCGCTCCTCGTCGTCCCGATCGTGAGTCAGGGGACGCTCCGGGCGATCGTGCTCCTGGAGAACCGATTGGGGAGCGGCGCGTTTTCCGCGAGCCGCCTCGACGCCGTGACGCTGATTGCGGGACAACTCGCGGTATCGATCGACAACGCCCTGCTCTACGCCTCGCTCGAACGAAAGGTCGCGGAACGCACGGACGCGCTCACCGAGCTCAACAGTAAGCTCGCGTTATTGAGCGAGACCGATCCCCTCACCGGACTCGCCAACCGACGGAGTTTCGACGATCATTACGCCGCCCTCTGGTCCCGCTCGCTCGGCGAGCGCCGATCGATCGCGCTCGCCATGATCGACATCGACGAATTCAAAAAATACAACGATACGTACGGCCATCCGGCGGGAGACGCGTGCCTGCGACTCGTGGCGAAAACCCTCATGGCGGGCATCCGCCCCGCCTCGGATCTCGCCGCACGGTACGGCGGCGAGGAATTTCTCATCGTGCTCACCGACACGGACGTCGCGGGAATCAACGCCGTCGCCGAGCGGATCCGTGCCTCGATCGCCTCGCTCCAAGAACCGCACGCGAGCTCGGCGCACGGGATCGTCACGATCAGCGTCGGCGTCGTGGCCTTCACGCCGTCCAAAAAATTCGACCCGCAACACTACGTGAAAGCGGCCGACCTCGCACTCTACGAGGCGAAGCACGCCGGCCGGAACTGCGTCGCCGAGGCGACGGAGTTCGCGGAGACCGAGGCGGGTCCCGAAGCGGTCGTCTAAGGGACGCGAGCGTGCGGCGCCGGCCGGGATCGCGACGGGCCGGAGCGTCGCGAGTGACGAAAGTCGCACCGATGGAACCGATCCGCCGAGGGGCGGCGTACAGCCAGGATCCGGAGCGAGCCGCCTGCGAGCTCGCCGATCAGTTGCACGCGCCCGACGTCGGCGCCGCCGTGTTCTTCTGCTCGGCGACCTACGACCTCGAGCGGCTCGAACGCCATCTCGTCGATCGCTTCGCCGGCGTGCAACTGCTCGGCTGTACGACCGCGGGCGAGATATCGCTCTCCGGTTACGCGCGACGCGCGATCGTCGGCATGAGTTTTCCGCGCTCGTCGTTCACGATCGTGAGCGATCACTGCGACGATCTCACGAGCGCGTCGCTCGTGCGCGTCTGCAATACGGTCCGCTCGCTCGTCGACCGTCTCCGGCTCCGAGCCCCCGCGGCGACCGCGAAAGACACGTTCGCGATCCTCTTGATCGACGGACTCGCCGGGATCGAGGAGCCGGTGCTCAGCGCCGTCGCGCGCGAGCTCGGCGACATCCCGCTCGTCGGCGGTTCCGCGGGCGACAACATGCGCTTCGAGGAGACCGTCGTCTTCCACGAAGGCGCGTTTCGCAGCGCGAGCGCCGTGATCGCGCTCGTGCATACCGATCGCCCGTTCGAGGTGTTCCGCACGCAACACATTCGCAGTCGCGACGAAAAGATGGTGGTCACGGCCGCGGATCCCGTCCGGCGCGTCGTCACCGAGATCAACGCGGAACCCGCAAGCGAAGAATACGCGCGCCTCGCGGGCTTCGACGATCGCGAATTCGCACCGATGGCACTCGCCACGCATCCGCTCACCGTTCGCGTCGGCGGCGACGATTTCGTGCGCTCCGTCCGCAGCGTCGATCGCGACGAACGGAGCCTCACGTTCTACTGCGCGATCGACGAGGGGATCGTGCTCTCCGCGGCGCGCGCGACCGATATCGTGAGCGATCTCGACCGACTCTTCGCCGACGTCAACGCGAAGATCGGGCCGCCCGCCGCGATCCTCGGCTTCGACTGCATCTTCCGTCGGCTCGAGTTGCAGACGCGCGGCCTCGAGCACCGCGTCTCGCGCATGCTCGCGCGCAACAACGTGATCGGATTCTCCACGTACGGCGAGCAGTATCACGCGATGCACTTGAACCAAACCTTTAGCGGCATCGCGTTCTCGGGCGACGAGCGTCGCGCGTGACCTTAGGCGATCCGGAATACGATGCGGGCGATCCGCGCGCGACGGACGAGATCGTCCGTGAGAACGGAAAGCTCCGCAAGATCGTCAAGGTGCTCGTCGATCGCGTGGAGCGCAGCACCGACGCGCAGGGGAGCGCCTTCAGCCTCTTTCAGGCCGCGACGACGCTCGAGAGCACCGTGCGTCAGCGGACGGCGGAACTACAAGAACTCAACCGTCAGCTCTCGCGCGAGATCGAGGAACGTCGCAAGATCGAAGCGGCGTTGCAGATCGCGAAGCTCGAGGCGGAGCGCGCGAACCTCGGCAAGACGGCGTTTCTCGCGGCGGCGAGTCACGATCTCCTCCAGCCGCTCAACGTCGCGCGGCTCTTCGCGGACGCGCTCGCCGAGCGATCGCACGACGGCGATACGCGGCGGATGGTCGGGAACCTCGATCGCGCGCTGGAAGCCGCGGAGAGCCTCCTCGGCACGTTGCTCGACATGTCGCGGCTCGACGCGGGCGCCCAACGCGCCGAACTCGCCGACGTCGAAATCGATCCGTTACTCGAACGCCTCGCGACGGAGTACGGGCTCTCCGCCGAAGATCGCGGTCTGCGCCTGCGCGTCCTGCCGACGCGCGCGTTCGTGCGCACCGATCTCGGCTTGCTCGAACGGGTCGTGCGCAATCTCATCGGAAACGCGCTGAGCTACACCTCGCGCGGCGGCGTCCTCGTCTGCGGACGCCGGCGCGGCGAACGCCTGCGCCTCGAAGTGTGGGATACCGGGAGCGGCATCGCCGAGGCCGATCTCGATCAGATCTTCGTCGAATTCAAACGCCTCCAGAGCGACGCGAGTCACGACGCCGACGGCCTGCCGCGCATGGGTCTCGGACTCGCGATCGTGCAGCGTATCGCGCGCCTGCTCGACGCGCGACTCGCGGTCCGGTCGCGCGTGGGTCGCGGGACGGTCTTCTCGCTCGAACTCCCGCTCGTCGCGGCGGTCGCGCCGCGGGCGCCCGCGCCGGCACCGCTCGCCGCCGCGGCGATCTCGGGCGACCGGCTTCGCGGACGGACCGTGCTTCTCGTCGACGACGACGTCATCGCGCTCGCGGGCCTGCGGACCGTGCTCGAAGGTTGGGGCATGGGCGCGATCGTCGCGAGCTCGAAGCGCGAAGCCGTCGGCGCGCTCGCCGGGCGAGGCGCGCGACCCGAAGCGATCCTCGCCGACTACCATCTCGAGCGCGGCGAGACGGGGATCGACGTGATCGACGCCGTGCACGAACTCTACGTCGCGACGATCCCCGCGATCGTCCTCTCCGCGGATCCCAATAACGCCACGCGGCGCCACGTCGACGAGCGCGGGTTCGCGTGGCTTCCGAAACCCGTCCGCGCCGAACGCTTGCGCTCGCTCCTCGCGCATCTGCTCGCCGCGTGACGTATGCCGTCGGTCGCTTAGAGCCCCGGCTCCTCGTGCACGGGCGGCCGCCATTTCAGTAAGCGGTTTTCGAGCGAGGTCAGCAGGAAGTCCGCGCAGAGCGTGAGCGCGGCGAGCACGATCATCGCGGCGAACACGCCGGACGGATTGAAGAGCCCCTGTTCGGTCGAGATGAGTAGCCCGAGCCCGTGACGCGAGCCTAAGAACTCGCCGACGACCGCGCCGACGATCGCGAACCCGAAGCTCACGTGGAGGCTCGCGAGAATCCAGCTCATGGCCGACGGGATGATGACCGACGTCGTGACTTGCAATTCGGAGGCGCCGAGGATGCGCGCGTTGGCGATGAGATTTCGATCCGCCTCGCGCGCGCCTTGAAACGCGTTTCCGAAAACGACGAAGAACACCATGACGACCGCGAGCGCGACCTTCGATTGCATCCCGAGCCCGAGCGCGATCACGAAGATCGACCCGAGGACGATGCGCGGGATCGAGTTCGCGACCTTGATGTAGATGCTGAACACGTCGGCGAGTAAGCGATTGCGGCCGAGCGCGATGCCGGAGACGATCCCGAGTAACGATCCGATCGCGAATCCGAGGATCGTCTCCTCGAGCGTCACCCAGATCTCGCCGAGAAGCGGCCCCTGCGACGTCCCCGAGACGATCCAATCCCAGAGTTGCTTGACGATGAGCGAGGGCATCGCGAAAAAAAACGGATCGATGATCTTCGCGCGCGCGAGGCCCTCCCATAAGGCGAGAAAGACGACGGCGAACGCCGTCCGCAAGAACACGACGAGACGCGCGCGCTTCGCCGCGGCCGAGCCCGGCCGCACGCGTTCGCGTTCCGGCACGGGCGCGCCGAGCGCGACGACGTCCGGAGCGGGCGGGCTCGAGACGGTGAGCGATGGGGGCACGGTCGTGGATCCTCCGTTCATGCGACCACCTTGTTGCGTGCGTAACCCGCCTCGACTTCCTCGCGTAGATCCTCCCAGATCCGACGCGAGAGTTCGATGAACGTGGGCTCGTAGCGGATCTCCGCGGTAACGCGCGGGCGCGGGAGATCGATCTCGTACACCGACTTCACGGTGGCGGGCGCCGAGGTGAGGACGTACACGCGGTCGGCGAGCGCGATCGCCTCTTCGAGATCGTGCGTGACGAACACGACCGCGGCGCGCGACTCGGACCAGAGCCGCAAGAGTTCGTCTTGCATGACGACGCGCGTCTGCACGTCGAGCGCGCTGAACGGCTCGTCCATCAACAGGATCTCCGGACCGTTGATGAACGTCTGCGCCATCGTCACGCGTTTGCGCATCCCGCCGGAGAGTTGGTGCGGATAGTGATTTTCGAATCCGGTCAGGCCGACGCGCCGGATCCAATCGCGCGCGATCTCGAACGCGCGCGCCTTCGGCACCCCGCGGAAGAGCGGCCCCGCGGCGACGTTGCGTAGGACGCTCCGCCACGGGAAGAGCGCGTCGGTCTGAAAGACGAAGCCGATCCGCGGATCGATTCCGGCGACGCGCTTGCCCATCACGTACACCTCGCCTTCGCTCGGCGCGTTGATTCCCGTCACGAGGTTGAGCGTCGTCGACTTCCCGCAACCCGTCGGACCGACCACGGCGACGAATTCCCCCGGCCGCACCGTCAGGTTGAAATCGCGAAGCGCGACGTGCGAGGATCCCGTCGGCGAGACGAAGCGCCGCGTCACGTTGACGAGTTGGATCGCCGCGCCGTTCGAATCCGTCACGTCGCCTCCGTTACTTCGCGGCTTTGGCGTACGACGTGGTGTACGTCTTGGAGAGATTGATCGACGCCGACTTCACTGCGGGATTGAACGTCGAGAGCACCGAGAGCACCGTCTTCGGGCCCGAATCCGGCATCACGCCGTCCGCCGTGAACATCGCCTTCGATGCGGCGAGCGCCTTCACGTACGCGGCTTTGTCGCCCGCGTAATAATCGCTCGGGAGTTTGTCCGCGATCTGTTCCGCCGAATGCGTCGAGATCCACCGGAGCGTCTTCACGAACGCCGCCGCGATCTTCTTGGTCTGGTCCTGATGCGCGTCGACCCACGACGACTGCATGTAGAGACACGCGGCCGGGTACGCGCCGCCGAGGATCCGCTTCGTCTCCGCGACGGTACGGAAATCGAAGAGGATGCGTCCGTCGCCCGTTTTCGTCAGACGCGAGACCGTCGGTTCGGTCGTCATCCCGCCGTCGATCTTCTTCTGCTCGAGCGCGGCGATGAACGTGTTGCCCGCACCGACCGGAAGCGTCGTGAAGTCGCTGAGCTGCACGCCGTTTTTGACGGCGACATATTTCGTGAGAAAATCGGTCGACGATCCCAAACCCGTGACGCCGAGCGTCTTGCCCTTGAAATCTTTCGGCGATTTGATCGGACCGTTTTTCGCGACGACTTCGACCTCGCCCGGCGCCTGACTGAGCTGAACGACCGATTCGAGAAACTTGCCCTTCGCCTGCAGGTCGATCGTGTGATCGTAGAACCCGACGACGCCTTGGATCGCGTTGGAGAGGATCTCGTCTTCCGCCTCGACGCCCGCGGGCTCGGTGATGATCTCGACGTCGACGCCCGCATCTTTGAAGTAGCCGAGCGACTCGGTGAGCTTCGCCGGTAAATAAATTTGTTTCTCGATCCCGCCGACCATGATCGTGACCTTGTCGTCCGCCGACGCCGCGAGCGGCGCCGAAACGATCGCCGCGAACGCGACGGGCAGCAAGAGTTTGGTGATGCGCATAGAGCGTTGTCTCCGAAATCGTGACGAAGAGGCGAACGCAAGAGTTCGGCCTGCCCGGAAGTATGGCAGAGCGAACCTTTCGCGAGACTTTCATTTCCGCCCGAGGCGGAGTTAAGTTTTATCGAAATCTTTTTGGCGACAACTTCCTGCCAGATTGAAAGGTTGCTGAAAGGTCGACCGTGTTGGAATGATCCGACACGTGCGGCGCCTCGGGACGCGCCGATTTCTCCGTTGTCCATCTGGGGAGGCTTCATGCCACGGATCACCTCATGCGCGGCCGCCGTCCTACTCGTATCGCTCGCCGGCCCGCTCGCGGCGCCCGCACTCGCGACGCCGACCGACGATCTCAAGGCCGAGGTTCAGGCGCTCGAAGCGCGCGTCAAGCAACTCGAACGCGAAGCGAACGAAGGCAAATCGCTCCCGTCGCCGTCGGGCGGCGCGCCGCTCGCGCCCTCGCCCGGCGTGACGGCGGTCGATAAGACGATCAACCCCGCGAACGCGACGCCCGGACAGAAACAGCAACTCGGCGCGGTGAATCCGCCCGCGGAACCCGCCGATCTCGTTCGCGGCGGTTCGTTTCCCGGCTCGTTCCGACTCCCCGGGAGCGACACGTCCGTCGCGGTTCACGGTTGGATCGATCTCCAAGCCTTCTACGATCCCCAGCAGTATCTCGGCGATAAATTCCAGTCCGGTAGCATCCTCCCGCCGAGCAACGCGCGCGAGCAGATCTCCAACAGCTATCACTTCCACGGAAAGCTCACGCGCTTGATCGTGGAGACGCGCACGCCGACGAAGCTCGGTTTGTTCAAAACCTATTTCGCCTCGGACTTCTACGGTTTCGAGAACGGCGGGAGCACGGGCCAACAGGCGATCCAAAACAATAATTACGGATTCCGCCCGGTCCACATCTACGGCCAGCTCGGCGGCTTCCTCGCCGGGAAGACGTGGTCGAACTTCATCGACGATCCCGATAGCGCGGAGAGCATCGACAACGCCGGACCGACGGGCGTGCCGTCGGAGCAAGTCCCGCAGATCCGCTACACGCAACACACGAAGGTCGGCGACCTCAGCGTCTCGGCGGAGAATCCCGTGACGGACTACGCGAGCAACGACAAGCTCGGCAACACGGAGCTCACGTCGAAATACAACCCCGTCCCCGATCTCACGGCGAAATACGAGATCCAACGCAAGTGGGGCCACCTCCAAGCCTCGGGCGTCCTGCGCAAGCTCGCCTACGACGACGGCGCGGGCCATCGATCCGAGGCGAATGCGGGCGGCGGCATCCTCGGCGCGACGATCAACGTGAGCCCGTCGACCGCGGTCGGGTCGCAGGTGTTCTTCGGAAACGGCATCATGAAGTTCACGCCCGACGACTTCGGCCCCGTCTCGAGCGCGCAGATCAACAACATCGGAACCGCGCAGCAAGTGCTCGTCCCCAGTAACGAGAACGGCCTGACGATCTACGCGGCGCACGTGTTCAACGAGAAGCTCCGTTCGAACGTCGCCTACGGTTACTACTCGGAGCACTGGAACGACTTCATCCCGGCCGACTTCACGGAACCGACGATCACGCACACGGTGCACATCAATCTCATCTACAGCCCGGTGAAGATGGCCGACTTCGGCATCGAGTTCATCCACGGCGTAAAATCGTTCCGACCCGTTCTCAACACGCCGCCGGCGAGCGCCGACCGCATCATCGGCGGATTCAAGTTCAAGTTCTAAACGATCGATCCGAAGCGCTCGGGAAGATTCGGAGATGCGGGTCGCGCGACCGTCGGTAAGTCGACGACGATCGTGCAGCCCCGCGCCGACCCGGCGTCGGCGATCGTCACGGTCCCGCCGAAGGCCGCGGCGATCTCCTTGACGATCGCGAGCCCGAGCCCGCTCCCCGCCACGTCGCTCGACGCGAGTCGCATGAAGCGCTCGAACACGGCGCTTCGCTTTTCGAGCGGGATCCCCGGACCCGTATCCGCGAGCGTGATCGCACATCGCCCGTCGCGCGCGCGGAGATCCGCCTCGACCGAGCCGCCGCGCGGCGTGTATTGCAAGGCGTTATCCACGAGGTTCGCGATCATCTCGTGAAGCAGCAGCGCGTCTCCGCGGACGAAGATCGGCTCGGCGCTCTCGGCCTCGAACGCGAGATCGATCCCCTGCGCGAGCGCGGCGTCCGCGTGCTCGACGAGCGCCTCGCGGACGATCGCGGTCATGTCGCACGGCTCGCCGAGCACGCGACCGCGTTGTGCCTCGGCGCGCGAGAGCAGTAAGAGTTGGTTCGTGAGTCGCGTCATCTGCCGCGTCGTCGCGAGGATCGCCGCGATCACGGGTCGGAACTCGCTCGGCGCTTCGGTCGAGGCGAACTGCGCCTGCGTCCGCAGGAGCGTGAGCGGCGTGCGGAGCTGATGCGCGGCGTTCGCGGTGAAACGTTTGCGCGCTTCGAGCTGTTCGCCGAGCCGGCCCATGTAGCGGTTGAGCGCGATCGTGAACGGTTGCAATTCGTCGTAGACGCGTTCGAGCGGGATCGGCGCGAACTCGTCGGGTTTGCGCGCGGCGACCTCCTGCCCGACGCGTACGAGCGCGGCGAGTCGGTTTTTGAGGACGAACCAGAGTAACGCGAAGGTCAGCGCGACGAGGACGACCTGTTGCTCCGCCGTCTGCATCGAGAACCGCGCGACGAGGGCGTCGCGTCCGCGCGTCGTCTCGCCGACGACGACGAGCGCCTCGCGGATCGCGCGGGACGTGGGCACCGGTTGGCGTAGCGCGACGAGGCGGACGTCCGCGCCGCGGAAGCGCGTGTCGTAGTAGACGGGCGAGCCGTCCGACGGGACGTCGGGCGGCGTCGGCAATTCGGCGTAGCCGACGAGCAACGTGCCGTTCGGCGAGAAGACCTGATAGTAGACGAGATCGCGTTCGCTCGATTCGAACATCTCGATCGCCGCCGGCGGGACGACCGCCTCGAGTTGGCCCGAATTGTCGCGGATCTGCTCGGCGATCGATTTCGCCGCGCCGTAGAGCGTTCGGTCGGTGACGATGTTCGCCGCGGCGCGTGCGTTCCGCGAGGCGATCGCGACGTCGATTCCGACGATCAGCATCACGGGCGCGAGCAAGCCCGAGAGCAGTTGTAAGCGGAGGCTAGTGAACCGCACTTGGAGCGCGCAAGGCGTATCCGAGCCCGCGCAGGGTGACGATCGCGACGTCGGAATCCGCGAGCTTCTTTCGGACGCGGTGAACGTAGAGTTCGATCGCGCTCGGATTGGCGGAGTCTTCGAAACCGAACACGCTCGTCGCGAGCGACGACTTCCGCACGGTCGACCCCGCGCGGAGCACGAGCGCCTCGAGCACCGCGTGTTCGCGCGCGGTGAGATCGAGCTTCGCGCCCGCGAGCGAGAACTCGCGGCGATCGCAATCGTAGGCGAGCGCGCCGCATTCGACCGTCGAGCGCTTGATCGCGCCCGAGCGACGTAGGTGCGCGCGGATGCGCGCTTCCAGTTCGACGAAATCGAACGGCTTCCGTAAGAAGTCGTCGGCCCCGACGTTGAAGCCCGCGACCTTCCCGTCGAGCGAATCGTTCGCGCTCAAGATCAGCACCGGCACGGTCGAGCCGCGCGTCCGCAATCGCCGGAGCACTTCGAATCCGTCGATCACGGGCAGCGTGAGATCGAGGATCACGAGCGCGTATTCTTCGGTAAAGAGTAAGTGATCGGCGTCGTCGCCGGAGTACGCGCAATCGACGGAAAAACGCTCGCGACGCAACATCATCGCGATCCAATCGGAGAGTTGGCGGTTGTCCTCGACGAGCAGTAAGCGCATCGACGACCTCCTCTCATCCGATATTCGGCGCGCGACGCTCGGCGGGACTTCCCGAAGCGCGGCGGCCGGACATTCAACGGCGAGCAGGTTCGCCCACACGTTTACTTTACTATCGAATGATTCGCTCGCAACCCGTCGCAGGCGTTCCCGGAAATGCGGTACCCTCATACCCCACCTCGGGCGGCGTCGGGGCGGCCGCCGCCGCGGATCCCGGGTCCGCGCGCGTTATGCGCCGACGCTTTCCGGTAACTGACCGTATTGCCCGTCGCGCGTCAGCGAACGCGCGCGATCGAGCGTATACGCGAGCATGGTCTTGAAATCGTGGCCCGTCGAGTACGTGTGCGCTTCGAACGGATCGAGATCGCGCAGGGTCGCGCGATAGCGGGCGAAGCCGAACGGAAACGACGGTTCGTGCCAGAGTTCGATCCGTTCGAGTCGTTCGTGCGGACCCTTCGGCTTCGCGAACTCGCCGACGACCTTCGTCGCGCTGACGTTGCGGCTCGCGACGTGGATCCGCTCGGTCGAGACCGACACGATCCGCATCGGCCGATCGTCGTACAGATAACGCTCGTCGAGCAGTCGCAACGTGTTGTCGGCGGTTTCGCGATGCGGTGCGTCGGCGAGATCGCCGAAGCGATAGAACATGTTCTCGACGCGCCCGATGTTCGCGCGCAACGCGTACGCGTCGAGGAGCGAGCCGAATCGATCGCCGCGCAGATACGACTTCCGCATCGAACTCGGGTTGCAATTTCCGCCGGGGCTCCCGACCTGCGTTTCCAGATAGAGCAGGCGGCCGAGTTTCGGGTCGATCTCGACGCCCGCACCGATCTGCTTCTGATACTTGGCGCCCGAGCCGAGGATGATCCGGCAGTATTGTCGCGGCGCGATCGCGGGGAGCGACGCGAACAACGCCGTCTGCGTCGTGATCGTCCCCTCGAGTTCGCGCGCGTGGGCGACGAGCGGGAGCGAAGCCGCACCTCCCGCGACGAGGCGCGCGAACGTCGCACGATCCATCGCTCGTTACTTCCAGACCTTCAGCGTACTCTTCTTCGCGATCGCCGGCGTGAGCGCGACCGCTCCGGGTTTGTGGCCGTTTTTCTGCAAGATGAACGCCGTGACGTCGGTGTACTCTTTCGTCGAGAGACTGCCGGGATTACCGGCCGGCATCTGCGTCGAGATGAACGTGTACGCGTCGTGGACGTCGCTCGTGCTCAGACCGCTCGCGGGGCCGACGAGCGACGGGGCGGAGACGCCCTGGAGTTTCGCGCCGTGACACGACGCGCAGTTCGCGGCGAACGTCTTCGCTCCGGCGGTCGCCTGCGCGGCGGTGAAGGACGTTCCGGGTGCGGATGCGGCATCCGACGCGACGTGCGCGCTCGCGGCGAGGGCGGCGGCCGAAACCAGGCCGATGACGAAGGGCGATTTCACGGATTTACTTCTCCAGAGCGTAGGGTCGGGCGATCTCGGCGAGCCGCCCGCTGCGGGCGAGCCGGTCGAGCGCACCGTTGAAGAGTTTCGCTTCGGCGGGATCCGCTTCCGGATAGAGCGCCGCGATGTGCCATTGCCCGTGCTTGATGTTCAGGGGCCAGACGTGGAGTCGGCGGGCGGCCGGATGGGCGAGTCGATACCGCACGAGCGAGGGTTCCCAGACCATCGCCCCGTCGATCGACTTTCCGACGAGCGCGTCGAGCGCGTTCTCCTGGGTCTGAAACGTATCGGCGACGTAGTTCGGTGCGTTTCCGAAGGCTCCGGCGAGATAGAAATGCGGTGCGGTCGCCATGCCGACGCCGACCGTCGCGTGAGACGCGAGATGCGGCGACGCGGCGCGCGTCACGAGGACGTAGGCGGTCGAGAGATACGGCTTCGTCAACGCGAGGCCGTCGGGCGGATCCGGATTCACGAGATCGACCGGATAGCCCATGATGATCCCGCATTTCGCCCCGCTCAGAAAGCGGAAGAACTTCTCGCTCACGCCCTCGGACCCGTCGAACTCGTACCGGTCGAACGGACGGCCGGCGTTCTCGAGATCGCGCAGGATCGCGACGTCGGCCGCGTAGGACGGGCTCGACGTATCGAGACAGACGGTTCGCGCGCGAACCGCGGGACTGCTGGGACGAAGGAGATCGGCGGCGACGCCCGCTCCCGGCCCGAAGAGGCCGAGTGCGAGCATCGCCGCCGTCGCGACGAGGAGAGAACGAATCACAGGTTTCCTTTGCGTCGGGTTCGCCGTTTCGGGCGTTCGGTTAGCCGTTACCCGGAAGGGCGAAGACGTAGAGTCGGCCGCCCGGAGTCGCGATTCCGCCGGTGTTCGCGGCGGGTGCCCAGATCGGCGTCGCTCCGCCGTAGCCGGCGAACACGGCGACGTACTGCTTGCCGTCGATCTTGTACGTCGACGGCACGCCGACGACGCCCGAATTCGTCTTGAACGTCCAGAGCACTTTGCCCGACTTCGAGTCGAACGCCATGAAGCGGTCGTCGATCGCACCGGCGAACACGACGCCGCCCGCGGTCGCGAGCGCCGGGCCGTTCCACGGCAACTTCGTGTCGTAGTGCCACGCCATCGAGCCGTCTTTCATGTCGATCGCCTGGAAGCGGCCGAACTGCGCGCCCGGCTGCGGGACGACCTTGAACGATTCGCCGAGATACGGAAGACCGGCTTTGTAGTCGGTTCCGACGCCCTTCATCGTCATGCACCACTGATTGCTCGGGAGATAGAGCATGTTCGACGTCGGGTCGAACGACGGCGGATACCAATTCGTGCCGCCGAGGAAGCTCGGGCAGGTGAAGATCGACGTGCCGAGATGCGGATACTTCGACTTGTCCGTCTGCGGCACGCCGTCGGTGAAGCCGACCACGGAGGTCGCCTTGACGAAGGGCTTCGCCCACAGGAACTTCCCGTTCGAGCGATCGAGCGCGTAGACGTTGCCGTTACGATCGGCGTGGATGAGCGCCTTGACCGTCGCGCCCTTGTACGGGATGTCCGCGAGGATCTGCTCGCTCGTGGAATCGTAGTCCCACGTGTCGTGCGGCGTGTACTGATACGTCCACTTCAATTTGCCGTTCTCGTCGAGCGCGAGCACGGAGTCGGTGTAGAGATTCTTGCCGGGACGGAGATCCGCGAGCCACGGGCCCGGATTGCCGACGCCCCAGAACACGGTCTTCGTTTCGGGATCGTAGCTGCCGGTCAACCACGTCGAACCGCCGCCGGTTTTGTACATGCCGGGCTTCCAGGTGTTACCGCCGGGCGAACTCGGCGACGGGACGGAGTAGAATTTCCAGAGCTGGTTGCCGGTGTTCGCATCGAGCGCCTCGACGAACCCGCGCGCGCCGTACTCGCCGCCCGCGATTCCCGTGATGACCTTACCGCCCGGGATGATGAGCGGCGCCGACGTGATCGCGTATCCGACGCCGGGAGCGAAGAGCTCTTTGTCCCACGCGACCTTGCCGGTCTGCGCGTCGAACGCCATCATGTGATTGTCGAGCGTCGCCATGTACACTTTGTCGCCGTAGAGCGCGACGCCGCGATTGACGACGTCGCAACAGACGGTCTTGAGCGCGACGGGCGGAATCGGGCGGACGTACTTCCAGAGCACTTTGCCCGTGGTCGAATCCATCGCGATGAGATGGTCGAGCGGCGTCGTGAGATACATGAAGCGCCCGTTGACGATCGGGGGCGCCTCGTGACCCTGCTTGAGTCCCGTGTCGTACGTGAAGACGGGCTTGAGCGTCGCGACGTTACTGGTCGAGATCTGATCGTTGGACGAATAACCCTGACTGTCGAACGTGTGGCGGTACATCAACCAGCCGTCGTCCTTACCCGCATCGATCAGGCGGTCGTCGGTCACCGAAGCATACGACGCCGCGGCATGGGTGGGGAGCGTCCGACTGCCGACGATCGCCAAAACGGCGACTGCGGAGACGCTGAGCAGGGCGGTGAGACGCGAGCGTCCCGACCATCGATTGTCCACGGGTACCTCCAGGAAGTTACGAACGAGAGAATGCGCGACGCATATGAGACGCCGCGCCGACCGCTTATCGTTACGTTGTTATTGAAGAACGCTCGATCGCGTCGTACCGATAACGACGCGATCGGGCGTGCGGGAACTGATTAGAAGAAGCCGAGCTTGTCCGGGCTGTAGCTCACGAGCACGTTCTTCGTCTGCTGATAATGATCGAGCATCATGCGATGATTCTCGCGCCCGATACCCGACTGTTTGTATCCGCCGAACGCCGCGTGTGCCGGATACAGGTGATAGCAGTTCGTCCAAACGCGTCCCGCTTTGATCCCGCGACCCATGCGGTACGCCGTATTCATGTCGCGGCTCCAGACGCCCGCGCCGAGACCGTAGAGCGTGTCGTTCGCGATCTCGAGCGCGTCGGACTCGTCCTTGAAGGTCGTGACCGAAACGACGGGCCCGAAGATCTCTTCCTGGAAGACGCGCATCGAGTTCTTGCCCTCGAGCACGGTCGGCTTCACGTAATACCCGTCCTTGAACGCGCCGTCGAGTTCGTTACGCGCACCGCCCGTCAGCACTTTCGCACCTTCCGCACGACCGATGTCGAAATACGACAGGATCTTCTCGAGTTGTTCGCTCGAGGCTTGCGCGCCGATCATCGTGTTCATGTCGAGCGGGTTGCCCTGCACGATCGCCTCGACGCGCTTGATCGCGCGTTCCATGAACTGGTCGTAGATCGACTCCGCGACGAGCGCGCGCGACGGACACGTGCACACTTCGCCCTGATTGAGGGCGAACATGACGAAGCCCTCGACGGCCTTGTCGAAGAACGCGTCGTCGTGCGCGGCCACGTCGGCGAAGAACACGTTGGGCGATTTGCCGCCGAGTTCGAGCGTCACCGGGATGATGTTCTGCGAGGCGTACTGCATGATCAGCCGGCCCGTCGTCGTCTCGCCGGTGAAGGCGATCTTCGCGATCCGCTTATTGGACGCGAGCGGCTTCCCCGCTTCGAGCCCGAAGCCCTGAACGATGTTGAGTACGCCCGGCGGTAAGAGGTCGGCGATCATCTCGATGAGGACCATGATCGAGGCCGGCGTCTGCTCCGCGGGCTTGAGCACGACGCAGTTCCCCGCGGCGAGCGCGGGTGCGAGCTTCCAGACGGCCATCAAGATCGGAAAATTCCACGGAATGATCTGACCGACGACGCCGAGCGGCTCGTGAAAATGGTACGCGACGGTCGTCGCGTCGATCTCGCTGATCCCGCCCTCTTGCGCGCGGATGCATCCGGCGAAGTAACGGAAATGGTCGATCGCGAGCGGGATGTCGGCGAGGGTCGTCTCGCGGATCGGCTTGCCGTTATCGATCGTCTCCGCCAGCGCCAGCACGGACAACTTGGCTTCCATGCGATCGGCGATCTTATTGAGGATCACCGAGCGCTCCGCGACCGACGTCCGGCCCCAGGCGTCTTTCGCCGCGTGCGCCGCGTCGAGCGCGGCCTCGATGTCTTCGGCACTCGAACGAGCGACCTCGGTGAACGGCTGGCCGATGACCGGACTCACGTTCGCGAAGTACTCGCCGTTTTTCGGCGGCACGAACTTACCGCCGATGAAGTTGTCGTACCGGCGTTTGAACGGATTCTCGATACCGAGTTTCGTGAGATCGAAGAGCGGTTGCGTCGTCGTGTCGAGCACGGCAGTGGTCATCCTGAGTCCCCCGGATACGTGAAAAGGTTTTTCGGGAAATACTCGTGATATTGTAAACTGGCTCCGAACCGCGCACTAGTAGACGAAAGTATCAAGCATGACCGCCGAGTCCACGCGCATCTTGATCGCGGACGACCACCCGCTCTTTCGCGTCGCCTTACGCAGCGTACTCGACAGCGTTTTCGATGCGTGCGTCGTAACCGAGGTTCGCACGTACGCCGAGGCGCTCGCCGCGGTCGCGGCCGGACCGTCGTTCGATATCGCGTTCGTCGATCTCGTGATGCCGGGCGTGCGCGATCCGTTCGAAGAACTCTCGGCGCTACGCGCGAGCGCGCCCGAGACGCCGCTCGTCGTCATCTCGTCGCGCGGGGACCGCATCACGATGCGTTCGGTGCTCGCGCTCGGCGTCTCGGGATTCGTCCCCAAGACGACGCCGAAACCGGAGATCGAGCGCGCGATCCGCGTCGTGCTCTCCGGTCACGCCTACGTCCCCGATCTCGGTAGCGCCCGGCCGACGCGCGCGACCGGCGACGATCGCGAACCGTTATCGCCGCGTCAGACGGACGTCCTCCAGCGCCTCGCGCACGGCCGCTCGAACCGTCAGATCGCCGAAGATCTCCAGATCAACGAGATCACGGTCAAGGCGCACATCTCCGCGATCCTGCGCAAACTCCGCGTGAAGAGCCGCCTCGAGGCCGTCGTCATCTCGCGCGAGATGATCGG
>CAZZXB010000032.1:0-5338 GCA_964658025.1 uncultured Janthinobacterium sp.
CGCGCGAAGCCGAATTGGTAACCGAACGTCGTACGTCACGAGAGGATTCCGATGTCCGCGCATGCCCGACTCGTCGCGTTCGCGCTCGTCGCGGGAGGTTCGCACCTCTGCGTCCCGCTCCGCGCCGAGGCGCAAGTCTGCCGTCCGACCGTGTCGCAGGCGGTCGTCGTCGCGTCTCCGGCGCAACGCTTCGCGGCGGCGCGCCGGGCACAGCCGCCGGTGACCGATACCGGGAACGGCTTCGCGTGGCCGGATACGCCGCTCGGCATCGTGCGGAGCGGCGCCGGATACGAATTCTTCGGAAGCGACGGCGGCTTCCACAAACGTCAGGTTTTCGACGGGCACGCGGTCGGTAGCGATACCAACGGATCGATCGTCACGACGCTCGGAACCCTCGACGCGCCGCTCGGCTCCGGGGCGCCGCGCGACGTGACCGTCTCACCCAATCCCGATCCGGGGGTCGATCCGAACCATTCGAGCTACGGGTACCTCGGCGGCGGGCCGGTCTATCAGATCCCGCAGGGGTCGCCCGGAGCCGGGGCGCTGCTCGCGACGACCCACGGAGAACTTCCGAATACCGCGCTGTACGCGGCGCTCGGGCTCGCCGCATCGACCGATAACGGTCGTTCGTGGACCGACCTCGGCGAGATCGTGCGCCTCAACCGATCCTTCGCGCCGGGTCTCGACGGATTCGAAATCGGCGACGGACCGCTCGTGCTCTCGCCCGACAAACGGTACTTCTATCTGTACTTCCCCGATTGGATCGCGAACGGCACGCCGCACGCGACGACGACGACGAACGTCTCGGTCGCGCGGGCGCTCGTTTCGGACGTCGTGAACGCGGCGTTCGGAAGCGCGCCGCACGCCGTCCCGTTTCAAAAATTCTACGAAGGCCGCTGGGACGTGCAACCGGGCATCGGCGGCGCGTCGACCGAGTTGAATCCGAATGCCGGAATATCCGGCTATCTCGACATCCATTACGATGCGGCGATCCGTCGCTACGTGATGATCGTCTCCAACGATACGTCCTTCGGATACGCCGAGTCGGTGGACGGGCTCGCGTGGACCCATCCGCTCTCGCTCGGCACGTTCGGTCCGATCGCCGCGTATCCGACGGCGGTCGGACTCGGTGAGGATCCGCACGTCCTCGGTCGGCGGTTCTACGTGTACTACACGCATCTCCCGACGGACGGCACGGGCTGGGCATCCGGAGCGTTGCACCGCATCACGGTCACCTGCCCGTAGCGATCGCGGTGCGGTCGCGACGGTGTCGCGCCGCCGCTAACCGCTACACCGCTAATGCCCCGCATCCCGTGCCGGCGCGTCCGTGCGAGCGGGCGGTGCGGGCTTCTGCGCCGGTTCCACACGAGGCGCGGCCGGATGGACGGGACCGGCCGCTGCCGGTGCGGCGTGCCGGACGACCGGCGGCGCGGGCGCCGCGATCGGGTGGGCGACGGTCGGCGCGGGACGGACCGGCACGACGACGGGACGGGCGACCGGCGCCACAGGACGGACCGGCACCGCCTTCGGAGCGAGGGGCTCCGCCGTACGCACCGGGAGCGTCGCCGGCCGCGCCACGGGCGGCGCCGCATGGCTCGGCAGTCTCTCCGGTCGCGCGACCGGCGCGATCGGCGTGCGCACGGGAACCGCGACCGGACGACGGATCGGCGCGACCGTGGCGCTCGGCGCGACCGGACGCGTCGGATGCGGTTTGGGCGCGACGAACGGCGACGCCGTTCGCGTCGGGATCCGAACCGGCGTGGCGTGCGGGATCGTTTCGCGCGTCGTCGGAGGCGGCGTGCGGATCGGCTGCGTCGCACGCGGTTCCGGCGTGCGCGCGAGACGCGGCGCGATGGAACGACGCCCGGGCGCCGCGATCGCGCGCTGCGGACCGGCCGTCGTGGCGGAGCGGATCGGCGCCCGCTTCGTGCCCGCGAAACCTGCGTGCGATGCGGGCGCGACGATCGGCGTCGCGAGGCGGAGCGGCCGCGCGCCGGGCGCGAGCAAGCGCGCGATCTGGGGCTTGCGCGCCGGCACGGGTGCGATCGCGGTGCGGACGACGCGCGGGTGCGCGATCGGACGATAGGCGGGGCGGACGACGGTCGACGCTCGAGGCACGAACGCGGCGACGCGGGGTCGGGCGACGGCGATCGCGCGGATCTTCGCCTGCTGCGTCGCGAACGAAACGCGCGTCGAAGGTGCGCGTGCCGCGAGACGCGGCGCCGCGAACGTTCGCGAGAGCGCGATCGGACGACGCACGACCGCGCGCGAGGCGTAGCGCAGGTTCGACGTCGTCGGCACGATGGGCACGGCTCCGCGGATGAACGCGAACCGCCGCGCGCCGGTTCCATTAAAGGCGACGCGACGATCGAATCGACCCTGACGCCATCCGCTGACCGGCACCATGCTCACGGCATTCGCGTACCGCGCGTTGCCGTAGTAATTATAGATATTCGTCACGTTCGTCACGTTCGTAACGCTCGTCTGCGGATACGATCCGTTCTGCCCGTACCACGGCTGGTAACGCTCGCCCGGCGCGAGCGGGATCCACCCGATGTCGCCGCTGCCGCTATCGACGTTTCCGGAATTTCCGAAGAGTCCGGAGAAGCCGCCGAGGAGGCCGCCGAGCCCGCCGCCGCTTCCGCCGACGACGTTGCCGAAACCCGAGCCGCCCGCGCCCGTTCCGCTCAAGAAGAACGCCACGGCCGCCGGGAGCCACGCGGATGCGAGCCCGCTCGAGGAGTTCTGATATTGGCTCGCCGGCGGTTGCCAGAGCCAGCCGCCGTACTGCTGGTTATTGAACCACGAACCGTAATGCGAGGTGGCGTAGCCCGTCGGCGCGTTATCGACCCACGTATATCCCGAGCCCGGTTCCCACACCCACTGCCCGTTGCGATACGGCGCGAAATTGCTTTGACTCTGGTCGTTCGGCGCCCACGCTTCGCCATAGCCGGGCACGTTCTGCCAACGACCGTATCGCGAGAAGTTCGAGTACCCGGCGAGCTGCGGCGAGACGTACGGATTCGCGTTGTAGGAGGCGACCGCGACGTTGTCGCGCGAGACGTTGAAATCGTCGAACGCGTCGAACGCGACCGGCGATTCGTAACCGATCGACGATCCGCGTCCGACGAGCGTGCTTCCCGGAGCGAGCGACGCCGAACCGTTCGCCGTCGAGATCGTCGCGACGCCGCTACGTACCGTAACGAGCGACGTTCCGTCGCCGAGAACGCTCGCGCGATAATCGCCCGATCCGTCGGGCCGCAGATTCAGCGACGGCGTATCGATCTGCGCGCCGCCGTCCGCGCCCTGCTCTTCCGCCAAGACGACGGTGCCCGATGCGAGTTGCACTTCGCGCGCGCCCGGGGAGAGGTTCACGATGCGCGCCTGCGTGTCGCTCGCGAGCCGCAACATCGAGATGCCGTCGAACTGGACCTCGGCGTCGGAGTCGTCGCCCGTCGCGATGTAGTCGCCCGGGACGAGCGGAGCGTTGATCGACGCCGCCACCTGTTGACCGCTATCGCCGCGGACGATCGTTACGTAACCGTTCGCGACGCTGACGTTCGCGACGCCGGCGTAAGCCCCACCGCCGTACGTTTGCGCGAGCGCCGGAGTTCCGGTCGTCGAAACGCCGAGCGCGCTAACCGTCGCCGCGAGGAGTGCCGCGGTCCCCTTGATATGGGCTTTCATGTTCCGTACCTCACGAAGCGAACGTTCGCCGGACGCCGGACGTTTCGCACGTCGGGACGGGCTTCGAAGGACGACGCCCGAGCGCGCCGCGCGGACCGAAGACCGAACCGACGACGTCGTCGCTCGTTACGACGGGACCGGGCCCGAAGGCATCGCGCGTTCCATCGTTCACCTAGCGAACATCGGCCGAATCGAACTATATCTTAACGAATGCCCCTTCGGGACGAGCCGTGCGACCGACGGTCGCGCTCGCCCTCGCGAATCGCATCGTCCCGTCCGCGACGGTCCCGAACCGGAGCGCCATCATATCCGCGAGGTAGTTCTGATAGGTGCGCCACGGCGCGCGCGTGCCTTGCTTCGGAAGCACGGCGCTCCCGCGTAGGACGTACCCCGACGTGAGGTCGAGTGCGGGCGCCTCGCGCATCTTCGGATCGCGCCGCGGCGTGCACGACACGTACCCCTTCGCGTCCATGTAATTGAGCAGACGGCAGACGTAGGCCGCGGTGAGTTCGCACTTGAGCGTCCACGATGCGTTCGTGTAGCCGAACGCCGATGCGAGGTTCGGAACCCCGCCGTACATCATGCCCTTGTAGGCGAGCGTCTTCCCGAGATCGATCGTCCGACCGTCCACCTCGATCGCGGCGCCGCCCATGAGTTGCACGGTGAGCCCGGTCGCGGTCACCACGATGTCGGCCGCGAGTTCGCGACCCGACCGCAAGCGCAAGCCCGTCTCCGTGAATCGCTCGATTTCATCGGTAACGATCTCGACCTTCCCCGCCTTGATCGACGCGAAAAGATCCGCGTCGGGAACGAAGCACAACCGCTGATCCCACGGTTTGTACGTCGGCGTGAAGTGCGTGTCCAGGTCGTACGTCGGACCGAGATAGCGGCGCTGGAAGCTCGCGATCATCTTCGCGAATCGCTTCGGTGCCTTGCGCGCGAAATTGAAAAAGAACATGCCGACGAGGATGTTCTTCCACCGAATCAGCGGTCCGGACACCGCGTCGGGAAGACGCGCGCGGAGCCGTTTCGCGACCGGATCGATCGCCGGAATCGCCGCGACGTACGACGGCGAGCGTTGCAGCATCGTGAGGTGCGCCGTCGTTCGCGACATGACCGGTGCGAGCGTCACGGCCGTCGCACCGCTGCCGATGATGACGACGCGTTCGTTCGCGTAGTCGAGGTCTTCCGGCCAGAACTGCGGGTGGACGATCCGCCCGCGAAAGGAATCGAGACCCGGCCACCGCGGCGTATAGCCGTTCGCGTAGTCGTAATAGCCGCTGCACATGAAAAGAAACGAACACGCGTACGTCACCGGTCGCTCGTCGGAACCGACGAGGACGTCGACGCACCAGCGCGCGTCCTGCGACGACCAGGCCGCGCGAACGACCTTGTGGTGGAAACGGATGCTCCGATCGATCCCGAGTTCGCGCGCCGTATCGCGGACGTAATCGCGGATGCTCGGACCGTCCGCGAGCGTTTTCTCGCTCGGCCACGGTCGGAACGAATACCCGAGCGTGAACATGTCCGAATCAGAACGGACGCCCGGATAACGGAAGAGATCCCACGTCCCGCCGATCGCGCCGCGACCCTCGAGGATCGCGAACCGCTTCCCCGGCGACTTCGTTCGGAGATGATGTGCCGCCGCGAT
>CAZZXB010000032.1:5438-24660 GCA_964658025.1 uncultured Janthinobacterium sp.
GCGTCGGGCAAACGGGCGGCGAATCGCAATCGGACGTAATCCGCAGTCCAGGTTCCGTCGCGATCGCACAATGCGTCGCGCATCCGCGCGATCGCGTCCTCCGCGACCGCCTCGCGCGCCTCGTCGTCGAGACCCGCGAACATCGGTTGCGCGAACGTTTCGAGCCAGGCGCGCATCCCGGTCGGGAGGCGCGTCGGGCGCGCGACGAGCTCGGCGCGCTCGAGGACGAATCCACCGGCGCGAAGGCGCGCGCCGTAAGTGTCGGCGGTCGGGAAGTACCACGGCGAGCGCCCCGAGGGATCGACGCCGCGAGCGCGGAGCGCGGCGTCGACCGCCGAGAGGACCGTCCTCACGTTTCCGTCGCCACCGAGCTCGCCGACGAAACGACCGCCGGGCACGAGCGCGCGGGCGACGCTCGCGATGACGCGATCCGGCTCGCGCATCCAATGGAGCGCCGCATTCGAAAACGCGGCATCGAACTCGCGGTCGAATGCGAGCTCGTGTGCGTCGGCGATGCGCGCGTCGAGCCCGCGCGCGCGTGCGGCCGCGACGAGATCCGGCGACGCGTCGACGCCGACGACGCGGGCGCCGGCATCGACGAGCGTTCGCGTGAGCACCCCGTCGCCGCAGCCGATATCGACGATGCGTTCTCCGGGCCGCGGGCCGAGCCACGCGACGATCTCGGCTCCCAAGATCGGAACGAACGCCCCATGTCGCGCGTAGCCGTCTGCGGTCCAGCGCTGCTCGTTCATCGGACGTATGGACGGTCGCGAAGCGCGGCGCGCGAGCGGATGGAGGCGATCATCGTGCGACGTTCGCTGCGGCGCGCTCGGCGGCATCTCGCGCGTCGCGGTCGGCAATGCGGAGCGAACGTACCGAGGCTCGATGCGTGCGAAAGTCGCGAGGAGCTTGAATTCTAAGCGACTAAGCAGGCGGCATGCACGAATCGCTTCTCGGCGAACGTATCCGCGCGTGCCGACAACGCCTCGGATGGTCGCAAAACGAGCTCGCGTCGCGAGCCGGCGTCAAACAACCGACGTTGCAGCGCATCGAAGCCGCGAAACGACAGGACCCCGGCTTCTCGATCGTCGACCGACTCGCGCGCGCGCTCGGAGTTTCGCTCGATCTGTTAGCGGGTCGAGACGGCGAGACCGCGACGTCGTCCGAACGCGTCGTCTCGGCGATCGATGCGTCGATCGCCCAACACCTGCACACGCTCGAGGAACGACTCCGACGGCTCGAGATCAGCGTGCGATGCGACGCGTAGCCGCCGCGCGAGGCGACGTCCGCTAACCGTAGCGACCCGTGATGTAGTCTTCCGTCCGTTTGTCTTTGGGCCGCGTGAAGATCTCGGCCGTCGTTCCGACTTCGATCAATTCGCCGAGTAAGAAAAAGCACGTGAAGTCGGAGATGCGTGCCGCCTGTTGCATCGAGTGCGTCACGATGACGACCGTGTATTGTTTTTTGAGTTCGCCGATGAGATCTTCGATCTTCGACGTCGCGATCGGATCGAGCGCCGACGCCGGCTCGTCCATCAGGATCACTTCGGGCTCGACCGCGAGGACGCGCGCGATGCAGAGACGCTGTTGCTGTCCGCCCGAGAGATCGAGCGCGGATCGCGTGAGGCGGTCCTTCACCTCGTCCCAGAGCGCGGCGGCCCGGAGACTCTTCTCGCAGATCTCCATCAGGCGCTTACGATCGCGTTCGCCGTGGATCTTCGGCCCGTAGACGACGTTTTCGTAGATCGATTTGGGAAACGGATTCGGTCGCTGGAACACCATCCCGATCCGATGCCGCACGACGACGGGATCGACGTCGGCCGCGTAGATGTCCTCGCCGTCGAGCAACACGGTACCCTCGACGCGCGCGCCGGGCGTGAGATCGTGCATGCGGTTGAGCGCGCGTAGGAACGTCGACTTCCCGCAACCCGAAGGGCCGATGAGCGCCATGACCTTGCGATCCGGGACGGCGAGTTTCGCCTTCTTCATCGCTTGGAACGATCCGTAATAGATATCGAGATCGTCGATCGTCATCTTGTTTACGACGCCGACGGCGGTACGATCCTTGACTTCGAGCATCTCAGGCTTTCCCGGTGAGGCGTAACGTCAGTTGTCGGCCGACGACGCGCGCGAGGACGTTGAACGCGAGGACCATGACGAGGAGCACGAGCGCCGAGCCGTTCGCGATGCGATCGGCATCGGGAACGAGCGCTTCGCGGTGCGTCGACCACAGGTGCACGGCGAGCGTTTCGGCGGTATGGAACGGATTCCAATCGTAGGCGCTCCGGCCGTACGAGACGGAGGCGCCCGCGGTGTAGACGAGCGCCGCGGTCTCGCCGAAGATGCGCCCCGCGACGAGCACGACGCCCGTCGTCATCGGACCGATCGCGCTCGGGAGGATCACGCCGAGGATCGTCTGCCAGCGCGTGGCGCCCAGACCCATCGATGCTTCGGAATACGTCGCGGGGACGCTCGCGAGCGATTGCTGCGTCACGCGCATGAGCGACGGGAGGTTCAACAGCGTCAGCGTGAGCGCGCCGCCGAGCGCGGTGAAATGCCAGTGAAACGCCTGCACGAACACGAGCAGGCCGAAGAGACCCATGACGATCGACGGCACCGTCGCGAGCGACTCCGCGCTGAACTGCACGAGATCGCGAAAACGGCCGGGGCCTGCATATTCTTGCAAGTACGTCCCGGCGGCGAGCGCGATCGGAATCGTGAACGCGAGCGTGAGGAACAGGATGTAGAAAGAATTGAAGATCTCGGGGCCGATACCGCCGCCCGCGTCGGCCGCCGACGGCGATCCCGTCAGGAAATGCCAAGAGATCGCGCCGATGCCTCTCCAGAATACGAACCCGATGAATAAGACCAAGAGCGCGATGATCAAGAGCGCCGAACCCCAGAGGCCCGCCGTCGCGACGGCGTCGACGATGCGCCGGCCCTGCGTCGCGTCGCGACGGAGGATCTTGCGCTCGGGGACGGCGACGACGGCACCCTGCACGTCAGGCGCGCTTCCGGACGACGAAGCGGATCGCGAGGATGAGCCCCATCGAAATCAATAACAACAGGAAGGCCATCGAGAACAGCGCGTGCTGGAGCGGCGATCCGTCGGGCGCGTCGCCCATGTCCATCACGATCTCCGACGTGAGTGCGCTCGCGGGCGTCAGGAGCGACTGCGGTATGACGTTCGCGTTGCCGAGCACGAGTTGGACCGCGAGCGTCTCGCCGATCGCGCGCGCGAAACCGAGGATCACCGCGACCGCGATCCCGCTCGCCGCGGCCGGCACGAGCACGCGCGAGATCGTCTCCCAACGCGTCGCACCGAGCGCGGCCGATCCTTCGCGGAGCGCCGGCGGCACGACGCGCAGCGCGTCTTCCGACAGCGAGATGACCGTCGGGAGGATCATGATCGAGAGCACGATCCCGCCGGCGAGCAAGCCGTCGCCCTCGGCGTGGAAGACGTGCGAGATCGTCGGCACGAGCACGGTCAGTCCGATCCAGCCGTAGACGACCGACGGGATGCCGACGAGCACCTCGATGCCGGGCTTCATCGCCGCGGCGACGCGCGCGGGCGCGAGTTCCGCGAAGAACACGCCGACGGCGACGCCGAGCGGGCCGCCGACCACGATCGCGAACGCGGTCGCGACGAGCGAACCCGCGATGAACGGTGCCGCGCCGTACTGGTGCGCGCTGTCGTCGAAATTCGGCGAGAACAAGAATTCGAACGGCGAGACGTGGTCGACGAGAAAGAGCTTCGTCCCGCTAACGGCGAGATAGCCGAGTACGAGCGCGATCGCGACGACGAAAACGCCGGCGCACGCCATGAGGAACGTGCGGGCGATCCGCTCGTTCCGATGCGCTGTGCTGGCCCGTGCGCCTGACATGCCGTCTCCTGGAAAAAAATCGATGCGGGAGCGCCCTCGCGACGCTCCCACCTCGGTGCTGCGTTACCCTGCCGGGCGGCGGCGATTAGCGGTCGGTTTCGGAGACCTTCATATCGCGGACGAGGATGTATCCCGTTTTCTCCATGAGGGCGCTGTTGCTCTGGACGAACGCGAGGAAGCGCGAGATCTCGGTACTCGGCGCGCCGTTCGTGTACATGTGCTCGTAAGACCAGAACGGATACTTCCCCGACTGCACGTTCGCTTCGTTCGCGGCCGCGCCGTCGATCGCGACTTCCGTGATCCCGGGTTTGTTGTGCGTTCCCGAGAACGACGCGTACGACACGGCGCCCGGCGTCTGGCTCACCTTTTGCACGACGGTTCCCGTCGCATCTTCCGTGAGCGTCGTCTTCGAGAGGGCCGTCGTGCCCATGAGCGTTTTCACGAAGACCGCGCGCGTCCCCGAACTCGCGGGACGGTTGATGACCGTGATCGCCTGATCTTTTCCGCCGACGTCCTTCCAATTCGTGACCGTGCCCGCGAAGATGTCCTGCACTTGCTTTTTCGTGAGACTCGTGACGCCCGAGGCCGGATTGACGACGACCGAAAATCCGACGACGGCGACCTTGTGATCGACGAGATCGGTCGCGGTCGCGGGGGCCTGGACGTCGGAGTTTCCGATGTCGACCGACTTGCTTCCGACGAGGGCGAGACCGGTTTTCGAACCGCCGCCCGTGACGCTGATCTTCACGTCGGTGTGCTGTTGCTGGTACGCCTCGGCCGCGGCCGTGACGAGCGGCTGCAGGGCCGTCGACCCGGCGGCGCTGATCTGCGTGTCGGCGAGCGCGCCGAGCGGCAGGGCGAGCGCCGTACCGAGCGTGATGGCCGCGAAAACTGCAGGCCTGAACATGAGATGACCTCCTAGAGTACGTGGTGAGCGTGAGCGCGAGCGGGCGCCGTCAAAGGTGACAGTCACACCATAAGACTCGCTTAACGGGGCGTTAAGGAATCCTTAACACCGATTTCTTCGGGCGGTCTCGCGACCGCGTCGTCGCCGAGGACGCGTGCGTCGCGAAGCGTGAGCTCGCGCCAGTGCCGTTCGAGAAAGGCGAGTAACGCGCGGTCCTCGTCGCTCATAGGCCTCGAGTATGACGGGCCGACCTTATCGCTTCGTTATGACCGCCTTAAGCGCGCGACGAGAACGCCCGAGCGGTCCCGGACGCCCTCGTTTTCGGGTCGGATTCGGGGCGCGCGGCGGCGACGACGGTCGACCGTCCGGCAAGGCGCGCCGAGCCGACGTCCGAAGACGACGGGCGTGCGCGAACACGAACGCGGCGGAACCGAGTGCGTCGACGGTTTACGCGGCGTCGCCGTCCTCGCGGTCCTGACGTACCATACGTGGCTCTTCTCGTGGTTCACGCCCTACCTCACGCTTCACGGCGTGACGATTCCGGTCGACGTGCTGCCGCGCGTCGGCTACTTCGGCGTCGATCTGTTTTTCACGATCAGCGGGTTCTGTCTGTTCGTTCCGTACGCGCGCGCCGCGCTCGGGGGCGGGCACGTTCCCGCACTCCGACGTTACGCGCTCCGGCGCGCGCTCAAGATCGTCCCGTCGTACGCGCTCGCGCTCGTCGTCACGACCGCCGTCGCCCTCGCGAACGCGCAGGTGGTCGTGGGACCGGAGCTCGCGCGGACCCTCGTCGCGCACGCGACGTTCCTCAACGATTACTTCGTCGATCCGTTCGGCTTCACGAATTCGGTGTTCTGGAGCCTCGCCGTCGAGGTGCAGTTCTACCTGCTCTTTCCGATCCTCGCGCTCGGTTTCGTCCGTCGTCCGTTGCTCGTGGCGCTCGCGCTCGCGCTCGTCGCCGTCGCCGACCGAGCCGCCGTCGCGTCGTGTTGTCTCGGCAACGAGCCGATCGGCCGACACGTCGTGGCCTACCTGGACTGCTTCGGCGCGGGGATGGCGGCGGCGTACCTGCTCGCGTACGTGCGCCGCGAGATGCCGCGGCTCGCGGGGCGGCGCGTCGTGTGGACGATCGCGTTCGTCGCCTGCGTCGCGTGCGCGTGGCAGATCCTCGTCGCCGCGAACGACGTGCAGTACGTCCCGGGCGGACGCGATCGCTTCGACGTCTACGGCCGCGGCGCGCTCGCGCTGGCTTTCGGCGGACTTCTCGTCACGAGCTGTCTCGCCGGGAACGCCGTGCGCGCCGTCGTCGCGAATCCCGTCGCGCGCTTTCTCTCGCTCGTCTCCTACAATCTCTATCTCTGGCACACGCTCGTCTTGATCTGGCTCTGGAAGCACGGCGTCCCGCACGCCGCGACGCCCGATCCGCACGACGACGAGCGGTGGAAATTCGCGTACATCGCGCTCGGCTGGAGCGCGTCGTTCGTCATCGCGACGGCCGTGACGTACTTCGTCGAGCGACCGATCCTGAGCGCCGTCGCGCCGCACGGATTCGCCTTCGATTGGCGGCGGTTCACGCGTCCGCGATGCGCGCCGAGAACGACGCCGATCGTGTCGTCGGAAACTCGCACGTGAACGTCGCACCGTAGCCGAACTCCGAATCGGCCGTCACGGTCCCGCCGTGCGCCTCCACGATCTGCTTGACGATCGAGAGTCCGAGCCCCGTCCCCGCGGCTTCGCGCGCGCGCGAGCGATCGACCACGTAAAAGCGTTCGAAGACGTGCGGGAGATCGTTGTACGGAATTCCGACGCCGGTGTCGCGCACGACGAGCGTCGTCGTCCCCTCGTTGGAACGGACGTCGACCGTCACGTTCCCGTTGGCGGGGGTGTGACGGAGCGCGTTGTCGATGAGGTTCACGACCACTTGCGCGAGCCGATCGGGATCGCCGTCCATGCGCGTCAGTTCGCCCGTCATGCGCAGGCGGACGTTGAGTTGTGCGGCGCGCGGTTCGAACGTCTTGACGATATTGTGCGAGACGCTCGCGAGATCGACGTTCTCCCGACGCAGGCGCAAGCGGCCGCCTTCGGCACGCGCGAGTTCGAGCAGATCCTCCACGAGCGTGACCATCCGATCGACTTCCTGTTTGATCCGCGGTAAGAACAGCTCGAGCGCCTCGCGATCGCCCGAATCCTCGAGGATCGTCTCGATCATGAGGTTGATCGACGAGAGCGGCGTCCGCAATTCGTGCGAGACGCTCGAGACGAACTCGCGCCGCGTCCCCTCGAGTTCGTGCAGGCGCGTCTCGTCGCTCGCGACGACGAGGACGCCGCGCGCTTCGTCGAACGGCAACGTCGCGACGGTGAGGATCCGCGCGCCGTTCGCGCGCGAGAGCGAGACGCGCCCGCGCGAGGGATGGCCCGCGAGCGCCTCGCGGATCCGCCGATCGAGTTCGAACGACGGCACGACTTCGATGATGCTCCGGCCGAGAACGGGTCGCGAACCGATTTCGAAGATCGCGCCCGCGGCGGCGTTGAGCGAGTCGATGTGACCGCGTCCGTCGATCGTGAGCACCCCGACCGTCAGCGAGCGCATCAACTGTTCGAAACGCGTATCGGAGAGGGGCGTCGGCGACGGAGACGGCGCCGTCGATCCGAACGACGGCGTTTCGGGCCGGCGCGAACGAGCCCACCACAGAGCGAAAGCGATCGCGCCGCCGAGAGCCGTTCCGAACGCTACGTCGAGAAGCATCTACTCTTTGAACATGTACCCGCGGCTACGCACGGTGATGATGTGCTGCGGATTGTTGGGATCGATTTCGACCTTCTCGCGCAGCCACCGGACGTGGACGCTGATCGTCTGATGCTCGCCTTCGAAATCGTAGCCCCACACCTTGTCGAGTAACGTCTGCCGGGTGACGACGCGTCCGCGATTCTCCATGAGCACGTGGAGGAGGCTGAACTCTTTGGGCGCGAGCGAGACGTGCCGACCGCGCACGCTCAGCGACTGGCGCGACGGATCGAGCAGGATCTCGCCGACCGCGATCGCCTCGCTCCGCGTCGGGACCTCGCTCGCGTTCTGACGACGTAAGCGCGCTTTCACGCGCGCCAAGAATTCGTGGAGCGAGAACGGTTTGGTGACGTAATCGTCGGCACCGAGTTCGAGCGCGAGGACCTTATCGATCTCCTGATCGCGCGCGGTCAGCATGATGATCGGCACGCCGCTCTGTTTGCGGATCTCCTTGCAGGCCTCGATCCCGTCGAGGACCGGCAGCATGATGTCCATGATGATGAGATCGGGCCGCTCGCTAACGGCGAGCGCGATCGCCGTGCGGCCGTCGCCCGCGGTCGCGACGGCGTAGCCGTTACGCTCGAGATTGAAGCGCAGGGTCTGCAAGATCGCCGACTCGTCGTCGACGATCAGGATTTTCTTCGCGTGTGGGCCGGACGCCACCATATCAACCTCTCCCGTCGCGAAAGCGCGCGTCGGGCTGGCCGGAGAATACCCTAATCGGCGAACGTCCGCCTTCAGGAAGCGGCCGCCGCGCCGAGCTCCGCGCTGCCGAGTTCCGCATCGTCGAAGGCGCCGTCGTCGCGCTTGCGCGTCACCTCGAACGCGAGCTCGCGCGCGAACGCGCGCCGGAACAGATCCGACTTGAAGCGTGCGGCTTCGATCTCCGGCGCGACGTCTTGTCCGGCTTCGAGCGAGAGCGTCACGACGTCGGTCGCGGTGCGAACGCGCAGCGAGGCGACGAGCCCGAGGTGACGGCGATCGAGTCCGTCGGCGAGACGCAGGAGCGCGCCGAGACCCTCGATCTTCGCGCGCGCCGCGGGCGCCGCGCCCTCCCATTCCGGGTGCGTCGATTTCGGGAGCGCCTTCCGATGGTACCGGACGAGCGATGCGATGAGGTCGATCTCCTCCGCCCGCCAACCGTCCAAGCCGGCGTTGCGCACGATGTAGGCGCCGTGTTTGTGATGCGCGCTCGCGGCGACCGCGCGCCCGACGTCGTGCACGAGCGCCGCCGCGAAGAGCACGTCGCGATCGGCCGGTTCGAACCGATGGAGCTCCGTCGTTCCGTCGAAGAGCGCGACCGCGAGCGCGGCGACGTTGCGCGCGTGCGGACCGAGTTCGCCGAAGCGACGCGCGAGCGCGTGCGCGGCGTCGAGCCGACGCGCACGCTCGCCGCCGAGCCGGCGCGCGATCTCGGCGTTGCGCTCGAGATAATCGACGACGATGCCCTCGCGAAGCGCTCGCTCGCTCACCGCGAACGTGTCGCGGCCGAGCGCCTTCGCGACGCCGAGCACGATCGCGTTTCCGGCGACGATGATGTCGCTGCGGCGCGGATTCATCCCCGGCATCTTGCGGCGCTCCGCGGGCGAGAGCGCGCGCATCTCGTCCTGTAACGCGCGGAGTCGGTCGACGCGTACGACGTATCCGTGCGCCCGCTCGGGGGTCGCGCCCGACGCCGCCGCTTCGAGCGCCGCGAGTCCGAGCGCCGTCCCCGACGTGCCGACGAGCACGTCGAAGCGGAATTCGGAGATCTGCTCGGCGACGGGCGCGAGCACGTCCGCGATATGACGTTCGAGCTCCGCGTACCCGCGCGACGGACGGCCGCCGTCCTCGCGTAAGAAGTCTTCGTAGAGACGGAGGCTGCCGAGCTTCACGCTGTGGAGGAAATACGCGCGCCGTGCGTCGCCGACGATGAACTCGGTCGACCCGCCGCCGATGTCGAAGATGCAGCCGACGCGCCCGTCGAGCGAGAAACCGCGACTCACGCCGAGATGGATCAGGCGTGCTTCCTCGACCGAGTCGAGCACCTCGATGCGCACGCCGCTCGCCGCCTCGACGGCCGCGACGAACTCGGGGCCGTTGCGCGATTCGCGGACGGCCGACGTCGCGACGGCGTGGATGTCGATCGCGCCCGCGGCGCGCGCGGCTTCGGCGAAACGCACGATCGCCTCGACGCCCCGCTGCATCGGCTTCTTCGCGAGCGTGCCCGTGGCGAGCGCGTCGCCGCCGCCCAAGCGCACCATCTCGCGCGCCTTGAGGATCGTCCGGGAGGTTCCGTATTCGGAATCCATCTCCACGACGATCAGGTGGATCGAGTTCGTCCCGACGTCGATCGCACCGAGTAACATGCGGGCACGGCTACTCTGAGGAGCGCACGCGCACCTTGCAGAAGGGCGCGGTCGTGATCTGTTGCGCGGGGTATCCGTTCGTCGCGGGCGGCGACACCACGTTCGAAGTCGACAGCTCGCGCATCAAGTACGGAAGCGGCGCGCTCGCCGAAGTCGGCGCCGAAGCGCGCGATCTCGGCATGACGCGCGTCGCGCTCGTGACCGATCGGACGATCGCGAAACTGCCCTACGTCGAGATCGTCGCCGCGTCGCTGCGCGCCGCGAACTGCGACGTCGTCGTCTACGCGGATTCGCGCGTCGAGCCGACCGACGCGTCGTTCGCCGAAGCCGTCGCCTTCGCACGCGACGGTCGCTTCGACGGTTACGTCTCCGTCGGCGGCGGCTCGTCGATCGACACGGCGAAAGCGGCGAACCTCTACGCGACCTATCCCGACGATTTCGACGCGTACGTCAACGCACCGATCGGCGCGGGAAAGCCCGTTCCGGGGCCGCTCCGGCCGCACATCGCGTGTCCGACGACGGCCGGCACCGGCGCCGAGGTCACGGGCATCGCGATCTTCGATTACGTCGCGCGTCACGCGAAGACGGGGATCGCGTCGAAACGTCTGCGTCCGACGCTCGGCGTCGTCGATCCCACGGTCACCGCGACGTTACCGAAAACCGTCGTCGCGTCCGCGGGGTTCGACGTGCTCTCGCACGCGCTCGAGAGTTATACGGCGCGTCCGTACACCGCGCGCGAACGACCCTCCGCGCCGAGCGGCCGCCCGTCGTCGCAGGGCGCGAACCCGTTCTCCGACATGGCGTGTCTCGAAGCGCTGCGCATCCTCGGCGAGCATATCGTCCGCGCCGCGACGGACGAACGCGACGTCGAAGCGCGCGAGCGCATGATGTACGCGGCGACGCTCGCCGGGATCGGTTTCGGGAACGCGGGCGTCCACGTCCCGCACGCGATGTCGTACGCCGTCGCGGGTCTCGTGCCGACGTACCGCGCGCCCGACTATCCGGGCGAGGGACCGCTCGTGCCCCACGGCATGGCCGTGATCGTCAACGCACCGGCGGTCGTCCGCTTCACGGCCGCGACCTCGCCCGAGCGGCATCTCAACGCCGCGCGATTACTCGGCGGCGACGTCCGCGACGCGGGTCCGCGCGACGCGGGCGACGCGCTCGCGGAGCGACTCGGCGCGCTCATGCGCGCGACGCGCATGCCCAACGGTATCGGCGGCGTCGGATTCGCGACGACCGACGTCGCGTCGCTCCGAGACTCGGCGCTCCCGCAGCGACGACTGCTCTCCAACTCGCCCGTCGCGATCGGTGCGGGGGAACTCGAGCGATTATTCGCAGACGCGCTCCGTTATTGGTGAGGCTCCGTCTCCGACTCCGGTTCGTACCCGAGCTGGGCGGAGAGATCGGCGGCGATCCGGCAGGCGATCGGCGCGAACTTGAGCATCCGTTCGCGCGTGAGCCGCGTCGTCGGGCCCGATACCGACATCGCGCCGACGCACGAGCGCAGGCGGTCGAAGATCGGAACCGCGAGACATCGCACGCCGTCCTCCATCTCCTCTTCGTCGATCGAGTACCCGGTCGCGCGGATCTCGTCGAGTTCCGCTTCGAGCGCGGCGCGGGTGACGATCGTGCGCGACGTCCGCGCGCGCATCGGCGATGCGAGCGTCGGCTCCGCGAACGCTCGTTCCTTGAAGGCCAGCAACGCCTTGCCCGTTCCCGTGCAGTAGAGCGGCGCGCGCAATCCCGGAGCCGAGAGCATCTTCACGAGATGCATGCTCGCGACCTGATCGAGGAATACGATCTCCTGTTCCGTGACGGTGACGAGGCTCGCCGTCTCGCCCGACTGCCGCATCATCCGTTCGAGATACGGACGCGCGACGAGCCGTAGGTCGAGATGGAGATCGGCGGCCGTGGCGAGCGAGAACACGCGCGCGCCGAGGTGGTACCGCGACGTCTCGGGATCCTGACGGACGTAGCCGCGATCGACGAGCGCGGCGAGGAGCCGGTGCACGGTGGAGACGTGCAGGCCGACCATCTGCGCGAGTTCGCTGATCCCGGTCGGACCGCGCCGCGTCGCGAGCGCCTCGAGCAGGTCGATCGTCCGATCGACGGACTGCACCTTGGGTCGCGCGGAATTCGAAGCGCGCCTGGAGGCGAGTTCACCCGCGTTCGAATCCGCACTTTGCGTCATGCGAAACTCATTTTCGCAACCGCCGCGGGGATAGTCCTGCTCCTCTGGAAGCGGTCACGATGCTCCGCGCCCTTCGCGCGTTCGCGCGTCTCTCGCGAGCAAAATTTCTCGTCGGCGGACTCGCCGCGGGCGGCCTGGGGACCGCGGGCGCCGGCTACGCCGTCGGCGCCGTCGATTGGCGCGCGTACGCGCTCGCGCAGGCGACGTTCTCCGCGCTCCACGTGATGGTCCATTTCGCGAACGACTATTTCGATCGCGAGGGCGACGCGCACGGCGTCCCCACCCCGTACTCCGGCGGGAGCGGGGTCGTGACGAGCGGCGAACTCCCGCCCGTCGTCGCCCTCGTCGCCGCGCTCGGCGCCGCGGCGTGCGCCGTGCTCGGAGCGGGCGCGCTCCTCGGCATCGGGCGACCCGAGGCCGCGGCCGTGGCGGTCGGCGCCGGGGTTCTGGCCTGGGCCTATTCCGCTCCGCCGCTACGCCTGCTCGCCCGCGGTTTCGGCGAACTGGACACGGCCCTCGTCGTGGCGACGCTCGTCCCGCTCGGAACCTTTCTCGCCCAGGCCCGGACGCCGAACGTCGCGTTCGTGGCGAGCACGCTCCCGAGCGCGGCGGCGATGTTCGCGATGATGCTCGCGGTCGAGTATCCCGACGTCGCGGCCGATCGCCGCTGCGGGAAGCGGAATCTCGTCGTACGTCTGGGGATCGGGCCGGCCCGACGACTCGGCGTCGCCGCCGTCGGGCTCGCCTTCGCCGCGACCGCGCTCGCGGTCGTCGGGTTCGGCGCGCCGCCCGCGCTCGCGCTCGTGCAGATCGTCGCGCTCCCGCTCGGCCTCGGGCTCGCGCGCGCCTTCCTCACTCGGTCGGTCGTCGAAGGCGATCGGGGCGCGGACGAGGCGCTCGCGGCGCGCGGCGTCGCCTTCTTCTTCGTCCTGACCGTCTGCGCGTTGCTCGCCTACGCCGCGGCGCCCGCGACCGTCCACGCGCGGCCCGTCGGCCGCGCAACGAACGGGCCCCTCCGTGCGGTCTTGCCCGCGTGACCACGCTCCCGCTCGAGACGCGCATCGAAGCCGCCCTCGACGACGTCCGACCGGCGATCCGCCGCGACGGCGGCGACGTCTGGCTGATCCGCGTCGCCGAGGACGTGGCGTACGTTCAGCTCATCGGAGCCTGCGGCGGTTGCGCGATGTCGACCTCGACGCTCAAGGGCGGCATCGAAGTCGCCGTCCGCGCCCGTTGCCCGGAGATCCGGAGCGTCGAGCACGTCTGAGGCGGGACCGCCGCGCGGCGGATCCTCGGATCAGGAGACGCGCTTGGCGCGCTGGATCCGTCTCGACGACATGGCGGCGCGTTCGAGCGCGAACCGCATCGCGTTCTTGCCGGCGGCCTTGGCGGCGTAGAGCGCCCTGTCCGCCGAATCGAGCAACGCCTCCGGCGACTCGCCGTCGCGCGGGAAGAGCGAGATACCGATGCTCGCGCTCAGGAGATGGTCGCGACCGCGGACCCGGAGCGGATCGCGCAACGCGTCGAAGATGCGCGCGGCGACGCGCGCGGCGTCCCGTTCGCTACCGACGCCCCGGGCGAGCACGACGAACTCGTCGCCGCCCAGACGCGCCGTCGTATCGCTCTCGCGCATCGCGCCGACGAGCCGGCCGCCGAAGGTTCGCAACACGTCGTCGCCCGTGGCGTGGCCGTAGCGGTCGTTGATCTCCTTGAAACCGTCGAGATCGAGATAGAGCACCGCGAAGTGCAGGTGCGCGGCGGTCCCCGCGGCGACGGCGCGCGAGATCCGCTCGCGGAGCAGCACGCGGTTGGGCAGCCCCGTGAGCGCGTCGTAGTAGGCGAGGCGGCTCAAGCCGCTCCGACCGATCTCGCGGGCGATCGCCGCGCCGACGACGTCGCCGACGGCGCGCAGAAAATCGAGCGACTCGCGTGCGAACGCGTCCGGGAGGGGACCTCTCGACCAGAAGCCGATCGCGCGACGGTGCGGCCCCGCGGCGCGGATCTGCAACCCGACGAATCCGCCTCCGGCGACGAAGGCGACCGGACGGTCGAAGCGGCGGATGCGCTTGACGTCGGCGATCACGCACGCGTCCTCGCTTTCCAAGGCGAAGCCGACGAACGTGCTCGCCAGCGCGAAGCACGCTCCCACTTGGGGGAGACTCGCCTCGTCGCCGACGGTCCGTTCGATCGTGAAGTTCGTGCCGTCCTCGTCGACGTATCCGCAGAAAGCGGAGACGAGGTCGCATTCCTCGAGCGCGAGGCGCATGGCATCGCCGACCGGATCGCGCGCCGTCTCGCTCGGCGGGCTCGCGATCGCGTGGAGCGCCTGCAGGCGTCGGGCGTGGACCCGGTAGCGTCGCTCGCTCGCCTGCAACTCGAGGATCTCCCGCGAGACCGCGGCGACGGCGTCGGCGGGCGTCCGCCGGGACGCGGCACGGAGGAGCGCGACGTACGTCGCCGCCACGAGCGCACCCGCGACCGAGGCGAGCGCGAACGACCAGCCGCCGCGGATCTCGTAGGCGAGCGCGATCGTCAGCGCGAGCGAGGCGGCGCCGCAGGCGACGACGAGCGATCCGTTCGCGCGCTTCGCCAAGCCTTCAGCGGCGACGACGTTCAGCCGAAAACCGAGAACGACGATCCCCGCGAACGCGAGCGACGCCACGAACATCGAGACCAGAGCGCCGCTCGAGAATGCGGCGAAGCTCATGATGCGATCCCTCGAAAGACGGAAGCCGAAACGTCGTATCCACCGGCGGCCGACGGGGCCGACGTCGCGAGATCCGGCGTCTCACAAAAAAATATGATCGGGGTCGTGCTCATGATGCTCCTACCCCTATCACATCGCAATTGCGTTGCATCACATTCCAACCGAGCGACTCGCATTCTATCGTGCCAGGCCGGTGGCACGCCGGGATGATTTCATGATCGCGGAGGTCGATGATGACGACGATTTTCGAGTGTCCCGATTGTAGGCGCCACCACGACGAGCCCGGCGAAGCCGCGTTCGCCCTCGCGGTCCGTTGCTTCGAGTGCGTCTGGCTCGAGGAACGGCGGACGCCCGTCGCGACGGTCCCGATCCGCGCTCGCGCCGCGTAGACGCTTACAAGGTCACCGAGCCGGCGTATCCGGTCAGCTCCACATACCCGACACCGAGCGCATTTCCACGCGCGGCGTCCCGAACGTCGACGGCGCCCTCCCAGTACGACAGTTGCCCCTGGCCCGCCACGAATTCTTGATCTTCGACGGTCGGAGCCAGGGTCACGTCGACGCTCGCGGACGGCACGCGAACCCGCCAGCCGCTCGGATACGTCGCGGCCGTATGCGGGCTCCGCCACGAACCCGTCGCCGAGATCGCGAACGCGGAGCGCGGGAGGTGCCGCACCGCCCCATCGCGCCCGATCAGACTCCCGCTCGATTCCGGCGTGATCGTCCCGTCCTTGTGCCGTAGCACGTAGAGCATGAGTTCGCGTCGATCGTCGAGTTGGATCGAGAACCAATCCCAGCCGGCTTGATCCCGCTGCAACTCGCCCGATCCGTACTCGTGATCCATCCACGAGAGTCCCGTCACGCGCATGGGCTCGCCGTGATAGACGAGCGTCCCGGTCGTGCGCAGTCGCGTGTAGGAATAATAATGCGACGCACACGAGCCGCAGGGGCCCTTTTTCGAGATGCCGGCGTCGCCGTGAATCGCGGGCGGCTTCTCCGGAAGCTGATCGAAGCGGAGCGCGTTGCGCCCCTCCGGGCTCGCATCCGACGCGGACATCGTCATGCGTTCGCGATCGGGCGCGCCCGGCAACGGATTTCCCGTCAGCCGCCAGTCCTCCGCGCGGACGTCGAGCCGCGACGACGACGCCGCGCCCAGACCGAGCGCCTCGCGTGCGAAGCGCTCGGCGTGATAGAACGACGCACCCCGTTCGTCCGTGATCGCGAAATGCGCGGGGACGAGTTCGTTGCCGCGCCAGCGACTCTGACCCGGAAGCGGGTGCGGATCGCCCGGATGCAATCCGACGCGGAAAAACGTGAGTTCGTATCCGAAGCGCCTCCCCGAAGCCGACGCGACGTGCCCCGTGTAGTACCACCATTCGGTTTGATACGCCGGATGCGCCGCGTGATCGCGCGGAAACGCGAATCGATACGGCGCCGTCGCGGGCTCGAACGACCCTGCCGAAACGTCGCGACGGTCGCCCCGATCGGCGGCCGCCGCGACGATTGCGGCTCTGGGGTGCATGTCCCGATCGATTCTACGCAGATCCGGCGCGATTCGTGACGCGGTGGACACGGGCGGACGCCGATCTTCACGGGCCTCTAATCTCGCGTCGCTCGGCCGGGTCGCGACGGCCGCGGAGGCGACGAGCGACGCGAGCGCGAGCGAGGACAGGACGGCTCGCGAGCGGGGCGCGCTCATTCGCTGCGGACGGCCTCCGCCGTCCGAATGCGCGCCGCGACGCGCGCCGGATAGAGACCCGCGACGAGCGCCGCCACGACGACCATCGCGATCGCTTCGACGAGAAAGTCCCACGGCATGTGCAATTCGATGAGCCATCCGAACGCTTGACGATTGATGACGAAGATGAGCAGGAGCGAGAGCAGGACGCCGACGACGACGCCCGAGACGCCGCCGAGGCCGCCGACGAACGCGGCTTCGTAGAGCACCATCGCGCAAACGTCGCGCGTTCGCAATCCGAGATAGCGCAACAGTCCGATCTCACGTCGCCGTTCGAGGACGAGCGCGAAAAGCGTGCTCACGACGCCGAGCACCGCGATCGTGATCGAGATGACGTAGAGCGCGTACGTGATCGCGAACGTCCGATTGAAGATCTCGATGACGAGCTTGCGCAACTCGCGGGTCGTCTGCACGTCGATCCGTAACGGCAGGACGCTGCGGATGACGCGCGACCGGATATCGTGGAGGTCCGCGCCGGGGACGGCGTAGATCGCGAGCGAGTTCACGCTATCGTCGCGAAAGAGCCGCGCGAACGTGCGCCGATCGATCAAGACGACGCCCGCGTCGCTCGAATAATCGTTGTAGATCGCGACGATGTGGAACGCCGTGCGACCCGACGGCGTTTCGAACGCCACGTCGTCGCCGGCGCGCACGCCGAAGCGCGTCGCGAACGGTTCGCTCATCACCGCGTTCGTCGTGTCCGGCAACGTTCGCGCGAGCGCGCGCGTGTCGACCGACCCGAGAAAGCGTAGTTTGTTCCGCTCCGCGATCGTCGAAAAATCCGCGGCGGCGAGCGTCGTGAGCGACCCGCGAAAGGGCATCGAGATCGCGCGGAACGTGTCGACCGCGGCGACGCCGGGAACGCGTCGGATCGTGTCCGCGACGCGCGGCGAGAAACGCGCGTCGTACGACGCGTCCTGCAAGCCGAGCGGCCGGACGAAGAGATCGGCGCGCAGCGTATCGTCGGCCCACGCGACGACCGTCGTCCGGAAACTTCCGATCAAGATCGCGATCGAGACCATCATCGCGATCGCCACCATGAGCGACGCCACGGCGACGCCGTTGCGACGGACCGCCGAGCCGAAGTTCGCCGCGCCGAGCCGACCGGCGGGCGAGAGTCGTTCGCGTTGCGCGCGCGCGAGCGCGGCGAGGCCGACGATCCCGAGCGGAACGCAGAGCGATCCGCCCGCGATGATGAGCAGACCCGCGAGATAGCCGGCGAGCGGGATGCCGTCGAACGCCGGAACGAACGTGAGCGCGTACGCGACGACGAGCGCGGCGCATCCGATCGCCGCGAGTCCGACGCCCGGTCGCGCGGAACGCCGTTCGAATCCCGCCGAGCGCATCGCGATCGCCGGCGGCGTCGCCGCGGCTTCGAGCGCGGGCACCGCCGCCGAGATCGTCGCGACGATCGTGCCGACGACGAAGGCTTTGAGGAGGACGAGCGGATCGTAGGTGACGCCGTCCGCGTGCGAGGCGACGTACATCGTGTCGACGGTCCGCGAGACGGCGCCGACCGCGAATCGCGCGAGCACCGCCCCGATCCCGAGACCGAGCAACGACCCCAACACGCCGAACGTCGCGCCTTCGGCGAGAAACGTCGCGAAGATCTCGCGGCGCGTCGCACCGAGCGCGCGGAGCGTTCCGATCTCCGCGCGACGCTGGACGACCGAGATCGCGACCGTGTTGTAGATGAGGTACATCCCGACGAGCAACGCGACGTACGAGAGCGCGGCGAGATTGAGTTGGAAGCTGCGCAACATGCGCTCGATCTCGTGCGTGCGGACCGCCGGCTCGATCGCGCGGGTCCCCGGCGGGATCACCGCCGCGATCGCGCGCCGGACTTCGGGGAGCCGCGCCGGATCGACGTCGAGATCGAGTCGGTCGAGCAGACCGATCTTGCCGAAGACTTCCTGCGCCGTCGCGATGTCGACGAACATGACGCTCGAATCGATCCCGGGAACGTTCGGCGGCAACACGGCCGCGACGCGAAAATCGACGGGCGTGTCGCCCGCCAGCGCGTGCAGTATCCCGCCGCGGGCGAGACGGTACCGTTTCGCGATGCGATCGGAGACGATCGCGCCGTGCTCCGCGACGATCGCGTACGGATCGGGCGCCCCCGCGACGTCCGCGCGAAACGCCCCGACGCCGCCCGCCGATCCGTCGTCGCCCTGCGGGAGCGGATGGAGCAGATCGAGCCCGAGGACGCGCAGGATCTCGCCGGAAAACGGATCGCCCGGCCGCGCGCCGATCACGACCGATTCCTCGATCGTCGGACTCGCGAGCCGCACGCCCTCGATCTTCCGCACGCGCACGTACGCGCGCTCGTCGAATCCGCGACCGACGCCCATCACCTGGAGGTTCACGTGATTCGCGACGACGTTCACGCTCCGCGCGAACGACGCGACCGCGGTCGCGTTGGCGAGCTCGATCGCGAGCGAGATCGCGACGCCGAGTCCGACCGCGATCAGCGTCACGAGCGAGCGGAGCCGATTGCCGCGGACGTGCCCGAGCACGAGCCCACGAAAGAGAGCCGTCATCAGATCCCTTGGACGCCACGAAGGGTCGAAGGGCTGCGGTCGGGCCCGCGTCTACGCGTCTAGTGGTCGGCGGGGAGTCCGTCGAGCGTGTCGGTGCGGAAAACGTCGTTCGCGGCGAAGA
>CAZZXB010000033.1:0-24362 GCA_964658025.1 uncultured Janthinobacterium sp.
CGCATCCTGATCGCCGGAACCTCGATGTCGACGCCGCTCGTCGCGGGTGCGGCGGCGCTCATCCTCGGCGTCAATAGCAGTTATCAGTCTCCGAAGGCCATGAAGCAACTCCTGTGCTCGACGGCGGACGAGATCAACGACGCGAAGGAGGGCTGCGGGCGTCTGAACGTCTATCGTGCGATGGCGACCGCCCTCAACGATCCGCAATTACCGTAGGGATCGGCCCCTAACGCAACACGGCGCGACGTCGCGCCGCGCACTTCGCGAGGAACGATGCTAGCACCAAAGATCGAGCCGCTCTCCGTCGCGGACGCGACGCCGCCGCGCGTCGCCTACTTCTCGATGGAGATCGCGCTCGATTCCGATCTGCCGACCTACAGCGGCGGACTCGGCATCCTCGCGGGCGACATGTTGCTCTCGGCGGCCGATCTGCGGATCCCGATCGTCGCCGTGACGATGGTCCATCGCCACGGGTATTTCGCCCAACGTCTCGACGAACACGGAACGCAGCACGAGTTGCCCGACTCGTGGGATCCTTCGCGAGCGCTCCGGCGCGTCGATGCGACGACGACGGTCGAGATCGAAGGACGGACCGTGCGCGTCGGCGCGTGGTGTTACGATCTCGTCGGGAATTCCGGTTACGCGTTGCCGGTGCTCTTACTCGACACGGATTTTCCCGAGAACACGATCGAGGATCGCGCGCTCGTCGGATCGCTCTACGGCGGCGACGAACGCTATCGCCTCGCGCAGGAGATCGTGCTCGGCTACGGCGGCTTCTCGCTCTTGCAGGCGCTCGGGTACGAACGCGACATCGCGACGTTCCACATGAACGAGGGCCACTCGGCGCTCCTCGTCGCCGCCGCCGTCGAAGCGCACGCGCGAAATCGCGGCGCCCTGCAACCGACACCCGAAGATCTCGAAGCGGTGCGAGCGCGCTTCGTCTTCACGACGCACACGCCCGTCCCGGCCGGACACGATCGTTTCCATCGCGGGCTCGCGCACCAGGTGCTCGGCGAGGCGCGCGCCGCGCTCATCGAATCGCTCGGGAGCGTGCACGACGATCTCGTGAACATGAGCCATCTCGCGCTCCGCGGATCGCACTACACGAACGGCGTCGCGATGCGTCACGGCGAGGTCTCGCGCGAGATGTTCCCGGACGACGAGATCCACGCGATCACGAACGGCGTGCACGCCGGTCGTTGGACCGCGGAACCGTTCGCGACGTTATTCGATGCGCGCATGCCCGGCTGGCGCGACGACAACGCGTACTTGCGACACGCCGTCGGGATCGATCCGGACGAGGTCGCGGCCGCGCATCGCAAGACGAAGGCGGCGCTCCTGGAGATGATCCGCGAACGCAACGGCGTCGCGCTCGATCCCGACGTCTTCACGATCGGCTTCGCGCGTCGCGCGGCGGCGTACAAACGCGGCGCGCTCGTCTTCCACGATCTCGATCGCCTGCGCTCGATCGCCGCGCGCGTCGGACCGATGCAGTTCGTCTTCGGCGGGAAGTCGCATCCGAAGGATCAGGACGGCAAGAGCGTCATCCGGCGCATCTTCGAAGCCGCGCGCGAACTCGGCGATGCGATCCGCGTCGTCTACGTCGAGAACTACGAGATGTCGACCGCGGCGAAGATCGTGGCGGGCGTCGACGTGTGGCTCAACAACCCGCGTCCGCCGCTCGAAGCCTCGGGGACGAGCGGGATGAAGGCCGCGCTCAACGGCATCCCGAGCCTCTCGACGGTCGACGGCTGGTGGGTCGAAGGGTGCATCGAGGGCGTGACGGGCTGGGCCGTCGGTCACGGCGACGCACACGCGTCGGACGAAACCGACGCGTACGGACTCTACGACAAACTCGAACGCGTCGTGCTCCCGCTCTTCTATCGCGATCCCGCGGGCTACGCGCTCGTGCGGCGCAACGCGATCGCGCTCAACGGTTCGTACTTCAACACGCAACGGATGGTCGAGCAGTACGCGCTCGGCGCTTACGGGCTCGTCTCGACGGCGACGCGCTAACGCGGCCGCTCGGTCGCGACGGAGCGGCGTCTCCACGCGGCCCGGGCGCGCGCAGGCGCGCGGCGGGTCGATGCGAGAAGTGCGCTCGATGGACCGCGCTACCGCAATCGACCTCGTCGAGCGTTACTACGCCGCATTCAACGCTCGCGATCTCCCGACGTTCTTCAGCCTGCTCGCCGACGACGTCGTGCACGACGTGAACCAAGGCGGCCGGGAATCGGGGATCGCGGCGTTCCGCGCGTTCATGGACCTCATGAACGCGCATTATTCCGAAGAGCTCGTGGACATGGTCGTGATGGCGAACGAGGACGGGACGCGCGCGTCCGCCGAGTTCGTCGTGCTCGGCGAGTATCGCGCGAGCGCGGCCGGTCTGCCGGTCGCCGCGAATCAGTCGTACCGTCTGCCGGCGGGCGCGTTCTTCGACGTGCGTGACGGCAAGATCGCGCGCGTGACGAATTACTACAATCTCACCGATTGGATCGCGCAGGTCGAGGGCGCGTGAACCGCGCGCCCGTCGCGATCCGCACCGTCAACGGTGCGGAGATCGCGCGTTACGTCCCCGAGATGGCGCGCTTGCGCATCGAGATCTTTCGCGACTTTCCGTACCTCTACGACGGCGACCGTGCGTACGAGAACGAATACCTGCGCACGTACGTCGATTCACCGGAGAGCGTCGCGGTGCTCGCGCTCGCGGGCGACGAACTCGTCGGCGTGTCGACGGGGATCCCGCTCGCGGACGAAACCGAGGCGTTCGCCCGACCGTTCGTCGCTCGCGGCGACGACGTCCGGCGCATCTTTTATTTCGGCGAGTCGCTCTTGCGCCCGGCGTTTCGCGGCGGCGGAACGTATCGCGCGTATTTTCGCGAACGCGAGGCGCGCGCGCGCGAACTCGGCGGGTTCGATCTCTGCGCGTTCTGCGCCGTCGTGCGTCCGGCGGACCATCCCGCGCGGCCGCCCGGATACGCGCCGCTCGACGCGGTGTGGCGCCGCTTCGGATACGAGCCGTCGACCGATCTCGCGACGACGTTCGCCTGGAAAGACGTCGGCGACGACGTGGAAACGGAGAAACCCATGACGTTCTGGACGAAGCGGCTCTCGCCGTGAACGCGACGGACTCCGATCGCGTCCGCGTCGCCGCGGCGCAATACGCGCCGACGTTTCTCGCGAGTTGGGCGGCGTACGAAGCGAAGGTCGAGCGGTGGGTCCGCGAAGCCGTCGCGGACGGCGCCGGCGCGCTCGCGTTCCCCGAATATTTCAGCATGGAACTCGCGTCGCTCTTCGCGCCGGAGATCTACGCCTCGCTCGATCGCCAACTCTACGAGATGCAGGCGCTCGCGGAACCGTTCGTGCGTCTCTTCGCGGAACTCGCGAAACGGTACGCGGTGACGATCGTCGCGGGCTCGTTTCCGTTTCGCGTGCCGACGGGCGAATATCGCAATCGATCGTTTCTCTTCCGTCCCGACGGAACGCACGTACATCAGGACAAGATCCAGATGACGCGCTTCGAGAGCGAGACGTGGTTGATCTCGGGCGCCGATCGCGTCGACACGTTCGAGACCGCGTTCGGCGCGGTCGGGATCGCGATCTGTTACGACGGCGAGTTTCCGCTGATCGCGCGCAAACAGGCCGAAGCGGGCGCGCGCGTGATCTTCGTCCCGAGTTGTACCGACACGCTCGCCGGATACCATCGCGTGCGGATCGGCGCGCAGGCGCGCGCGCTCGAGAATCAGTGCTACGTCGTGCACGCCTCGCTCGTCGGCGACGCGCCGTGGTCGCCCGCGATCGACGTGAACGTCGGTGCGGCCGCGATCTACACGCCGGTCGACTACGGCTTCCCGCCCGACGGCGTGCTCGCGATCGGCGAACTCGGCGTTTCGGGATGGGTCTTCGCCGATCTCGAACTCGACCGGATGGCCGAAATTCGCGCGACGGGCCAGGTGTTCAACTTCCGCGATTGGCCGGGTCAGGCAAATATCACTTGATTTTATGCCTCTTTCGGGAGGGCGATCCTCGCGAGCGTCGTACGGCACTCGGGTTCTCCAGGGTTCCGGTTAGCACGAGCGCCCTGCGGTACGATCTCACTACTCAACCTTCCCCCGTTCAGAGGCGCAATGTATACCGATGAAACGTTGAACTGCGTGGATTGCAGTTCGCCCTTCACTTTCTCTTCCGGCGAACAGGAGTTCTACGCAGCCAAAGGCTTCGCGAACAAGCCGAACCGTTGTCCCGATTGTCGCGCGGCGCGTAAGGCGCAGCGTGGTGCCGGCGGCGGCGGCGGGTACGGCGCGAGCGCCGGCGGCGGCGGCGGATACGGCGCGGGCTCGCGCGGCGAACGCGAGATGTTCTCGGCGACGTGCAGCCAGTGCGGTCAGGTCGCGCAGGTTCCGTTCCAGCCGCGCGGCGACAAGCCCGTCTACTGCCGCGACTGCTTCTCGACGCGTCAGGGCGGCGGATCGCGCCGCTAATCTCGGAAGCTCCGGCGCTCGCGGCTCACGCCGCGGGCGCCGTTTTCGAACGCTAGACGGTCTTCTTCGCGAGTCGTCCGAGCCACGCGTAGAGCGCGGCGACGCCCGACACGAAGGCGAGCGTCGCGATCGTATTCGCCACAGGCGCGAACGCGTCGCCGACCACCGCGAGCGGGCTCGCCTTGCCCGATACGACGATGAGCGCGGCGAGCGCCACGCCGAAGAGACTCTCGCCGACGATGAGTCCCGACGCGAGCAGGACGCCGAGTCGCTTCGCGCCTTCGGGATCCTTGCGTTTCGCGCACGCGCGATCGTATCCGTAGCCGAGGATCGCGCCGACGACGATCGGCACGATCGAAGCCGACGGCAGATAGATCCCGAGCCCGACGGCGAGGGGCGGAAGCGAATAACGTTTCGTCGTGCCGAGCAGTTCGTCGACGATGATGATGACCGCGCCGACCACGGCGCCGACGCCGATGAGACCCCAATCGAGTTTACCGCCGACGACGCCGACCGCGAGCGCGGAGATGAGCGTCGCCTGCGGTGCCGGGAGCGGATGCGAACCCGCGGCGCCGTGCAGCGGTGAGCCCGCGAATCCGTACGCGCGGTTGAGCAGATCGAGGATCGGCGGGATGATCGCGGCGCCGACCACGACGCCGATCACGAGCGCGATCTGCTGGCGCCACGGCGTCGCGTCGACGAGCTGTCCCGTCTTGAGATCTTGCAGGTTGTCGTTCGCGATCGTGGCGACGCAGAGTACGACCGCCGTGACGAAGAGCGCGAACGCGACGAGGGCGGGCGCAGCGCTCGGCCCCATGCCGTGCGCCGTAATGCCGAGGAGGAGCGCCGCGCCGAGTACCGTGAGGATGGCGAGACCCGAGACCGGGCTGTTCGACGATCCGATGAGTCCGGCCATGTAGCCGCACGCGGCCGAGACGAGAAAGCCCGCGAGCGCGACGTAGGCGACCGCGCCGACGACGAGCGCCACGGCGTACGGCGCGAGCGCGGTGCCGGAGAGAAAGGCGTCGAGCAACGCCGCGAGCGGGAGTAGGATCGCGAGCGAGACGAGGGCGACGACGCCGATCGGCAGATCGCGTTCGGTACGCGGCAGACTGGCGTCCGCGCCGCGGAAGAGCCCGCGAGAGACGGCGATCGCCGACGCGATCCCGAGCCAGACCGGACGCGCGAGCTTGCCGAGCGTCCAGATCCCCGCGATGCCGATCGCGCCCGCGCCGATGAAGCGGACTTGATGCGCCCACACGGAGACGGCGACCGCGGCCGGATCCCCCGGCGTCGCGTGGAGCGCGGTGAGAAGGGGTACCGCGACGCCCCACGCGATCGCGACGCCGACGAACATCGCGATGCCGACGCCGAGGCCGACGAGATGGCCCGCCCCGACGAGCGCGAAGGAGACGCCCGCGCCGAGCCCGGTCGCCGACGCGCCGACGCGCACGTAGCGCGCGATCTCGCTCGCGAAGATCCCCGTCGCTTCGACGAAAACGTAGAACGCGGAGACGATCGCGCCGACGATGACGGTCAATAACCCGGCCCGGTTCTCGTCGGCCCGTTCGTGCCCGACGCGCAGGATCTCCGCGGCCGCGACGCCTTCGGGATACGGAAGCTCGGAATCCGTGACGAGCGCGCGCCGCAACGGCACCGTGTACATCACGCCGAGGATGCCGCCGATCGCGCAGACGCCGAAGGACTCCCAGAACGGAAATCCGGTCCACCATCCGACCATGACGAGTCCGGGCAAGACGAAGATGATCGAGGAGAGCGTGCCGGCGGCGGACGCGATCGTCTGCACGATATTGTTTTCGTGAATCGTCGCGTTCTTGAGCGGTCGCAAGAGCGCCATGGAGATGACGGCGGCCGGGATCGACGACGCGAACGTCAGGCCGACGCGGAGACCGAGATAGACGTTGGCCGCGGTGAAGACGAGCGTGATAAGCGAGCCGAGGACGACGCCGCGGATCGTGATCTCGCGGCGATCGGCGGTGTCGGTCGGTTTCTGCCTCGCCTCGGTCACGGCGCGTCCCCCTTCCAGCATGGCCGAACGTTCGGCCGCGCCTCCGTTAAGCCGCAGGCGCTCTGGGGCGTCGATGCTCCGCGCGGATACCGATTACCCCCGCGAACGCGACGCGCGCGCGTCCGCGGGGAGCGGGGTCAGACGCGCGCGCCGCGACCGGTCAGGATGTTGAACACGAGTAAGACGAGCGCGACGACGAGCACGAGATGGATGAGGCCGCCACCGATGTGCGCGACGAATCCGATGAGCCAAAGGACGAAGAGCACGCTGATGATCGCCCAAAGAATTCCGGCCATGGGGTCCTCCAAGTTCGAAGATGCGCTCGCTAATAACGAACTCCCAAGCGAGCGTCCTATCGCTCTTACCCCGATTTGGCGCACCGGAACGGAGGCGCGCGGCGTCCGCGCCGCAAAGCGGCCCGCAATGTTTCGCCGTCGCTCCGTTTCGAGAAAGCGCGCGGTCGCGCGCATCGCGCTCGCCGCCGTCTTCTCGTCGACGTCAACGTGCGGCGTCGTCGACGCGCAAACGGCTTCGGGCCGATTCGGTGCCGTGGCGACCGATTCGCGTCCGGCGTCGCGCGTCGGGCTCGCGGTACTCGAACGCGGCGGGAACGCCGTCGACGCCGCGATCGCGATCGGATACGCCCTCGCCGTCACGTATCCGTCGGCGGGAAATATCGGCGGCGGCGGATTCATGGTGATCCGTCGGCCCGACGGATCGACGCGGTTCGTCGATTTTCGAGAGCGTGCGCCCGCCGCCGCGACGCGAACGATGTACGACGATGCGAAGGGACGACCGATCGCCGAAAAGAGCACGGTCGGCGCGCTCGCGGCGGGCGTTCCGGGGACGGTCGCCGGGTTCGAGGCGGCGCGCCGCGACGCCACGCTCTCGCGTCACGATCTCATGGCGCCCGCGATCGCGCTCGCCGAAGGCGGGTTCGCGTTCGACGCGCCCGATGCCGACGAGTTCGCGCGCCACGCCGCACTGCTCGCGCGCTTTCCCGCGACGGCGGCGATCTTTCTCCCCGGCGGCCGCGCGCCGCGACCCGGATCCGTCTTGCGACAACCGGCGCTCGCGCGGACGCTGCGCGCCGTCGATCGTTACGGGGCGAACGGGTTTTATTCGGGCGAGGTCGCGAGGCGTTTCGTCGCGGGCGTCCGCGCGGGCGGCGGGATCATGACGATGGCCGATCTCGCGTCCTATCGCGCGGTCGATCGGCCGACGCTGCGTTGCTCCGCCGGAGGTCTCGAGATCGTCTCCGTGCCTCCGCCGAGTTCGGGCGGGACGACCCTGTGCGAGACGCTCGGGATCCTCGCGCTCATGCCGCGCGAGCCGCGGCGCGGCGTGCGCGACGTCCACGACGAAGTCGAGGCCGAACGCCGTGCGTTCGCGGATCGCAATACGTTTCTCGGCGATCCCGACGCGTCGCCCGGCGTGACGGCGTCGGTCCGGCGTCTCCTCTCGCGCGAACATCTCGCGGCCGAACGTGCGACGATCGATCCGTCGCGCGCGACCCCGTCGCGGGCGATCGCGCCGAAACTCGCGCTACACGAAGGCACGAATACGACGCACTACGCGGTCGTCGACCGCCACGGCGAAGCCGTCTCCGTAACGTATACGTTGAACTCGACGTTCGGTTCGGGCGCGATGGCGGGCGATACGGGCGTGTTGCTCAACGACGAGATGGACGATTTCGCGACCGCACCGGGATTTCCGAATCAGTTCGGCTTGATCGACGGAAAGCGGAACGAGGTCGGTCCGGGAAAACGGCCGCTCTCGTCGATGTCGCCGACCATCGTCGTTCGTGACGGGTCGCTCGCGCTCGTCGCGGGCGCCGCGGGCGGTTCGCACATCATCACGACGACGCTCGATCTCGTCCGCGACGTGCTCTGGTACCACCGCTCGCTCGCCTTCGCGATGGGCGCGCCGCGCTTGCACCACCAGTGGTATCCCGACGACGTCGCGATCGACGCGGGCACGCTCGCGCCGGACGTCCGCGCGGCGCTCGAACGCGACGGCTATCGGTTCGAGATCGATCCGTTCGGTTCGGCAGCGAACGCGATCGCGATCGATCCCGCAACGCATCGCATCGAGGCCGTTCACGACGATCGCCGCAAGACGGGCGTCGCGCTCGCGTATTAGCGTGTCGCACTCGCATCTTAGCGAGCGCGTCGCGCCCGCGCGTTAGCGAGCGTTTTGCCGAAACGCCGTGCGCGGCGTCACGATGCGGCTTCGGCCGCCGCGATCGTCGTACCGGGCGCACGCTCCGTCCCGGTCTGCCGGACGACCCTCGGCGGCTCCACGAGCGGCTGCGCGACGAGGACGGGGTTCGCCCAGATCATCTCCTGCGCGACCCGCGTGAAATCGGAGAGCGAGATATCCCGAATCGGACGCCGCCGCGCCGGATGTCCGTCGAGGTCGAGAGGTTCGTCGAAACGCGCGATCACGAAGGTGCTCCTTTCTCGATGCGGAGTGACGTGACGTGGTTTTCGTCATACGAAGTATGGGGGATTCGTCGGGTGCGAAGAGTACTGGGGGGCGCAGATTACTGAAAATTATTACGGTTATCGATATGAGATACCCGCGCGTGTCGTGTTTCGTTGTGGCGTTCCCGGAGCGCGACGAGCGCTCCGGACCGCCGAGCACGTCTACGTTATGTGGTCGATTTGGTACGACACTCGATCGATCTGGTCGCGGTCGATCGTCGTACGGGCAATGGCGATGATCGGCCGGCTTCTTAGTTCGCGCTGATCTGGATGCGCTTCGGCTCGGCTTCCGGCCGCCGATTCAGCGTTAGCGTCAGGAGGCCGTTCTCGACGCGCGCCTGCACGCGATCCGCATCGATCTCGTCGGGCAGCACGAGCGATCGCGCGAACGTCCGCCGCTCGCTCTTGCCGGAGACGGAAAGCACGCCGTCCTTGTACGTGATGTCGATCTGTTCCGGTTTGTAGCCCGGCACCGGGATCTCCACGACGTATCCGTTCTCGGTGCGGCTGATGTCGAGACCACCCTGCGCCGCCGTCGCGTCGAGCGAGAGCGGCGAATAAAAGTTCCGGAAGAGATCGAGCGGGTCCAAGCCGACCGTCTCGCCGAACGGCCCGCGGCGGGCAACCGTCGGCGCTACGCTGGCACCGTTATTCCGAATGGGGTTCGTCAAGCTCGTCATTTTTTCCGATGCTCCTTTCCGTAAGCGGCGATAGCTACGTCGGTGCCGGGACGATTCGAGATCCGTCGCTCGCTAATCACGACGGAGCTCCTCAGGGTTCGTCGTCGGGGCTACCGGCAACGATAATTTTAATCGCGTTGGCGCTCTTGTCAAGAGAGTGCCAGATACGATTTTCAGTCGCCGTTCGGCCGACGAGGCCGCGCCTTCGGACGCGGTCGGCCTACTTCGGGGCCGCCTTCCGTTGAGCTGCCGTCGGCTTACTCCGGAGCCGCCTTCGACGGATACGTGAAGGCTTTGTGACAATCGACACAGAGCGTCTCGAGGTTGTCGAGATGATGGAGGCACGAGAGTTTGCGATGCGCGCCGCGGGCAGGCGCGATGTGGTTGACCTCGAGCCGTTCGCGTTTACGCGCCGCGCGCCACGCGCGCGTCGCGGCGCGGAAAGCGGCCTCGCGCGGAAACCGCGCGCGCGTCGGGCGTTTGGGGAGTGCGCGACCGCAACGGACGCAGGCGTATTTGTCGCGTCGCTTCGCCGCGGCGCGCGCGAGCGACCACCAATGGTTCGTCCAGAACTTCGTAGCGCATCGGTCGCCGCACCACACGCGGCGACGCCCCGCGAGCGGCGTCGCGCACCACGCGCACGCGCCGGGCGCGGCGGCGGCGGCGAGCGCGCAATCGCGTAAGAGTTCGGCCCGCTGCGTCGGCGATGCGGCGGGCGCCGGAGCGGCGACCATCGACGCGTATGCTTCGCAAGCCGGCGCGCGGAACGCTCCTCGGTCGCGGCGTCCCGGCGCTTCCATCAGCCCCGTCGAGACGGGCGGGCACGGCGTGCCGACGACGCGAATCCGTCGTCGATGCAGCAGCTCTCGAAGCCTCCGCTCGCGACGGATCTCGAACCGACTCCGGCGGTCACGACCTACGACACGACGCCGCCGCAGGAACTGCTCGATTTCATGGTCACCGGGTGGGCCGATCCCACGAGCGATGCGTCGCCGCTCGACGGCGCGGACCGATTCGCCGCCCGTCGAGAACGGCTCTCGGCGGCGTTTCCGGGCGACGCGCTCGTCGTGCCGACGGGTCACGAAAAAACGCGCGCCAACGATACGGCGTATCGCTTTCGCGCCGGGACCGATTTCTATTATCTAACCGGCAATCAGGAAGCCGACTGCGCGCTCGTGATGACGCCGCGCGAGGGCGGCGGACACGACGCGACGTTGTTCGTCGAACCGAATCTCGGGAAATCCGATCCGTCGTTCTTCACGAATCGCGGCAAGGGCGAGCTCTGGGTCGGGCCGCGGCTCGGCGTCGAGGCGAGCGCGATCCGTTACGGCATCGCCGCGCGCGGTCTGCCCGACCTGCCGGCCGTCACGGAGCGGCTCGCGACCGATTTCGTCGATCGCGTGCGCGTGCTCCGCGGGATCGATCCCGAACTCGACGCGACGCTCGCGGCGCGCCCCGAGGCCGACGCGGCGCTCGCGACGACCCTCTCCGAACTGCGACTGATCAAGGACGACGTCGAGATCGCCGAACTCGAAGGCGCGGTCGCCGCGACGAAGCTCGCGTTCGACGACGTGCTCCGCGCGTTGCCGCATGCGACGACCGAACGGACCGTCGAAGGCGTCTTCGAACTGCGCGCGCGCGTCGAGGGCAACGACGTCGGTTACGGGACGATCGCGGCGGCCGGCGCGCACGCGTGCACGTTACATTGGACGAAGAACGACGGACGGATCGTCGCGGGGGATCTGCTCTTACTCGATGCGGGCGTCGAAGGCAAGTCGCTCTACACCGCCGACGTCACGCGGACGATCCCGATCGGCGGAAGCTTCAGCGCCGTACAACGGGAGGTCTACGAACTCGTCCTCGCCTCGCAGGACGCCGCATACGCCCGCTGTCGTCCGGGCGAGGATTTCATGGCGCCGCACGACGCGGCGATGCGCGTGCTCGCCGAAGGTCTCGAGCGGCTCGGCATCCTCGCGTCGGCCGCCGAGGCGTTACAGCAGACGAAGCTCTTCTATCGCCGTTACTCGCTCCACAACGTGAGCCACATGCTCGGGCTCGACGTGCACGACTGCGCGCGCGCGCGTCAGGAAACCTATAAGTACGGCAAACTCGAGCCGGGGATGGTGCTCACGGTCGAACCCGGGCTTTATTTTCAGCCCGACGATCTCACCGTCCCCGCGCGCTATCGCGGCATCGGCGTGCGGATCGAAGACGACATCGTCATCACGCGCGACGGCTTCCGTTCGCTCACGGCCGGCTTCCCGCGCACCGCGGACGACGTCGAGGCGTGGGTGCGCGCGTGCGCGGCGGCGGGACCGCGCCTGCCCGAGAGCGAGCGGCGGTAATGGTCAATCTCGAACTCATCCTCACGCCGATCGCGGGTGCGCTCGCGCTCGGCATCGCGGTCGCGGTCGATCGGAAATTGCGCTCCGCGTCGCGCCGCTGATCGCGGACGGTCGACGCGAAATGTTCGCGATGTTCCGCTCGGAGCCGCGCGCGTCGGCCGCGCGCCGCGCCGGGGTTTTAGCGTGCGAAGCGACGTACGAACCAGGTCGCGCCGAACGCCGCGACCGCGGCGATGCCGAGGACCGTCCCCGCGATGTTGACGGCGCGCGGCGCGTGGAACCGACGGAAGCGGAGGCGGTCGCGGCCGCCGCGCAAGCCGTGCGCGCGCAGGCGCGGATGACGGTCGCGATCGAGCCCGAGCGTCACGTCCGTCCCGGGTCGGAACAGGCGATCGACCCGGTTCGGGTCGCGCAATTCCACGCCGAGGTCCCAGATCGGGAGCACGATCCGCGCGGTCGAATCGCCGTTGCCGTCGTCGCCCTCGACGACCGCGATGCCGAGCGCGTCGTTACGCGCGGTCACGCGCCCGCGGTAGACGGAATCGGGTTCGAGCGCGACCGATTTTCCGCCCACGACGATCGTCGTCTCGGCACCGCCGGGCGCGGGATCGCTCGGAAATCGTTGCCGTTTGCGGATCTGTTCGGGCGGCTTCGTACGGCGTTGCGGCAGGCCGGCACGGCGCGCGTCTTCGGGCGCGAACGTCCGCCGACCGAAGCGATCGAGCGTCGTCGTCTCGCCGTTCGGTAGGCGCGCGATCCCGCGCGGCCGCCCGCCGACCATGACGAAACGGATGTCGCCCGTATCGTCGTGCGAGGCGATGTCGTAGGCGTCGTCGTGGAGGTGCGTCGGCTCGCCGAAGTAGTTGCCGAAGTTCGAGCGCGGAACCGGATCGCGCGCGCCCGGATATCCCGTGATCTCCCAACGCATCGACGTCTTGAATTTGGGAATGTCGCGTGGGTCGAGCCCGCACGCGCGCAACACGCCGACCGCGTACGAGTTCGAGTCGCGTCCGACGCGGAAGAACGGAATCTCGATCGCGCGGTAGCGCTGATTGCCGTCGTACGCGCGATGCGCGGCGCGCACGAGGTCGGCGAAATACTCGACCGAGAGGCCGTGCGGCGGTTCCACGACGACGGGTTCGAAATCGATCACGCCGCGTTCGGCGAAATCTTGCTCGGGGTAATCGAACGGAACGAGCGCGCCCGTGCCGTCGGGATTCGTCGGGCCGCCTTCGATCACGAGGAGCTCCTTCGCATCGGCGCTCGCGACGGCGAGATAGAGATGGCCGCCGAAATCGTGTTCGGAGCGATACTTCCACGACGGGATCCGGAGCGACCCGATACGGATCGCGGGCGTCGCGATGTCGAATGCGGCCCACACCGCGGGACGTCCGACGAGTGCGACGGTATGCGGCGGTAAGCTCCAGAGATTCGCGATCGTCGCGTCGCCGCCGTCGAGGATCGGTCGGCCCTGGTTCTTTCCGGATTCGACCGTCGAAGCGGCGAAGCGCGGGATCTCGACTTTCCATGCCATCGCGGCGAGCGTTCGCCGCGCGGCGCGCCATTCCGGGCCTCAGATATCGGGCGCGAGGCTCGGGAACGTCACGTCGGTATAGGTACCGACGAGTGCGGCGCGCTCGGTCGCGAGCTTCGGGCGTGAATCGTACGAGAAGTCCGCGAGGATCCAAGCTCCGTTCACGGTCGCATAATCGATGGCGAGCGTTTCGCCCGGCGCGGAGAGCACGACGCGTGTCGGCACGTAGGTCGTCGGATCGAACCACACGTCGCGATACGTGAAGTGTCCGGCGCCGCTCGCGAATTCGCGCGTCGCGCGCGTCGCGGGCGCGATGACGAGATGATTCGCGCCGTCGCCGAACGCGATGTGGTAGCCGAAAACGGTCGAGACGACGATCGTCGCGGTCGACGCGTTCGCGCGCACGTCGTACCGCATCGGGCGCTCGTAGACGACGCGCAAGACGGGTAGGCCGTCGCGCGTCTCCGGCGCGAACGCCCACGCCGCGAGCGCGTCCAAGACCGGAGGGAGTCCCGGAACGGCGTCCGCGCGTCGACGATTCTCGGGCGCGCTCGCGCACGGATCGCGCTCGGCGATCGCATCGCCCCTCCGCGCGGCCTTCGAGACGCTCGTCGCGGGAACGGTCGACTTCGTCGCGGTCGAAGTCGCGTCCGGCACCGTCGTGCGCGTCGCGTCCGTCGCACGCGACGTGGCCGTCGGTTGGGGTTTGGGGGTCGTCTCGGCGGCGTTCGCGTCGGTTCCGCTCGCGACGACGGTCGCGGCGCCGTCGCGCGTTCTGACGACGATCCGCATCGCCGCGTCGCACGCGCCCGCGAGCGTCAGACGATAGGCGACGTACGGCGGGGACGCGGCGAACGCCGCGGCGGCCGCGTTCGCCGCGCGTTCGAAGGTCGCGTCGGGAGAATCGCCTATCCGACGACCCGCGCGATCGCACGCGAGAAGCGCGCGAGCGCGTCGTGGACGAGGCTCTCGTCGATCACGAGCGGGGGCACGAAGCGCAACGTGTTCTCGCCCGCGGCGTTGAGCAATAATCGCTCGTGCGTGCGCGCGGCATCGACGAAGGTTTTCGCGAGATGCGGCGCGCGGACCGGCAGACCGAGCATGAGCCCGATGCCGCGCGGTGCGGAGAAGAGATCGGGATGCGTTTCCGCGATCTTCGCGAGCCCGGTGAGGAGGCGTTCGCCGACGATCGCGACGTGCGCGTCGAGTTCGCTCGCGTCGCGGACGCGCAGGTGCGCGAGCGCCGCCGCGCACGGGACGGGCGAACCGCCGAACGTCGTGCCGTGATCGCCCGGTTGCAGACCGCTCGCCGCCTTCGCGTCGATGAGCACCGCGCCGATCGGCAGACCGTTCGCGAGCGATTTCGCGATCGTCACGAGATCCGGGCGCACGCCGAAGGTCTCGAACGCGAAGAGCGTGCCGAGCCGGCCCATGCCGCATTGGATCTCGTCGAAGATCAGGAGCGCGCCGCGCTCGGCGCACAGACGCCGCGCCGCTTCGAGATACGCGCGACTCGCGGGCTTCACGCCGCTCTCGCCCTGCACGGGTTCGACGAGGAACGCGGCCGTCGTCTCGTCGATCGCCCCGTCGAGCGCGTCGATGTCGTCGAACGGCACGTGCGTGAAGCCGCCCGGTAACGGCCCGAACCCTTCGTGATAGGCGGGATTCGCCGTCGCGGCGAGCGCGCCGAAGGTTCGGCCGTGAAACGATCCGTGACACGAGACGATCGTCGTGCGCTCGGGCTGACCGCGGCGGAACGCGAGCTTGCGCGCGAGTTTGATCGCGGCTTCGTTCGCCTCCGCGCCCGAGTTGCAGAAGAAGACGCGCTCGAATCCCGAGCGTCGCGCGAGTTCGTTCGCGAGCGTCCCGGCGGGTTCGTGATGGAAGAGATTACTCGCCTGCACGAGCGTCGCGGCCTGACTCGCGATCGCTTCCGTGATCGCGGGATGGGCGTGACCGAGCGCGCAGACGGCGATCCCCGCGACCATGTCGAGATAGCGATTGCCGTCGGTGTCGACGAGCTCGCAGCCTTCGCCGCGCGCGAGCGTGATCGGCGCGCGTGCGTAGTTCGCGAGCAGATGCGGATGCTCGATCCGCTCCTCGGCTTTCGAACCGGGAGCGGGCGCGACGATCGCGGCGACCGGGCGGAACGCGTTCACGTGCGGTAGTGCGCGTTGATGCGCACGTAGTCGCGCGAGAGGTCGCAGCCCCACGCCGTCGCGGTCGCGTCGGCGATGCCGAGATCGAGCCGGATCTTGATCGCCGTGTTCTCGAGTTCGCGATGCGCTTCGGCTTCGGAGAGGATCTCGAGCGCGCCGCGATCGACCCAGAGTTTTTCGCCGAGGTAGATCGACCACGTCTCGGGATCGAGTCCCGCGCCGACCGAACCCGCCGCCGCGACGATCCGACCCCAGTTGGGATCCTCGCCGTAGAGCGCCGTCTTCACGAGATTCGAGTTGACGATCGCGCGCGCGATCGTGCGCGCCTGGTCGCGATCGCGCGCTCCCGTCACGTCGATCGTCAGCGCCTTCGTCGCGCCCTCGCCGTCGCGGACCATCGCGTAAGCGAGATCGTGCGTCACCGCGCGCAGCGCCTCGCGAAAGCCCGACGGCGGTTCGCCGCCCGGCGGCGCGAACGCGTAGCACGAATCGTTCGTCGACATGTCGCCGTCGACGGAGATCATGTTGAAGCTGTCGTCGCACGCGGCGCGGAGTTCGTCGCGCAGGTGCTCGCGCGACATCGGTGCGTTCGTGCCGACGAACGCGAGCATCGTCGCCATGTTGGGCGCGATCATCCCCGAGCCTTTCGCGATCCCGCCGACGACGTACCGCGTCTCGCCGTCGTAGAACGCGTACGCCGCGAGCTTGGGCTCGTTATCGGTCGTCATGATCGCCTCGGCCGCGTCGTAGGCCGCTTCCATGCCGGCCTCGAGATCCTTCACCGCGCGCTCGAGACCGCGGACCATCCGATCCATCGGCAGGTGCACGCCGATGACGCCCGTCGACGCGACGACGATCTGCGTCGGTTCGATGCCGAGTAACGCCGCCGCCTGACGCGCCGTCTGCCGCGCGTCGCGTTCGCCGCGCTCGCCCGTGCACGCGTTCGCGCACCCCGCGTTGCAGACGATCGCGCGCATGTGCGCGCCGCTCTCGGCGATGTGCGCCTCGCTCACGAGTAACGGCGCGGCCTTGATCTCGTTCGTCGTGATGACGGACGCGCAGCCGTGCGGTTCGTCGAAGAGCACGATCGCGAGATCGGGCTTGCGTTTTTTGATCCCCGCGTGGACGCCCGCGAGCTTGACGCCCGGAACGGCGCCGAGGCCGCCGCGGAGTTCGATGAGACGCTTCGCGGTTTTAGAGTCGGGCGGCGCGATCATCGAGCGCGTACTCCTTGGGAAGACCCAGCATGAGATTGATGCTCTGCACCGCCTGACCCGCGGCACCCTTGCCGAGATTGTCGATCGCGGCGATCGCGCGCACGACGCGGCCGGAAACGGTGACGTGGATTTCGGCATCGGCCGTGCCGACGACGGCGACGAGGCTCGGCGCGCGGTCGCCCGCGAGCACGCGGATCGCGGGTTCGCCGTCGTACGCACGCGCGTACGCGGCCGCGACCGTTTCGGGATCGAGTTCGCGCGAGAAGATCGCGTAGCAGTCCGCGAGCATCCCGCGCGCGATCGGGACGACGTGCGGCGTGAACACGAGCGGCGCCGCGAAACCGAGCGCGCCGAGTTCTTGTTCGATCTCCGCCTGATGGCGGTGGCCGCCCAAACCGTACGCGCGCACGTCGCCCGCGGCTTCGGCGAACAAGAGTTCCGTGCGCGGTTTACGGCCCGCGCCCGTGATGCCGCTCTTGGCGTCGACGACGAACTGCACGACGTCGTGCGCGAAGGGTGCGAGCGGCGCGAGCGCGAGCAGCGTCGCGGTCGGATAACAGCCGGGGTTCGCGACGAAGCGCGCGGTGCGCAGGGCGTCCGCGTAGCGTTCGGTCCAGCCGTACACGGCGCCGTCGGAGCGCTCGGCGAGGCGGAACGCGTCGGAGAGATCGACGACGCGCGCCCCGCGTGCGAGCAACGCCGGGGCGGCCTCGCGCGCGGCGTCGCGCTCGCCCGCGAGCACGACGATGTCGTCGCGCGCCGCTTCGTTCGCGGCGGTCTCCGGCAGGTCGAAGCGTCGCGCGCTCGTGCGGAGCGCCGGAAAGACGTCCGCGACGGACGCCCCCGCGTGCGACGCGCTCTCGACCGCGCCGAGTTCGAGCCGATCGTGGCGCTCGACGAGGCGCATCAGCTCGCCCGCCGCGTATCCGGCGGCCCCGACGATATGGATCCGCGTCATCTCGGGCGCCTTCGCACGCCGCTCCCTCGAAGCATCTGTATATTTATGCACATTTAGCATATAAATGCAAGGCGATGGGGGAGGGGTCGTGCAACGTTCGCGCGTCGGAAGCGGGTCGAAGGATCGATGAGCAACGAGCCTTTTTCGACCCAGCGCGCCATCCTCGCCGGAGGCTGCTTTTGGGGCATGCAAGATCTGATCCGGCGCTATCCGGGCGTCGTCGGGACGCGCGTCGGCTACTCCGGCGGCGACGTTCCGAACGCGACGTATCGCAATCACGGGACGCACGCGGAAGCGATCGAGATCCTGTTCGATCCGGCGAAGCTCTCGTACCGCGAACTGCTCGAGATCTTCTTCCAGATCCACGATCCCTCGACGCTCAACCGTCAGGGCAACGATCGCGGTCCGAGCTATCGCTCGGCGATCTACTACACGAACGACGAGCAGAAGCGCGTCGCGCTCGACACGATCGCCGACGTCGACGCGTCGGGCTTATGGCCGGGCAAGGTCGTCACGGAAGTCGCCGCGGCCGGCCCGTTCTGGGAAGCGGAACCCGAGCATCAAGATTACCTCGAGCGCGTTCCGAACGGCTACACGTGCCACTTCGTACGTCCGAATTGGAAGCTCCCGGTTCGCGCCCGGGCGTAGCGGCGCGGGGCGGCCACGACCTTCGCCCGGCATCCTCGCGCGCTTCGTCGCGACGTTCCAGGACGATGACGCGGCGACGCGTTCGCCCGCTTTCGTAAGCCGACCGCGAGCGTAGCGCCGCGAGATTATCTCAGAGACCTCTACCGCGAAGCGAGGTCGGTGTCCACGTCGGTCGTGAAGTCCTCGCATTCGCGTTCGATCGCGTCGAGCGCCCGTCGGACTTCGTCCGGATGCGTCGAGCCGATCGTACGCTTCGCGGCGATCGAGGCGTGCGGATCGAGCGGCGCTCGCAGCGGCGATTCGAGTTTCGTCTGCTCCGCGATGTCGGCGAGATCGCGTTCGGCGAGCGGGCGATCCTCGGCGTCCGCGCGTGCGACGGCCGCACCGACCGCGGCGTGCGCGTCGCGCGCGCTCACGTTCGCCGCGACGAGCGCGTCGGCGATGTCGGTCGCGACGACGTAGCCGTCGTTCGCGCGCGCGTTCATCGCGTCCGCGTTCCAACGGAGATATTCGAACGCGCGCCGGAACGCGTCGAGCGTCGCGAGCGCGCGTTCGGTCCCGCGGAGCACGAGCGATTTCGTCTCTTGGAGATCGCGATGGTACGAGAGCGCGATCCCGGTCGCCGTCCCGATCGCGCCCGCGAGCGCGCCCGTCACGCGCGCGGCGTTCCCGCGCACGAGTTCGAACGGATCGGGGTTTCGTTTTTGCGGCATGAGGCTCGAGCCCGTCGATGCGGCGTCGTCGAGCCGCGCGAAACCGAAGGTGGGCGTACACCACAGCACGATCTCTTCCGACGCGCGCGACGCACCGACGACGGCGCGCGCCATCGCGTGCAAGAGGTCGAGGGCGAGGTCGCGATCGCCGACGGTGTCGAGCGCGTTGCGCGACGGCGCATCGAAGCCGAGGAGCTTCGCGGAGAGCGCGCGGTCGAGCGGGAGCGTCGAGCCGCTACACGCGCCCGACCCGAGCGGCGAAAACCGCGTCGCATCCGTGCGGACGCGTTCGAAGCGGCGCGCGGCGCGCGCGAAGATTTCGGCGACTGCCGCGAGCCAGAAGGCGAGTAAGATCGGTTGCGCGGGTTGCCAGTGCGTCGTCGCCGCGAGCGTCGTGTCCGCTTCCAGCGCCTCGCGCGCGCGTGCGACTGCGAGGCGCGTCGTCGCCACGCAGAGATCGCGCCCGCGCGTCGCGCGATCGCGTGCGTAGAGTGCGAGCGCGGTCGCGACTTGATCGTTGCGGCTGCGGCCCGCGTGCAAGCGATCGCCGACGTTCGGGCGCAACTCGCGCACGCGCGCGTCGATCGCGCCGTGAACGTCCTCGAACGCCCCCGCGCGCGCCCACGTCGCGAACGCGCCGGTTTCGATCTCTTCGAAGACGATCGCGAGCGCGTCGTCGAGTTCGGTCGCGGTCTGCGGGGTCACGATCCCGCCCGAGGCGAGGGACGCGACGTGCGCCCGCGATCCGGTCGCGTCGAACGGCGCGAGCACGAGATCGTCTTCGAGCGAGGAGCCGAAGGCGATGAGCGCCGCATCGGGCGGCGTCGCGAAGCGGCCGCCCCACTGCAACGATGTTTCTTCGCTCATGACCGACCCGCTTCGACGCGCGAGGCGATTTTGCGTTGCGCCGCGGAACGTACCGTCGATGTTCGATTTTCGCGCTCCGATTCGGGCGCTCGCCCTCGGACTCGGCCTCGCTCTCGTCGTCTCGGGTTCGGGTGCGGGCGGCGCGACGCCCGGCGCGCGCGCGTCGGCGGCGACGGATCTCTCGGCGCTCGATCTCATCGAACTCGAGATCGGCTACACGACGTTGCTCTCGACCTACTATCGCCCGGTCGCGCCGAAAACGCTCGTCGACGGCGCGCGGACGGGGATCGGCGCGTATCTCGTGTCGCGGGGGATCGACCCGCGGTTACCGTTCGCGCCCGCGCGCGTCTCGCGCGGCGACGGCGGCGATCTCGTCACGAAGATGGTCCTCGACGCGACCGTGCGCTATCCGCGGCGCGTCGCCGCGGGCGCGATCGTGCGGGCGGCGATCGCGGGCGAAGCGGCGTCGGTCCGCGATCCGTATACGTTGCTCTTCCATCCGAAAGAATTCGAGAAGTTCAACGCGTTTCTCGGCAACGAGACCTTCGGCGGGATCGGCGCGACGCTCGCGCTCGATTCGGACGGCGCGCACGTGCGCGTCGAGAATACGATCGCGGGGAGTCCGGCGGAGCGCGCGGGGATCCGCGCGGGGGACGCGATCGTCGCGATCGACGGCACGCCGACCGCGAACGCCGACGCCGCGAGCGTGGGCGCGCGGTTACGCGGTAAGGTCGGAACGACGGTGCTGCTCACGCTGAGACGCGACGGCGCGACGCTGCCGCAGCGGGTCGCGGTCGTGCGCGCGAAGATCGCGCCGCCGGTCGTGACGTTCGCGTTACTCGCGAGCGGCGTCGGCTATCTCCGACTCGCGGGGTTCGGCGACGACGCCGCAAAGCAGACGCGCGCCGCGATCGCGAGTCTCGAGCGCTCCGGTATGACCGCACTCGTGCTCGATCTACGCGGGAACGGCGGCGGATACGGCGAGGAAGCGAAGTCCGTCGCGTCGGCGTTCGTCGCATCGGGCCCGATCTTCGCGACGCAGGAGCGCGTGGGCGTGCCGCACGTCGAGCGCGCGACGGGCGATGCGACGTTCGCGGGCAAACTCGTGGTGCTCGTCGACGGCGACACCGCCTCCGCGTCGGAGATCGTCGCGGGCGCGCTCCAAGACGACGCGCGCGCGACGATCGTCGGCACGCGGACGTTCGGCAAAGGCGTCGTGCAATCGATCTACCCCCTCCCCGACGGCGCCGCGCTCAAAGTTACGACCGCGCGCTACACGACGCCGAAGGGCCGCAACATCGACGGCACCGGGCTCGCGCCGGACGTCGTCGTCACTCCCGCGCCGCGCCAGGTCGTCGGCGATCCGAAAACCGACGCGCCGCTCGCGCGGGCGATCGCGTTACTCGCGCCCGGTCCCGCCTAGCCGATGCCACCGTCGAGAACGCGAGACGCGTCTCCGCGTAGCGGCGGGTGCCGTCGCAACTCGCGATGCGACCTCACGATCGACCGCGGTATCGGATCGGCGTTCGATGACGCTCGGGCGCGGCCCCGTCTACGGCGCGAGCGTTAGCGGTTTCGCCTGCCCCGCGCGGACGCGCGCTTGGAGTTCGAGCGGGAGACCCCAGAGGGCGATGAAGCCTTCGGCGGCGTCGTGTTTGAAGCGGTCGCCCTCGCCGTAGGTCGCGAGCGATTCGTCGTAGAGGGCGAAGGGCGAGCGCGAGCCGTCGACGATCGCGTTTCCCGCGTGGAGTCGCATGCGGACGCTGCCGGTCATGCGCGTCGCGAGCGAGCCGTTGAACGCGTCGAGCGCGGTCCGCAGCGGCGAGGGCCACAGTCCGTCGTAGACGAGCTCCGCGTACTTCTGGTCGAGCGTGCTCTTGAGCCGGAGTTCGTCGCGCGTGAGGACGAGGCGTTCGAGCGCCTTGTGCGCGGCGATCAGCGTGACCGAGCCCGGGCACTCGTAGACTTCGCGCGACTTCACGCCGATCACGCGATCTTCGATCATGTCGATCCGGCCGATCCCGTGCGCGCCCGCGCGGGCGTTGAGCCACGCGACGAGCCCGGCACCGCGCCGTCCGTCGACGATCGGCTCGCCCGATTCGAAATCGATAACGATGGATTCCGCTTCGTTCGGTCGCGCGTTCGGTGCCGCGGTCCACGCGTAGGCGTCTTCGGGCGGCGCGTTCCACGGATTTTCCAGGACGCCCGCTTCGATCGAGCGGCCCCACAGATTCGCATCCACGGAATACGGTTTCGCGGCCGTGTGCGCGATGGGGACGCCGTTCGCTCGCGCGTAGATCATCGCGTCCGGCCGCGAGAGCGGTTCGTCGCGCAGCGGCGCGAGCGTGGCGATCGACGGGTCGAGCGCGCGCGCGGCGAGCTCGATGCGGACCTGGTCGTTGCCCTTGCCCGTGCACCCGTGCGCGATCGCATCGGCACCGTAGCGCTGCGCGGTCTCGATCAATAACGTCGCGATGAGCGGCCGCGAGAGCGCGGCCGAAAGCGGATAGACGCCCTGGTAGAGCGCGTTCGCGTGCAGCGCCGGATACGCGAATTCCGCGACGAAGCGCTCCTTGGCATCGACCAAGACGGCGTCGTACGCGCCGAGCGCGAGCGCCTTCGCCTTCACCTCGTCGAGCGCGGCGCTCGCGCCGGCGCCCGCGGTGCCGTCGCTCTCGCCGAGATCGAGCGTGAGCGCGATCGTGCGATGCCCCGCAAGCACGAACTTTTTGAGCAGAACGGACGTATCGAGTCCGCCGGAATACGCGAGGACGATGGTGGACACTAGAGCGGATCCTCCGAGCGCATGTCTTCGAAGCGCTGTCTGACGACGGGCATCTTCGCCGGGTCGTCGAGTACGACGAGAACGGTGTCGTCGCCGCCGAGCGTGCCGACGACTTCGGGCCACGCGGCTTCGTCGATCGCGGAAGCGACGAGCATCGCGCTCCCGGGCGGCGTGCGGATGACGATCTGGTTGAGCACGCCGCGGCAATCGCGCACGAGTTCGGCGATCACGCGGTGCAGGCGGCTCGCGTAGCCGCGACCGAGTCCGGGCTCGACGTACTTGAACTGCGTGCCGTTCCCGTTTCCGTTCTTGAGCGGAACCTTCACGAGACCGAGATCCTTGATGTCGCGCGACACGGTCGCCTGCGTGGCTTCGTAACCTTGACCCTCGAGGAGTTGCGCGAGCTCGTCTTGCGAGCGCACGGGACGCGTCGCGATGAGCGAGAGGATGGCGCGTTGGCGCGTCGTTTTCACGATGTCGGCATACCTCGAAGATCCGTGAGCAGGGCGACGAGTAACGCCTTCTGGGCGTGCATGCGGTTTTCGGCTTGATCGAAGACGACGCTCTGCGGTCCGTCGATCACGCTCGCCGTCACCTCTTCGCCGCGATGCGCGGGCAAGCAATGCATGAAGATCGCGTGCTTCGCCGCGGCCGCCATGAGCTCGGAATCGATGCGGTATGGAGAGAGCGTCGCGGCGTTACGTTCTGCGAGATGTTCTTCGCCCATCGAGGTCCAGACGTCGGTGTAGATGACGTCGACGTCGCGCACCGCGCGGACCGGGCTCGTGAACGCGCGCGCCGTCGCGCCGTGCGGACGGCCGAGATCGAGCAGACGCGCGACGAACGCTTCGCTCGGTCGATGCGACGGCGGCGCGCCGAATTGCACCGAGACGCCGCAGGAGACGGCGGCTTCGGCGAGCGAGACCGCGACGTTATTGCGCGCGTCGCCGACGTAGGCGAGCCGCAAGCCCGAGAGCGTGCCGAACCGTTCGCGGATCGTCATGATGTCGGCGAGCGCCTGACACGGATGCGCGTGCGCGGAGAGGCCGTTGATGACGGGCACGGTCGCCGAGCGCGCGAAGCGTTGCAGCGGTTCGTGCGCGTGCGTCCGCACGACGATCGCGTCGACGTAGCGCGAGAGCACGCGCGCCGCGTCTTCGGGCGTCTCGCGCGAGCCGACCATGAACTCGGAACCCTGCGCGAAGAGCGCCGCGCCGCCGAGCTGCGTCATGCCGACCTCGAAGGAGACGCGCGTGCGCAGACTCGGCTTCTCGAAGAGCATCCCGAGCGTCTTTCCGCGCAGGAGCGGGAGCTGTTCCGAGGAGCGACCGTGTTTGAGATCCACGGCGATCGTGAGGATCGTCGCGATCTCGTGCGAGGCGAGGTCGGTAACCTCGAGAAAATGCCGCCCCCGAAGCCCGGGTTCGGCGACCGAAGCGATCATAGCGCATATTTATACA
>CAZZXB010000034.1:0-20285 GCA_964658025.1 uncultured Janthinobacterium sp.
GCGACGAGCACGTCGCCCGTCGTGGCGAGCGCGCGCGGCGCGGCCTCCGCATCGTATCCTGCGGGTCGCCAATCGGCGGCCGGAACGCGCACGGTCGCGGAGCCGACGAGCATGAAGCAGAGATAGATCGCGCCCATCGCGAGGAGCGTCGCGGCGACGCCTTCGTTCGCGGCCGTCGCGAAATGCTTCATCAGGAGGATCGATAACGGCGCGCCGATGAGCGCGCCGCCGCCGAAGCCCATGATCGCGGTCCCCGTCGCGAGACCCGGACGATCGGGGAACCATTTGATAAGCGTGGAGACGGGCGAGATGTATCCGAGGCCGAGACCGATCCCGCCGACGACGCCGTATCCGAGATAGACGAGCCACAGCGCGTGGAGCGCGACGCCGCCGCCCGCGATGAAGAGTCCGCCGCAGAAGAAGAGCGCCGCCGCGAACATCGCCTTGCGCGGCCCGACGCGCTCGACCCACTTCCCGCCGAACGCGGCGGCGAGTCCGAGGAAGACGATCGCGAGGCTGAAGATCCAGCCGAGCTCCGGAATCGTCCAATCGCCCACCGCCGGCGCCGTGACGCCGAGTAACTGGGCCATCGGCTTGTTGAACACGCTGAACGCGTAGACCTGACCGATGGCGAGATGAATGCAGAGTGCCGCGGGCGGGACGAGCCAGCGGTTGAAACCGGGAGCGGCGACGGAACGGGATCGACCGAGAAAGTCTTCGTTCATAGTGGTCTCCTCTAACCGAAGACATCTTGCGCGTACGGTCGGTTCCATCGCAAGGGCGGGTCTTTCGACGCGCGCAATGGTTCGCGGGTGATCGATCTGCGCGCGCTCGTCGCGGCCGCCCTCGGCGCGGCGATCGGCGGGACGTTGCGTTACCTCGTCATCGTCCTCACCGTGGCACGGCTCGGAGCGGCGCGGGCGCCGCTCGGAACGTTCGCGATCAACGTCGTCGGGTCGTTCGCGATCGGCATCGTCCTCGAACTCGCCCTCGGTCGCGGATCGATCTCGCCGCTGTGGCGGACGTTTCTCGCGACGGGGATCATCGGCGGGTTCACGACCTTCTCGACGTTTTCGTTCGAAGCGCTCGCGCTCGCGCGGGGGCCGGGACTCGGACTCGCCGCCGCCTACGTGGTCGCGAGCGTCGGGCTCGGAATCGGCGCCGCGATTCTCGGGATCGCCCTCGTCCGTAGCGCGTGAGCGACCGTTCGAATTGGGGTGCGACCGCCGACGAGATCGCGTCGTCGTTCCCCTGCGACGCCCTCGGCTTCGCGCACGACGACACGTTCCACCGCGCGATCGACGTCGGCGCTCCGCGCGATCTCGTCTTCCGTTGGCTCTGCCAGCTCCGCGTGGCGCCGTACAGTTACGATCTCCTCGACAATTTCGCGCGCCGCAGTCCGCCTCGGCTGACGCCCGGAGTCGAGCGACTCGAGCCCGGGCAGCGCGTGATGACGATCTTCCGACTCGTCTCGTTCGCGGCGGACGAACAGCTCACGATCGCGCTCGCGTCGCGCGTCGCGCGCGCGCTCATGGGCGATTTCGCGGGGACCTATCGCGTGACGTCGTGCGAGGGAGGTGCGACGCGCCTCGTCGCCCGGATCCTCGTACGATACCCGCGCGGACCGTACGGACGCGCGCTCCGCAGGATCTTACCCTCCTGCGATCTGTTCATGTTCCGCAAACAATTGCGCACGCTCGCCCGCTACGCCGAGCGAGACGCGCGTGCGGTACATCCGAGCCGGCGTTTCACCCGTTGACCATATGCAAAACGTACACGTCTAAGGAGTTTGGATGAAGTCTCTTCGTAAGGCCGTCATGGCCGCACTCGCGGGCGCCGCGGTGCTCTCGTTCGCAGCGCCGTCGGTCGCGAAGCCGATGGACAAGGCGCGCTTCAGCGCCGCCGCGCCGTACACGGGTCAACCCGACCTTCCCGTGACCCTCTCGATGATCGAAGCCGGCGGCGGACCCTCCGCGTTCGATTCGACGAAGCTCGTCGGCGTGCTCGCCGGCGACAAGACGACGGCCGAAGTCGCGTCGCTCACGAAGAAGTTCGGAGCCGATAACGTGAAGTCGTTCCTCGAAGTGTTCAACTTCGTCGTGACGGATTCGCTCGCGAAGGTCACCGCCGCGAAGGTCGCGCTTCCGAGCGATCCGAGCCCCGCCCCGACCGACGGTAAGGCCCTCTCCGCGGCCCTCTACACGCTCGGCGTGAACCCGGAAACCAAGGCGTTCGACGTCGAGTACATGCTCGACGGACTCGTGACGCATCCGATCCACGTCGCCGTGATGGACGACATCGATGCGAAGTACGGCAAGAAAGCCGACGGCAACTATCACGCCGTCCTCACGCAGGCGATGGGCGACCTCAAGTCGGTCTACGGCCTCTAGGAACCGTCGTCGTCCGTCGGCCCGTTAGCGGCTCGACGTCACGAACGAAAAAGAGACGCGGCTTCGGTCGCGTCTTTTTCGTTCGCGCTCCGCACGCACGCCTCGCGAAGCGAGAGGTTCGGCGTCGTACTCGGACTCGTTTACCGGCCCGCGAAGTCCGCTCGGAACTCGTACGTCCCCGCGACCGGCGCGCAGCGGAACGTCTCCGGGACGTACGTCGTCGCGAGCGCCGCGGCGCGCGCGGCGGCGTCGAGTTCGGGCCAGCCCGAACTGCTGCGGATGACGGCGCTCCGTTTTTCGCCGGCGGTTCCGAGCTCGATATCGATCGAAACGCTTCCCACGTGGCCGTTCTGTCGCGCGATGAGCGGATAGGCGGGCTGCACGACGTTCGCGGTGCGCGCGGGAAGATACGGCTTCGCGCACGCGAGCCTCGGCTCCGTAACGGCCGTGCCCGTCACGACGGCCGACGTGGCGTCGTACGCGGCGATCGCGCGATCGACGGCCGCGGCGCGCTCCGGCTTCTCGTTCGCCCGTATCCGCGGTGCGTCGCGACCGAGGTCGGCGGCGACCGCGTGGCCGCCGGTGCAATCGAGGGGAAGGTGCGTATCCGGATCTTCGATCGCGAGCGTCGCCGCTTCGAGCGGCGGGGCGTCGGCCGGAACGCGGACGTAGAGCGTCGGCGACGCCCACGCGGGCGCGCCGTCCGCAGCGACGCGTTTCGAATCCGTGAAGTCGACGCGCGCGAACGTCGCGTCGTATCGCACGCCCGCGCCGAAGAGCGCGGCGTCGAGATGCGCTTCGCCCGTCTCGTCAGAGGTGAGGCCGATCGCGTACACGGGCGCGCTCGGCACGCGAACGACGAAATTCAGACGGACCGGGCACGGATCCGCGCTCGCCGGACGTGCCGTCGCGAACGCGATTAGCGAGAAGATGACGGCGGCGATCGTTCGCATGTCGGGCGCTTACGTCGGTGCGAGGATCCCGTCCTCGTCGGCGCGCGACGTCCGACTTCTCGTCCGCGACCGGGGTTGCGACGCGCGGACCGCGGCAACGAATCGATACCGACGCGGAAATATGAGGTCGCCGGTTCGGCGAGTCCGCTAACGCGGGGGTGACGTCCCTCGAACGGCGTGCCACACGATATCGGTGAGGACGTTCGGCGGGACGGCGTCTTCTTTCGTGAAGTCGAGTCGCGCGCTCTGCGCGGCGTGGTAGGCGCTCGCGAGGTTGCGTGCTTGGAGATCGGCCGTCGCCGGAAGCGCGTCGTACGGGCGTGGGTCGGCGTGCGAGGCGAACGCATCGTAGAGCGGGAGCGCGGAGGCGTCGTACGCGGAGAGCGGCGGGAGTCCGAGGATGAGTTCGATCGTGCGCAGGACGCCCGCCGTCGAATGGTGCGCGTGCACGGTGCCGCCGCGCGCGAACGGCGAGACGACGAGCGCGGGCATGCGCTGATCGCCGACGTGATCCGGACCGTTCTGCGCGTCGTCCTCCACGACGAAGATCGCGGTGCTCGACCAATAACGCGAATGCGACACGACGTCGATGAGGCGTCCGAGCGCGAGATCGTTCTGGGCGACGTACGCGGTCGGCGTGAGCTTACCGGGTGCGGTTCCCGAGGTGTGATCGTTCGGGAGCCGGACGATTTCGAGCGCGGGAAGATCGTCGTGCGACACGTAGCCCGCGAACTCGCGCGCCCATTCCGCCTCGCGATCGAGATCGCTGAACGAGAGATCGAATCCCGGAAACCGCGGGTCCGTCACGTCTTCGAGATCCGCCATGTGCGAGACGACGGGCGACGTATCGTCCTTCTCGCGCAGCGCCGTGAACTCGCCGTAATTGCGCAGCGCCACGCCCGCGCGCTTGGTCGCGTTCCAGATGTATCCGGCGTGCGGCGTCGCGGCGTCGGCGCCGTCCTCGAAATCGTAGAGCTTGCGACGGTCGCCGTAGAGCGGCGGCCACATCCGTTCCAGATAGTCGTTGGCGAACGCCGCCATCGACCAGTTGTGGCCGTCCGCGCTGACCTGCGCGTCGGCGAACGTGTCGTCGAGCAGGCCGAAGCGCGTCGCGAGCGCGTGGGCGTTCGGGGTGACGTCGCGACCGAATAACGTGAGCGCGGGATCGCCGTCGCCCTGCGGCAGATCGCCGAGCACCTGATCGTACGTGCGATTCTCGCGCACGACGTAGACGACGTGACGGATCGGCCCGTGCGCCCGAACGGGCGTCCCGATGGGCGCCGCGCTCGGATCGCCCGTCGCGCGCGCGAACGACGGACCGGCGTGCGCGCGCACCTCGGCGAGACCGCGCGCCGCCTCGGCGTCGTCCGGAAGCGCGACGCGCCTGAGCGATCCGGCGAGGATCGCGGCGACGTATCCCGAGCGTTCGTGCGATCCGCGCGCGAACGGCGAGAACTGCGGATTGGGATGCGAGCGCTCGCCCTTTCCGTCGGCGACGATCGCGTGCGTGCCGCCCGGATCGAGAACGAACGCGGTCGGATACCAGCCGACCGGGATCGCGCCGGCGAGATGCGCCGTGGGTCCGTCCGTCGCGACGACGCCGATCGCGTTCGCCGCCGATAACGCGACGTACAGGCGTTTTCCGTCCGGCGACGGGACGAGCGCCGTCGGCGACGCGCCGTAGTCGCCCGACCCGTACGGCCGCACGTCGACGTCGGCGGCGCGCACGTCGCGCGCGGTGTCGACGATGCCGATCGCATCGTCGTCGGTCTCGGAGACGAAGAGCCGCGCGCCGTCGCCCGCGAGCGCGAGATATTCCGGATGGCGGCCGACGGCGATCGTCGCGCGTACCGCGCGCGTCGCGACGTCGATCGCGTCGACCGACGATTCGCCCCAGTTCGCGACGTAGAGTTTCGCGCCGTCGCGCGAGAACGCGAGACCGTTCGGATGTCTGCCGACCGCGATCGTCTTCGCGATCGTGCCGGTCGCGAGATCGACGAGCGCGACGGCGTTCGCGAGATCGCCGCTCGCCGCGAGATACCGTCCGTCCGGGGATCGCGCGATCGCGGAGGCCCAGAACGGATGCGGGAGTGCGATCGTCCGATCGACGGCGCCGGTCGCCGCATCGACGTGGACGAGCGTGTCCGTACCCGCGGTACTCGCCCAGCATCCCGTCCCCGCGGCGTCGGCGAGCGGTGCGCCCGCGGCGCCCGGCAACGGGATCGTCCGCTCGGCCGCGAGCGACGGCAGCGCGAACACGCGGAGATCCGATGTGGCTTGGCCGCCCTCGACGACCACGAGATGCGCGCCGTCGGCCGTGATCGCGGCGCCGACGGGGAGCGTGCCGAGGGCGATCGGATCTTCGGAGGGCGGTGCGAGCGTCCACTCCGTGGGAAGCGTGACGGGCGTCGGGCGAGCCGACGCGGCGAATGCGATCGCGAGCGCGAAGGCGCAACCGAGGACGGTCCGACGCATCGCGCTTACGAGGCGATGACGGGTGCGACGACCGCGCGAACGCGCCGCGCGAGCAACGTTCCGAGCGTCGCGACGATCACGACCGTCAGCACGAACCAGCCTTCGTGCACGGCCTCGAGGTATCGATGATCGATGAAACGGCAACCGTAGTTCGTTCCGCCCATCACCATCGCGAAGATGGCGTAGGCGAATTGGAGACGGCGCTTGGGATCGATCGCGGCGCCGAACAACGACGGCTCGCCCGTCCGGCGCGCGCGAAGCCACAGCGCGAGCGAGATCGCCCCGAGGATCATGCAGACCGTCCCCGTGGTCGCGCCCCAGGCGATGTCGAACGTTCGCGAGCCTTCGAGCATGTGGTCCGCGTTCCCGATTTTCGATGCGTTCACCCGTTCCGCGCCGCGACCCGCGGGGGCCGTACGCGCGCGGCGCGAAGGGCACGCGCCTGATGGAACTCGCCGACTCGATCGTTTACGCGGATGGCCGCTTCCAGCGCTACGGTGACGTGCGGATCGGCCTGCTCTCGCACGGCCTCAATTACGGCACGGGCTGTTTCGAAGGGATCCGCGGATTCTGGAATCCGGCGGACGGCGAGCTCTACCTCTTACAACTGCGCGAGCATTTCGAGCGGCTCCGGCAATCCGCGCGCACGATCCTCATGTCGGTTCCGCACACCGTCGACGAACTCGTGGAGCTCACGGTCGAACTCTGCGCGCGCAATACCTACGAGCGCAACGTGTACATCCGACCGCTCATGTACAAATCGCTCGAAGACGTCGGCGTACGCCTCGCGGGCGTCCCCGATGCGTTCGCCATCAGCGCGATCGGTTTCGACAAGTATTTCGACGCGACCACGGGTCTGCGCGCGTGCGTGAGTTCGTGGCGGCGCATCGACGACACGATGGCGCCCGCGCGCGCGAAGATCACGGGCGCCTACATCAATTCCGCGCTCGCGAAAAGCGAAGCGCAGATGAACGGCTTCGACGAGGCGATCCTGCTCTCGCAGGACGGTCACGTCGCCGAAGGTTCGGCGGCGAACCTCTTTCTCGTCAAGGACGGAACGCTCTTCACGCCCGATCCCACGCAGAACGTGCTCGAGGGGATCACGCGCAAGACCGTCATGAAGATCGCGGAGCGCGAGTTCGGCGTGACGACGATCCAGCGCGGGATCGATCGCAGCGAACTCTACGCGGCGGACGAGATCTTCTTCACGGGGACGGCGGCCGGCGTCACGTTCGTCGGCTCGGTCGACCATCGGACCGTCGGCGACGGAAAGCTCGGCCCGATCACGCGCGACATCGCCGAGTTCTACGAGCGCATGACGCTCGGTCGCGAGCCCGTCTACCGCGATCTGCTCACGCCGACCTACAAACGGACCGCGCCGCTGACGCGCTAGGGCGCGTCGGGAGCGGGCGGTTCCGCGACCGGCGCGAGCAGCGCCGGGAGTTTCGCGCCGCCTTCGCCGTTCCACATCGCTTCGTCGGGGCCGACGATCGGGGCGACCGCGCTCGCGACGACGGTCGGCGAGAAGGCGGCGATCCCCGCGTTCGTGCGCCACGTCTCGAAGCGGGCGAAGCCGTCGTACGCGATCCGCGAAACCTTGTGGATGAAGGCGCGACCGATGTCGAGATCGGGGAGTTGCGTCGTCATGACGGCGATGACGTAGGGCTCGCCGTTTTCGTAGACGATGCCGACGTCGTTGAGCGTATCGTGGAGCGACCCCGTCTTGTGCGCGATCTTCACGTCCTTGGGGAGCGGCACGGGCAAGAGACCGTTATGGGTTTGACCCGTCAGGATCGCGAGCATCTCGCGCGACGACCACTCGTCGATCATCCGATCGCGCGCGATCCGATCGAGCAGGCGCACCATGTCGCGCGGACTCGTGCGCAGATCGTAACGGATCGTCTCCGTCTCGGAGCGGATGAAGTCGCCGAGATGCGTTTGATGCAGACCGAGGCTCGCCATCGTCTCGTTGATGTGCGTGCGACCGACGATGCGGATGAGCATGTTCGTCGCGGTGTTGTCGCTCTGCGTGATCATGAGCCAGAGCAGTTGCTTCACCGTGCGCGCGGTGCCGTCGGGCGCGTCCGCCATGTCGCCCCAACCCCAGTCGCGATCGCGGCGCTCGAGATGGACGACCGTGCCGAAATCGACGCGCCCGCGTTCGAGTTGCTTGAATACCTCGACCATCACGGGGATCTTGATCGTCGACGCCGCGGGGAGGTTCGCCGAGGCGTTGATCCCCGAACTCATCCCGGTCGCGAGATCTTCGATCGCGATGCCGACGCGCCCGGGCGCGTGCATCGACGCCGCCGCGAGCGCCACGTGCATCGTCGCGAGCGGGGTGACGACGCTCGACTGCGCGAGCGCCGGAAGCGCCGTTCCGACGGCGAGCGCGGCGGCGAGGGCGGCGCGGAAGAGCGGACGGCGCTGCAACATGAGCGGGCTCATATCCTCGGGCGACGGTCGTATCCCTTCGTCCATGCGATACGTATCGGTCGTGCGGCGCGCGAGGCATCGCGTGTCGCACGAATAACTCTCCGCCCGGAGATGGCAACGACGCGACGGGCCGCGGCGGCGACCGCGGAGCGACCGAGCGAAACGGTCGAATGGTTCGACGGTCCCGACAGCCTGCGCGTACCGGGCGAGCGGCGCGCGCTCTGGCTCTGCGTCGTGCTCGCACCCGCCTCGCTCGCGCTCGCGAGCCTCGTCTTCCCGAGCGTCTCGCTCAACGAAGTCGTCTTGCTCGTCGTCGCCGGCCTCGTGTTCGTCTCGCTCGCGCGCGGACGGCTGCTCGGCTCGAGCGTCCGCATCGAGGATCGGCAAATCGGCGAGATCGGCGAGGTGGCGGCCTCGGTCGCCGCGCGCCTCGGCGTCGCGACGCCGCACGTGTTCGTCCGCGACGATCCGTTCGTGCCGATCGCTTCGACCGGGATCGGCGAGCCTTACGCGCTCGTCATCTCGAGCCAGTACTATCATCTTCTCGAGCGCGGCGAACTCGCGTTTCTCATCGCGCGCGAACTCGCGCACATCGCGGCGGGCCACACGCGGATCACGTCGCTCCTCTCGATCTCCGGCCGCGAGAATCCCGTCGTCGCCTTCGTGTTCGGACCGTGGCTGCGCAAGACGGAGTTCACGGCGGATCGCGCCGCGTTGCTGTGTTGCGACGGGATGCGCGACGCGCTCGGCGCGATCGCGATCGCGACCTTCCACTCGATCGGTCGGCGCGTCGATATGGCGGTGCTCGCGGAACAACGCCGGGAGCTCGACGCGGAACCGGCGTTACGGATGGGCGAGTGGGTCTCGGCCGTACCGTACGCGACGAACCGGCTCGACGCGCTCGAACGTTTCGCGGCGAGCCCGCTCTACGCGCGGATGCGCGTCCTGACCGAACGCTCCGCCGGATACGTTCCGGCGAGCGTCGACGCGAGCGCGCCCGGGAGCATCGATCGCGCCGACTGCGCCCCCGTCGTCCGCCGACTCGGCGCGTTCTGCATCGATCTCGCGACGGTCTCGTCGCTGCTCAAAACGCCGCTCGTCGCGAACGTCTCGCACCAGGCGCTCTCGTCCAAAGAACTCAAAGGCGTCCCGGCGGCGATCCTGCCGCTCATGACGCATCTTCCGGCGCTCGCGTTCGGCGCGGGCTTGGGCTTCATGTTCGTGACCTTTTTCGCGTACAGCGCGATCCTCGTCGCGCTCGGCGGACAGACGGTCGGAATGCTCGTCATGGAACTGCGCGTGCGCACGACGTCGAACCGCCGACCGTCGATCGCGCAGACGCTTTGGCGCTATACGATCGCGTTCGTTTCGGTCGTCTCGTCGTTCGCGCTCGTCGGATTGTTCATGCGCGTCCATCCGCACGATCGTCTCTCGCGCACGCGGCTCGTCCGCGGCCGCCGCGCCGGGACGGTCGCCGTTAGAGCGCCGCGGGTCTGAAGGCCGCGAGCGCCTCGCGCGTGGCGGGCGGCACGATGCGGCCGCTCGCGATCGCGCGGCCGACCGCGTCGAGGCGCGCGAGCCGTTGCGGGCCGACGATCCGTCGCGTCTGCGGCAAGGTCGCGAGCCCGACGGCGCCTTCGCGATAGCCGAACGAGACGATCCCCGACGGAAACTTTTCGGCGCTCGTCTCGAGCGCGATGCGAAAGACCGCGGCGTCGGCGCGCGTGACGACGCTCGTGAGCGCGCCGTCCCTCGCGAGCGCGGATGCGTCGCCGCCGACGGCGATCGCGTGGATCTCCGGATTCGCGCGGAGCGCGTCGAACGCGGCGGAACTCGCGCGGCCCGCCGCGATCTCGACGACGTCGGCGTGCGCGGCGAGGATCGCGCGCGTCGCGGCGCGCACGGCCGCCGCGTCGCCCGGCGCGCGCGCGCGAACGACGTCGACGCGCGTCCGCCGATCGAGCTCGCGCGCGCCCGCGACGAATCCCGCTTCGAGCGCGCGCGTGCGTTCCGCGTCGATGCCGCCGAGGAAGCCGACGACGTGCGTCTTCGATAGCGACGCCGCGAGCGCGCCCGCGAGAAACGATCCGTCCTGTTCGCGAAAGACGACCGACGCCACGTTCGGTTCGGCGTCGACGGCGCCGACGATGACGAAACGCCGACGCGGATAGAGGCGCGCCGTCCGCTCGACGTCGGCGCGCATCGCTTCGCCGACGCCGAACGTCGCGTCGTATTCTTGATCCGCGAAGTACGTGAGGTTGGGTTGGTAGTCGCCCGGCGACGACGAGCGCTGGACGGCGATCTGCGCGCCGAATCGCGCGTTCGCCGCTCGGAGGCCGGCGTACGTGCCGTCGTTGAGCCCGCGATCCCCGAGACCCGCCGTGTCCGTGACGAGGCCGAGCCGGAGCGTTCCGGGCGTCGCCGACGCGCTCGAAACGATCGCCGCGGGCTTCGCACAGCCGCTCGCGAGCGAACACGACGCGAGCGCGACGGCGACGGAGAAGACGCGCGCGAAACGGCGGAACATCCGACGCGTCTTACGCACGCGTGCGAGGCTCGGCCTTGCGGATTACAAGACGATCGGGGAAGGAATCGGCGTCTGCGACGGATCGTCGACGATCGGCGGCGCGAGGGGCGGTTCTTCGACCGGGCCGCCGGGCGTGCTCGGCGGATCGCCCGGCGTCGGCGGCCGATACGGCGTCTCGACGGGCGCGCCCGGGACGTCGGGGGGCGGCATCTCGGGCGATATCGCGCGGATGTGGTAGGTTTGTGCCATGGAAATTCCCTCGGGTCGACGCATCGTTCGGCGTTCGCGGACGGAGCGACGCGTGACGTACGCCCTCAAAGTGCTCGCGACGATCGTCCTCGTCGCGATGTGCTTGAGCGCGATCCTCACGTTCCTCGCCCGCGTTCCGAGCATGGTCGTCATCGGCGTCGGTGCGGTGTTCTTTACGTACGCCATCTACCCGATCGTCCGCTGGCTCAACGCGCGGATACCGCTGCTCTGGGCGATCGTCATCGTCTACGCGTTCATCGTCGCGATCCTCGCGATCCTCGCGCTCACGATCGTGCCGGCGCTCGCGAGCGACGTGCAGTCGCTCGTCGCGTCGGCGCCGCACTTCGTGCACGTCGCGCAAGATTACGTCGACGATCCGAAAAATCCGATCGTCACGCACCTGCCCGTGCCGGTACGGACGTATCTCGCCACGTTGCCGACCCAAGCCGACGCGCTCGCCCGACGCTACGCGGGCCAGGCGGCGTCGGGCGCGTTCGCGGTCGTGCTCTCGCTCGTCTCGCTCGTCGCGACGGTCGTCGTCATCCCCGTCATGTCGATCTATCTCATGATCGAGACGCCGGGGTTGTTGCGCAGTTTCACCCTCCGTCTTCCGCCGCGCTTCCAGGCGAAGGCCGGCGTCGTGCTGCGCGACATCGATACCGCGCTCGGCGGCTTCATCCGAGGACAGTTACTCGTCGGCGCCGTGATCGGGTTCTGCATCATCGCCGCGCTGTTGATCCTGCACGTACGCTATGCCGTGTTGATCGGCGTCGTCGCGGGACTCTTCGACGTCATCCCGTTCGTCGGCGCGTTCGTCGGGTTCGTCCCCGCGGTGTTACTCGCGCTCGTCGACGACGGATGGCAACACGCGCTCATCGTCGCGGTCGTGTTCGTCGCGCTCTTTCAAGCCGAGGGTCACTTCATCGCGCCGAAGATCGTGAGCGATTCCGTCGGCCTCTCGCCGCTCATGGTGATCGTCGCGATCCTCATCGGCGGCGAACTGCTCGGCATCGCGGGCATGTTTCTCGCGGTGCCGCTCGCGGCGATCGTGCGCGTGATCGTGCTCAACGCGTTTCCGGAACGACCGCCGGCGATCGTCGCGTCCGGCGTCTTCGCGGGCGAAACCGCGGTCGCCATGCCGCCGCGCGAGATCTCGTCGTCCGATCGGGCGGAGGTACGGTGATGCTCGCACGGATCGCCCCGCCACGGCGGATCGACGTCATCGGCGTTCCGATGGATCTCGGGGCCGATCGGCGTGGCGTCGATATGGGCCCCTCCGCGATCCGATACGCGCGCCTGCACGACGCGCTCGCGTCGATCGGCGTCGGGAGCGTCGTCGATCACGGTAATCTCAACGTCCCCGTTCCGGAATCCGATGCGGCGCAATCGGTGAAGAACGCGAAGTACCTGCCGATCATCCTCGACGTCTGTCACGAACTCTCGCTCCTGGTCGAACGGTCGATCCGCGACGGCGGATTTCCGCTCGTGCTCGGCGGCGATCATTCGATCGCGATCGGCACGCTCGCGGGCGTGTTCCGCGCGCGCGACACCGCACCCGGACTCATCTGGATCGACGCGCACGGCGACATCAACACGCCGCTCACGTCGCCGTCGGGTCACGTGCACGGCATGCCGGTCTCGATCGCGCTCGAAGAACATCACATCGCGCTCGATCGCACCGTCCTCATCGGTTTGCGCGACATCGACGAAGGCGAGCGCAATCGCATCCACGATCTCGGCGTACGCGCGTTCTCGATGAGTCAGATCGATCGGCTGGGCATGGAACGCGTGATGGACGAAGCGCTCGCGATCGCGGGCCAAAACGGCGCGCGTTCCGTGCACGTGAGTTTCGATATGGACGGCATCGACCCGCGCGAGGCGCCCGGCACGGGCACCGCGGTCCCCGGCGGCCTGACGTATCGCGAAGCGCATCTCGCGATGGAGATGGTCGCGCAATCGGGCGTCCTCGGCTCGCTCGAAGTCACCGAGACGAACCCGATCCTCGACGAACACAACCGCACCGCGATCCTAGCGGTCGAACTCATCCTGAGCGCGCTCGGCAAGACGATTCTCTAGACGTTTCGTGTTCGATGCCGACGTTCGATCACTCTTGCGTCGCGAGAGGGAGGTCGCTTCTCTGCTCGGGGTACGGTCGTCGGCATCGTACGCAAGACGGAGTAGCCCTGCGGGAGCGTTGCGTTCAGATCAAACGCGCGGCGGCTTCGTTCCAGTTGTGGCGATTTTGCAAGCGCGGCTTCGGCCAGAGTTCGACCGTCGGGGTGATGCCGGTCGTGCGGAGGGTTTTCGCGAGCGCGATGCCGTCGTCGGCGGTCGGTTCGTCGCTCGCGACGATCGCCCACGCGACGTTGCGCAGGCGCGCGGTTTCGCGGACGTCGAGTGCGTCGATCGCATCGAGCGGAGCGTTGCGGCGTTCGATCTCGGTCCAGTGTCCGTCGGTGAATCGACGCAGGTCGAAGGCCCCGCCGATACAGACGGCGCGCGAGACGACGTCCGGAAGGCGCACCGCGAGATTCGCCGCGTGATAGGCGCCGAAGCCGCACCCGAAGACGCCCAGCGATTCGCGTTGCGAACGCTCGCGGACGTACGGCACGATCTCGTCGCGGAGATAGCCGACGTACGCTTCGTGGCGCGCGCCGCGTTCGCTCGGCGCGATGGAGTCGTTGTACCAGCCCTGCGCGTCGTTACTGTCGACGCAGAGGATCTGTAAGAAGCCGTCGTCGATCTTGCGCGCGAGCGCGTCGACCAGACCCGCATTCTCGTGATCGTAGAAGCGACCCATCTCCGTCGGGAAGACGATGACGGGATAGCCCGACCATCCGAACCACAGAAATTCCATGGAGCGTCCGAGGTTCGGGCTCGTCCAATAGTCGTGACTGCGGTGCATCGTGAGGAGATGTTCCGAGCGTTCTCCGCACGTTCCCTCGGCGAAAATGCGGGTTCGAACGGGGGAATGGGAAAGACGGGGGCATGGGCCAACCGACAGATATCGTCCTCTACCAAGCCGAATGGTGTCCGTATTGCGCGCGCGTGCGCACGAAGTTGACGGATCTCTTACTCGATTACAAGACGGTCAACGTGCCGCGACCGCACGGCGAACGCGGGATCGTCAAAGAGGTCTCGGGGCAGACGGGCATCCCGGTCCTCGTCGACGGCGACGTCGTCCTCGACGACGACGACGACATCTTACCGTATCTCGACAAAACCTACGGGAAAGCCGCCGCCTCGACCTAGATCACGCCGAGAGCGCGTACGCGACGATCGCGCCGACGATCGTCGCCGCGTAGTTGACGCCGTCGTTGCCGAACAAGCGCGAGCCGCGCACGACGCGCGTCGGCGTCCCGCACGTATGCGTCTCGCGTTCGGTCGCGCGCCCGCACGCGTCGCAATAACGGAGCGCCTGTGCGGACGCGCCGAGGAGCGAATCGGCCGTCGCTCCCGCGACGCCCGCGATCGCGATCGCGGCCGTCGTCCGGCGCGGCAGATCGAAAACGGCACCCGCGATCGATGCGACGAACGCCGCGCCCGCGATCTCGGCGAGCGTGCCGACGCCGCTCACGCCGCCGGAGAGACCCGTCGCGACGGGACGGAACGTCAGGATCGACCGCGGCCGCCCGGGAGCGAGCGCGCCGACCTCCGTCGCCCACGTGTCGCCGCTCGCCGCGGCGAACGCTCCCGCGAACGCGGCGAGTCGGCGTGCGTCGCGATCGCGCGCGTAGATCGCGGCGAGCGCGGCGGCGCCGCCGTTGGCGAAGACCTGACGCCAGTCGCGCGCGCCCGTTTTCTCGACGTCCGCGAGCAACGCGCGCTTGCGCGTGCGACCGACGCGCGAGAGCGCGATCGACGGAACGAAGAAGGCGAGCAAGACGCTCGCGCCGCGCGTACCGAGCGCGCCGAAGATCGCCCCGCCGACGACGGTCGCGGCGAAGGCGCCGCTCGCGTCGAGCGCCTTCGCGCGATACGCGACGACGCCGACGCACGCCGCGAGCGCGGTGCCGCGCGCGAACACGCTAACCGGTCGGCGTGGGGATGCGCTCGAGCGCCTCGATCAGCGCGTCTGCCGTCGCATGCTCCGGGAGGACGTCGACGACGAATCCCGCGTCGCGCGCGGCGGAGGCGCTCGGTTGGCCGAGACACGCGATCGTTTTCGTCCGCGCGATCTCCGCGGCGTTGGGGAGATTACGGACGAGTCCGCGGACGGTGCTCGCGCTCGTGAACGTCCAGATGTCGGCGTCGGTCGCGGCCTCGGCGATCTCGCGATCGACGACGTCGACGGTCCGGTACACGGCCGCGACGTCGACGCGTCGTCCCGCGTCGCGCAGCGTCTGCGGGATCACGTCGCGCATCGTCTGCGCGCCCAGGAGCAACACGTCGTCGCCCGGTTTCGTGCGCTCGAGGAGTCCGGCCGCGGCGTGTTCTCCGTCGTAGGTCGTCGGAACGTAATCCGCGCGCACGCCGTAGCTCGCGAGGCGTTCCGCGGTTTTCGGACCGATCGCGGCGACCCGCGCCGTGCCGAACCGCCGCGCATCGCCGCCGTCGGCGCCGAGGAGGTCGAAGCAGGCATCGACGCCGTTCCGGCTCGTGAAGACGACCCAGTCGCGACGGGAGAGCGATCCGACGGCGGCGGCCGCGCGCGCGCCGTCGTCGGGCGGCTCGATCGCGATCGTCGGAGCGACGACGGGTTGCGCGCCGCGGTCCCAGAGCTTTTCGGCGAAGTCGGTCGCGGCTTCGCGCGCGCGCGTGATCAGCACGCGTTTGCCGAACAACGGATTGCGATCGAACCAACGGACGCGCTCGCGTTCGCGCACGACGTTTCCGATCACGACGATCGCGGGTGCGGAGAACTGCGTGCGTTCCACTTCCGCGACGATCGTGTCGAGCGTGGCGACGATCGTCTCTTGCGTCGGGCGCGTGCCTTCGCGCACGATGCCGACGGGCAGGTCGCCCGGCATCCCGTGCTCGCGCAGCTTGCCGACGATGCCCGCGAGATTGCCCATCGCCATCAAGAAGACGAGCGTCTGCGTCGGATTCGCGAGCCTCGCATAATCCAGCGACGAGTACCCTTTCGTCGGGTCTTCGTGCCCGGTCGCGATCGTGAACGACGTGTTGTGATCGCGGTGCGTGATCGGAATGCCCGCATACGCGGGCGCCGCGATCGCGGACGTGATGCCCGGAACGATCTCGAAGGGGATCCCCGCGTCGTGCAGTTCGGCCGCCTCTTCGCCGCCGCGCGCGAACACGAACACGTCGCCGCCCTTGAGGCGCACGACCTTACGGCCGTCGCGTCCGAGCTTCACGATGAGCGCCGTGATCTCGTCCTGCGAGAGCGTGTGGCTCCCGGCTTTCTTGCCGACGTAGATCTTCTCGCATCCGGCCGGCGCGAGGGCGACGATCGCTTCGGAGGCTAAATAGTCGTAGACCAGGACGTCGCATCCGGCGATCGCGCGAGCGGCGCGAATCGTCAGCAGGCCGGGATCGCCCGGCCCCGCGCCGACGAGCCAGACCTTACCGGGCGCGCTCACTCCGCGAGATCGGTCTCGAGCGTCGCTTCGGCGCGCGCGCGGGCACGTGCCGACGACGCCTCGTCGCTGCGAACGCGCAAATCGAAGAGCTCGTCGAGAAGCGATGCGTACGTGAGCGCTTCGGCGTGATTCGTCGACGCGCGTTCGCGAATCTTCGTCACCGCGCCGTGTAAGAGTTTCGAGACGATCGTGAGCGAGGCGCCCGTCACGAGCATGCGCTCGCGTTCGGAGAGTTCGGGACAGCGCGAGAAGAGGCGCTCGATCTCGCCGTCGCGGATCGCTTCGGCCTTCTGCACGAGCGAACTCACGACCGGGATCGCGACGCGCGCCTGATACCACTGCGCGAAGCGCTCGGCGTGTTCGGAGATGATCTCTTCGACGTAGGGGACGGATTCGCGGCGCTTTTCGAGCGTCACGTCGATCACGTCGCGCAGACGGTCGATGTCGGCGAGTTCGATGCCGGGGATGCGCGCGACGTCGGGATCCACGTCGCGCGGGACCGCGATATCGACGATGAAGAGCTTGCGATCCGGGCGTCCGAGCATCGCTTCGGCGACGTTCCCGGGACCGAGCACGAAGTGCGACGCGCCCGTCGACGTGACGACGATGTCGGCGCGGCGCAACGCATCGACGAGGCCGGGCATCTCCACGACCGTCCCCATGCCGAGCGAGGCGACGACGTCGTGCGCGCGCGCGTGCGAGCGGTTCGCGACGAGTAATTCCGCGCAACCCTCGAGCCGGAGGCGTTTCGCCGCCGTCGTCCCCATCTTGCCGGCGCCGACGACGAGGACCGTCTTTCCGGCGAGCTCGCCGAGGTGTTGCTTCGCGAGATCGATCGCCGCGGTCGCGACGCTGATCGACTCGCCGCCGATCCGCGTGTGCGAGCGCGCTTCCTTCCCGGCCGAGAGCGCCTCGCGGAAGAGCGCGTGGAGCGTCTTGCCGAGCGAATGCGCCTTTTGTGCCTGGACGTAGGCGTCTTTGACTTGGCCGAGGATCTCGGCCTCGCCGATCAACATCGAGTCGAGCCCGGTCGCCACCCGAAAGAGATGGTCCGTGGCCTGCGATCCGAGCAGCGTGTACATGTACGAGGACATGTCGTGCCGGACGTCGCCGTGGCGGAAATTTTTCAGGAACGAGCGGAGTTGGTCGACGCCCGATTCGTAATCCTCGAGTTCCGCGTAGATCTCGAGCCGGTTGCACGTCGAGAGCATCACGGCTTCCCGAACCATCTCGTAATCGCGCAGGGCGACGAGCGATTCCGCCATCCGCGAGGCCGGGAACGCATGGCGTTCGCGAACGTCGACGGGAGCCGTGTTATGCGAAAGCCCGAGGCAGACTAGCGGCATTGCGCCTCCCGAAGGTGACCGACGATATCCGAAACCGGGCGCGAACGACCGATTCCGTGTTCCGACGGTGCCATAGTTTTCGGGACGGCGACGTGCGCCGGGTCACGGGGCTGCATGGATCTCTTTCGTACCACGAACGGCCGGCGGTTAGCGACGGCTCCCGTCGGAGGTCGCGAGTACGTCCGCGAGCGCGTCGTCGGCGGCCGCGATCGTTCGATCGATGACGGACGCGTCGTGCGCGAGGCTGAGGAACCCGGCCTCGAATTGGGACGGTGCAAGATAGACGCCGCGATCGAGCATTCCGTGAAAGAATCGCGCGTAGCATGCGGTATCGGACCGTTTCGCACTCGCGAGATCGACGACGGGCTCATCCGTGAAGAAAAAACCCACCATCGAGCCGCGATGTTGCACCTGATGGGGCAGATCGTGACGCGTGAAGACGGCATCCATCCCCTCGGTAAACCGCCCTCCGGCCCGTTCGAGCGCGTCGTAGACGCCGGGCTCGCGAAGCGCACGTAACGTCGCCGCACCCGCGGCCATCGCGAGCGGATTCCCCGACAGCGTGCCGGCCTGGAAGACGCGCCCGTCGGGCGTGAACTCGTCGAGGATCGCGGCGGGACCCGCGACGGCGCCGACGGGGAGCCCGCCGCCCACGATCTTGCCGAGCGTCGTGATGTCCGGAAGGATCCCCTCGCGCTCCTGGACGCCGCCCGGCGCCACGCGAAACCCCGTCATCACCTCGTCGAAGATCAGGAGCGCGCCGTGGCGCGTGCAGAGCTCGCGGAGCCCGGCGAGAAACCCCGGTTTCGGGAGGACGAACCCCATGTTGCCGACGTACGGCTCGACGATGACCGCCGCGATATCGGCGCGCGCCGCGAAGGCCGCCTCGACCGCGCCGAGATCGTTGTACGGCGCGACGATCGTATCCGCGACCGTATTCGCGGGGACGCCCGCGGAATCGGGGACGCCGATCGTGAGCGCGCTCGAGCCCGCCGAAACGAGGAACGGATCGACGCTCCCGTGGTAGCAACCGGCGAATTTCAGGACGCCGCTGCGGCCCGTGACGCCCCGCGCGAGGCGGAGGGCGAACATCGTGGCCTCGCTCCCGCTCGAGCAGAATCGGACCTTCTCGGCACTCGGGACCATCGCGACCACGAGCTCGGCGAGCTCGCTCTCGATCTCGGTCGGCGCGCCGTACGACGTGCCGCGCGTCGCCGCGTCGCGGACCGCCTCGATCACGGCGGGATACGCGTGGCCGAGGATGAGCGGCCCCCACGACATGACGTAATCGACGTAGACGTTCCCATCGACGTCGGTCACCTCGCAGCCGCTCCCCGAAGCGAAGAACACCGGTGATCCGCCGACGCCTTTGAATGCTCGGACGGTCGAGTTCACGCCGCCGGGGATGACGCGGCGCGCCCGTTCGAAAGCGTCGAAGCTGCGGTCGCGTTTCATGGGTTCGGACTTCGGGCGTGCGGGTCGCGAATCCGTGTCCCACGTCGTAGTAGGGACGGCGGCGATGTGGGAAAGAGGTGTTCCATGAGCGACAAACCGTTCGGCAATACCCTCGACGACCTCGCCGGGAAGGCCAAAGAGGTCGGCGGCAAACTCTCCGGCGATCGCGGTCTCGTGGTCGAAGGTCAGGTCCAGCAAGTCAAGGCGAGCCTCGGCAAGCTCGCCGACACGATGTCGTCCGTGGCGCAAGAGGCGGGCGAGAAGCTCGCGCACGCCGCCGAGACGGTCGGCACCGGCGCCAAGGAGGGCTCGGAGAAGCTCGGCGCGGTGCTCGGGGATGCGGCGAGCGTCCTCAAGGATGCGGGCGAGAAGCTCTCGGAGAGCGTCGCGACGGGTGCCGAGGCCGCGCAGGCCGCGGCGAAAGGCGTCTTCGGCAAGAAGTAACGGTCAGGGCCGACCGTCGATCGCCTCGGCGAAGAACGCGCGGAGGTCGAGATCGAATTCGGGGAGCGCGTCGTGGCGTAATCGTTCGTCGCCCGAAAGCACGCGCGTTCGATCGGGATCGACGAGCGTCGCCTCTCGCGTTTTCGGGTCGATGACGATCACGAGTCGCGTCCCCGCGCGAAGGTAGACCGAGATCTTCTCGTCGATGTCGCGCCGGCGGTCGCCGGGCGAGCGAATCTCGATCGCGACCGTGGGCGGAAACGTCGGAATCTCGCGCGCGCTCGGGACGACGCGCGAGAGGGTCTCGCGATCGACGTAGGCGATGTCGGGAACGAGCGGGCGCCGTACTTCGCCCGGAGGGGCGATGCGGAAGCGCCACTCCGTTCCGATCTCGCCGCGACCGCGCGCCCACGCATGCAACGCGCTTCCCAGGACGAGCTGCAAGCGCGCGTGCGTCCGCGTCGGACTCA